>DATLOY010000091.1:0-48935 GCA_035536015.1 Sphingomicrobium sp.
AATCTGCTGCACCCAGTCGAGCGCCGAGGCGGCGTCGCTGAGCTCACCGATGCCATTGTCGAAGACGCCCTGGCTCTTTCCGACGCCCCGAAAATTGAAGCGGAGAGTCGCAAAGCCGCGGCGGACGAAGGTTTGATAGAGTAGTTGCACGATCTTGTTGTTCATCGTGCCGCCGGCCTGCGGATGAGAGTGGAGGATCAGCGCGACAGGCGCTCGAGGGCGGCTTCCGGGGTGGAAACGGCCTTCAAGGCGGCCTTCGGGACCAGGGAAAATCACTTCGGGCATCGGGTGCGGGTGCTCACATAATCAGAAAGGCCGCTCGACGCGGGTGCGCAGCGGCGTTGGGTTCTATATAGGGACGCCCGTTCATGTGGCAATCGGCAGGAATCCCCGTCTTTTGAGCTGTTCAGAGCGTCTCTATTTCGATCACGCGGCGACCACGCCAATCCTTCCAGAAGCTCGGACCGCGCTCCAGCGAGGCCTGGAAGTCTGGGCAAATCCCAGTTCACCGCATGCGGAAGGACGAGCCTCGCGGGCGCTGCTCGAGGAAGCGCGTTCCACAATCGCCGACGTGCTCGATTGGCGTCATGACGTCATCTTCACCAGCGGGGCGAGCGAAGCGGTGGAGATCGCGGCGGCCAGAGCACGAGTGGCCGGCCGCGCGCATGGCGCAACGGAGCATGCGATCGTCCACCACACGATGGGCCCGGCATCGCGAGTGATCCCCGTTCGTCGAGATGGACTTGTCGACGAGGATGCGCTCGATTCGGTCATCGCCGAAGGGCCCGCGCTCATCGCGATCCAGCACGTCAATAACGAAACGGGGATCATCCAAGCGCTCGATCGGCTCGCGCCGCGGATCCGTGAAGCCGGATCGCTGCTTCTCGCGGATTGCGCGCAGTCGGCGGGCAAGCTTCGGCTTCCGGACGCCGATTTCATCGCCGCCTGCGCCCACAAGCTTGGGGGTCCACCCGGCATCGGAGTGCTTCTGGTCAAGGACCTTGGCGCGCTGGAGCCGGTCGGAGGCCAGGAGAGAGGCTATCGCCGCGGAACGCAGGATGCACCGAACGCGCTCGCCTTTGCCGGCGCCCTTGCGGCACGTCCCTATGACATGGACAAGCTCGTGAGCCTGCGGGCGAAGCTCGAGGCGGGCCTGAAAGAAGCTGGCGCGGTCGTAATCGGCGAAGAAACTGCGCGCATCGCGACAATTGGCGCATATGCGCTTCCAGGCGGTTCGAGCGCTTCGCTGCTGGTTCAGTTCGACCTGGCCGGCATCGCCGTGTCGGCCGGAAGTGCCTGCTCGTCGGGCGCGATGAAGGGGAGTACGGTTCTGGCCGCGATGAACGTACCTCCCGAAATTGCCGGGAGCTTCATTCGAGTGAGCTTCGGCTCTCGCACCGGCGAAGCGGATGTCGAGCGCTTCCTCGCCGAGTGGCGCCGAATTGCGTCGCGAGCCCAGGCTGCGTGACCTACCTCGACTATCAGGCGACGACGCCCGTTGCACCGCAGGTCGCGGAGGCGATGAGACCCTGGATCGAAGAGAAATTCGCCAACCCGCATTCGCCGTCGCGCTGGGGGCGTGAAGCCGCCGCCGCAATCGAGGTCGCTCGGGACCAGGTCGAGAAGGCCATCAATCTCAAGGGCGGGAGCGTGGCCTTCACCGGTAGCGCGACCGAAGCTCTGAACTGGGCGCTCAAGGGAACGATGGAGCGCATGCCGCCCGAGCGCAATCGGATCGTCACGGTTGCAACCGAGCATGCGGCGGTGATCGACACATGCGAATGGCTTGCGGGCCGCGGGGCGGATCTGACCTTGCTCCCGGTCAAGGCCGATGGCCTGATCGACCTGGATGATTTGAAGCGAGAGCTCGATCGGCATGTCGCGATTGTCGCAGTCATGCTCGTCAACAACGAGATCGGAGTCATCCAACCGATCGGCGAAATCGCGCGCTTGGTCCATAAATGCGGCGCGCTGATGCTTTGCGACGCCGTCCAGGCGCTCGGTCGGGTCGACATCCCGAAGGGCCCCGACCTCGTCGCCGTTTCGGCGCACAAGATTCACGGACCCAAGGGGATCGGCGCTTTGTGGATGCGCAAAGGCGTCGAGCCCGCGTCGTTCATCCACGGCGGAGGGCAGGAGCAGGGTTTGCGTTCGGGCACTTTGTCGCCGGCACTCTGCGTTGGTTTTGGAGCCGCCGCGAAACTCGCCGTGGAAAGAGAGACGCGCGACCACGACCGGCTGCTTCACCTGTGGGCGGCAGCACTGAAAGCTCTTGGCGAGGGCTGGACGATCAACGGAAGCACGGCGCACCGCTACAAAGGCAACCTCAATATCCGGCGCGAAGGCGTTGATGCCGCGCGATTGATTGCCGACCTTCGCGACATCGCCTTTTCGCTCGGATCGGCGTGTGCCAGCGGCTCTGGAAGGCCGAGCCATGTCCTCAGGGCGCTCGGCTTGTCGACGCGGGAGGCGCGTTGCTCGCTCCGGCTGGGATTTGGCCGTTACACGACACAGGAGGAGCTGGCTGCCGCTTGTCACCGAATTGCCGCGGCAGGCCATGCCCAACAGAAGCTCGACGAGTGACCCTGGTCAGGTTTTTCAGGGCGGATGGGACCCTGGACAAGGAAGTGGATGCGGAACCGGGGCAACGGCTGCTGGACGTGGCCTGGGCCGCTCGAGAGCCGCTGGAAGGCGCGTGCGAGGGGGTGATGGCCTGCTCGACCTGTCACGTGATCGTCGACGCCACCGACTTCGAGAAACTCCCGGCTGCGACCGAGGAAGAAGAGGATCTTCTCGATCTCGCCAGCCACGCGTCGCGAACGTCGCGCCTGGCGTGTCAGATCATTTTGACGGAAGACCTCAAATCGCTCGACGTGCGCATCCCCGCGGAGGCGACCAACTGGATGGGCCGCTAATTTCCCGGAGGCAGCGGCGCACCTACGCGAGTGTCGATGGCATCGGAGTCAATTTTCTTCGGACGTCCGGGAGAAGGCAGGGCCGCCTTCATGGCCTGGAGATCCGCCAGACTCACTTTGCCCTGGCGATTGCGGTCAAGGAGAAGGAAGCGAGCCTGAGCCGCTTGCCGGAATTCAGCGAGTGATACACCCCGATTGAAATCGGCATCGGCGGCCGCGACGGGCTCCGGAATGTTGAGCAGCGCGTACCTGGCGGCGCCCTCGAGCACGTCGTTCGGTCCACCACCGTGCCAACCGATATTGGCCCAGCGCTCCTTCTCCTCGCGACCGTGGTGCGCGGGCTTGTGTTCCGATTCCGACTTGGCGGGAGTGGGCTGCTGAGCGTCGCGCCTGTCACGCTTCCATCGCGAATTGACCTGAATCTCCGGGGCGACCTCCCATTCATATTGGACGAGCTCGTCGGGGTCGATCTCGCCGTCGTGATTGGAGTCCAGCTTCGCGAAGAAGCGTTCTGCGTCGGCCTGCAACTCATCGGAGGTCAGATAGCCGTCATGGTTCCGATCGGCGTTAACAAACCACATGGCGAGCGTGTCGTCGCTGGTCGATCTGGCGCGGAACGGCTCGCCCATCGGACTGATGAAGGGGGCCCAGGGATGGCCGGTGACTACGATCGGGCCCTCGGGCGCCGCCGTGGATTGCGCGGCGGAAACGAGCAGGGGAAGGACGAGGACGGATAAGCGCATTCCGAAGGGCCTCCTGCTCGGGCTGTCAGCACCTCCTATGCGGAGGGTGAACCGCTCATGAAGACCCTAGTCATTGCCCTCGCCGCGGCGATGGCCGCCGTGGTGACGAAAGCCGCTGATCGACGCGGACGGCCGCATCGCCTCGAGCTGGGCAAGACTCAGCCGTCCGGCGTGATTCGTGTCCAACAGAAGGAAACGCTGGCCGGCGACTTTGCGGAACTCGTCGCGCGATACGCCGCGGTTGAGGTCCAGGTCGGCGGCGGCGACTGGCTCAGGGACGTTCAACAGCGCAAAGCGGCCGGCTCCCTGAGGCCCTACGACACCGTTGCCGGCATTGTCGGATTCCGGCGAATCCGGGTCGTCGAGCTGGGTGTCCCCTCCCGAGATGTTCTTGGCGTACATGTCGGCCGGCTCGCCCTGGACCTGTGGGGCGACCGCAGTTTCGTAATGTGTGACCTCGTCGGGGTCGATCTCACCGTCGTGGTTGAGGTCGAGCGTGGCGAAAAAACGATCCGCGTCCTGCTGCATCTCGTCGACGGTAAGGAAGCCGTCATGATTGCGGTCGGCCTGGGCGAACCAGTCCGCCAGAGGGTCCTGCCCACGGAAGGGCTCTCCCATCGGGCTGATGAAGAGTCGGCCGTAATGCCGCGGCGCCAAGGTAGGGGCAGCCTGCATCAAAGCGGCTGTCGCGAGAAGGATGAGCATTGCAGGATCAAAGAACCGACCGAGCTTGCCGCAAGATGACGGCGAAATGAAAAAGCTCCGACCTTGCGACGGGATGAGCCTTCCCCCATATGCGCGTTCGGAAGTCGGCGGACGGCGCTGTCGCCAACCTGGTCAGATCCGGAAGGAAGCAGCCACAACGATTTCGTGCCGGGTCGTCGGCTTCCACCGCTCGCCATGACGGGCATCACCCCCTAAACCGCTATCGATGGACGACGCCGAATCGCCCGGACTGGGCTTCGACACGACTGAGCAACCGCCCAAGCCGGTGGATGCACCTGCTTATCGGGTCCTCGCGCGCAAATATCGCCCGCAGACCTTCGCCGAGCTGATCGGGCAGGACGCGATGGTTCAGACGCTCGCAAACGCGATCGCGCGAGGACGGATCGCCCACGCCTTCCTGCTCACGGGAGTGAGGGGCGTCGGAAAGACCTCGACGGCACGGCTGATCGCCAAGGCGCTGAATTGCGTCGGTCCGGACGGGCAGGGTGGTCCGACGATCACTCCGTGCAACGTCTGCGAGCCCTGCAGGGCGATTTCCGAGGGGCGGCATATCGACGTGATCGAGATGGACGCCGCATCGCACACAGGCATCGACGATATCCGCGAGATCATCGATGCGGTCCGCTATGCCTCCGTCAGCGCCCGCTACAAGATTTACATCATCGACGAAGTGCACATGCTTTCCAAGAGCGCATTCAATGCGTTGCTGAAAACTCTTGAGGAACCACCTGAGCATGTGAAGTTCCTTTTCGCGACGACCGAGGTCAACAAGGTGCCGGTGACGGTGCTGTCGCGTTGCCAGAGGTTCGACCTTCGCCGGATCCCGGCCGAGAAGCTCGCCGCCCATTTCTCCGAGGTTTCAAAGGCCGAGGGGGTCGAGATCGAAACCGAGGCGGTTGGAATGATCGCGAGGGCGGCCGAGGGCTCCGCGCGCGACGGCCTGTCGATCCTCGACCAGGCAATCGCGCATGGCGCCGGTACGGTCACGGCCGAGCAGGTTCGCGACATGCTCGGCCTGGCGGACCGAGGCCGAATCCGCCGGCTCCTCCAGCTGATCTTGTCGGGGGACGCCAGCGCGTCGCTCGCCGAGCTGGATGAGGCCCACGCGCTCGGGATTGATCCGACACAGCTTCTGCGCGGCCTCATGGAAGCGCTGCATTCGGCAACCCGAGCCAAGGCCGGCGCGACCGCTGATGCGCTGCTGGCGGCCGAGGAGCGAGAGAGTGCCGACCAAATGGCCGGGGCCCTCTCCTGGGGCACGATCCACCGCCTGTGGCAAATGTTGCTCAAAGGGCTGCAGGACGTTGAAATCGCGCCCGATCCGCGCGAGGCGGCGGAAATGGCGCTCCTCCGGCTGATCCACGCTGCCGACATGCCCGATCCGGCGGCTCTGATGGCGAAGCTCAGCGGGGAAGGGTCGGTGGCGACGGCTGCATCGGTTCCGAGTTCGAAATCAGTTGGTGCGACCGCCACGCTTCCGGCCGACTTTCCGACCTTGATCAAACTGGTCGAAAGCCGGGGCAAGCATCAGCTCGCAGTCCAACTCCACGACCAAGTTGGCCTGGTGCGCTATGCACCACCCGAGCTCGCGCTCAAGCCATTGCGCCCACTCGGCGGCGATTGGCCGCGCGAGCTGGCGGCGCAGCTGAAGGCGGTCACCGGAGCCGTCTGGCAGGTGACTCTTTCCGATGAGCAGGGTGAACCCTCACTCCTGGATCAGGAGAAAATGGCCGAGGAGCGCGTTCGCGCCGATGTGCTTGCCGATCCAAATGTTCGCGCTGTGATGGACGCGTTCCCGGATGCGGAGTTAGAATCCTATTCCACCAAAGGCGGATGATATGCCCGATTTCGACGAAATCCTGCAGATGGCGCAAAATGCGCAGAACGAACTTCAGAAGGCCCAGGAAAATCTCGATTCCGTCGAGGTTGAGGGCACGTCCGGCGGCGGGCTGGTGACGATCCGCGCGACCGCGAAGGGCCGGATCCTTGCGGTGAACATCGATGAAAGCCTGCTCCAGGCGTCCGAAAAGACGATGGTGGAGGACCTGATCGCAGCGGCGATCAATGACGCCAAGGCCAAGGCCGATTCCGCCGCCGCAACCGAAATGCAGAAGATGACGAGCACGCTCCCGCTTCCGCCCGGATTCAAGCTGCCCTTCTAAGCCGCTTTACTGCCGCGGTTTTTGCGTCATGATGGGCGTCCCCAGGGGAGGCGCGCATGAGTCTGGGCGCGATGCAGGATTTTCCGCTCCGTATCATGCGGATCCTCGATCATGCGGAGCGAGAGCATGGTGCGCGTGAGATCGTATCCGCTCGCGCCGACGGCACGATCCATCGTACGAATTGGACACGCGTAGCGCTCGACGCTCGGCGGCTTGGGCAGGCGCTGGAACGGCGTGGGGTCAAACCGGGTGATCGCGTGGCAACCCTCGCCATGAATCACGACCGGCATCTCACGACCTGGTTCGGCGTGGTCGGCATGGGTGGTGTCATCCACACGTTGAACCCGCGACTGTTCGACGACCAGCAGAACTACATCGTCAATCACGCCGAGGACCGGGTCGTGATTTATGACCGCTGCTTCGCGGAGGTGATCGAGCGGCTGAGGTCCGAGTGGAAGACGGTGGAGCATTTCATCTGCTTCGACGACGAATTCGATGACGTCCTGGAAGCGGAAGATGGCGACTATCGCTGGTATGAGGGCGACGAACGCGAGCCGTGCGGGCTCTGCTACACGAGCGGAACGACGGGGAATCCGAAAGGCGTCCTGTACGAGCATCGCTCGACCGTGATCCATACGATGTCGATCATTGCGCCGGACATTTTCGATGTTTCGGCCCGCTCGGTGATGCTGCCTGTCGTCCCGATGTTTCATGCCGGCAGCTGGTGCATCCCTTATGCCGCGGCGATGGTCGGGCTGAAGCTGGTCCTCTGCGCCGACAACAAGCCGGAGCATATTTGCGAGCTGTTCAATGCGGAGGGAGTCACCCACTCGGCGGGGGTCCCGACCGTCTGGCTCGGACTGATCGACCATGTCGAAGATACGGGAGCATCGCTCGGCAAGCTCCATACGATCATCGTCGGCGGCTCATCGGCTCCTCCGGCGACGATCCGTTGGTTCAGGGAGCGCAACATCCGGGTCAATCACCTTTGGGGAATGACCGAGATGTCGCCGATCGGAACGGTCGGGGCCCCTCCGGCAAATTGGGATTCGATGAGCGAGGATGAACAGCTCGCCTATATGTCGCGGCCAGGCCGCTCGATGTTCGGCGTCGAGCTGCGCGTGGTTGATGACGAAGGCAATATCATGCCTCGCGACGGGATGAGTTCGGGCCGACTTCAAACTCGCGGGCCGGCGGTGGTGAAGCGCTACTTCAAGCAGGACAAGGAGTGCGTTGACTCAGAGAACTGGTTCGACACGGGGGATATTGCAGTCATACACCCGGACAATTCGCTGCGGCTGACGGATCGCGCCAAGGACGTCATCAAGTCGGGCGGCGAATGGATCAGCTCGATCGAGATCGAAAACGCCGCTGTGGGCTGTCCCGGCGTGCTCGAGGCCGCGGCGATCGGAATTCCGCATCCCAAATGGGACGAGCGGCCGCTTCTGCTGATCGTTCGCGATGACGGAAGTACGGTTGGCGAAAGCGAGATCCGCGATTTCCTGTCCGGCCAGATGGCCAAGTGGTGGTTGCCCGACGCGATCGAGTTCGTTGAGGAGTTGCCGCACACCGCGACGGGCAAGCTCAGCAAGAAGGATTTGCGGGACAAATATCGCGACTACCGCTTCGCCAATGCCGAAGCGATGGTCGGCCGCGACTAGAAAAAGCGCGCGCACTTCACTAACTGGGCTTCGACTTTCCAATCCGTATCAAAGGACGTTCGCGACCCCATGGCCGCCCAATATGCTTTTGTCATGAAGGACATGACCAAGTCCTTCCCCGGCGCCCAGAAGCCGGTGCTCAATCACATCAACCTGCAATTCTATCACGGCGCCAAGATCGGAATTGTCGGCCCGAACGGCGCCGGCAAATCGACGCTGATGAAAATCATGGCCGGCATCGACAAGGAGTTCCAGGGCGAAGCCTGGCCAGGCGAGAACATCACTGTCGGCTATTTGCCGCAGGAACCGCAGCTCGACCCGAGCAAGAATGTGCTGGAAAACGTCAAGGACGGCGCGCGCGACGTCGCCGATATGGTCGACCGCTTCAATGCGATCTCGGCCGAAATGGGCGATCCGAAGGACGACACCGATTTCGACAAGCTGATGGAGGAGATGGGCGAACTCCAGGGCAAGATCGACGCGGTCGATGGCTGGACGCTCGACAACCAGCTCGAAGTCGCGATGGAGGCGCTGCGCTGCCCACCGTCCGACTGGCCGGTCGAGAATCTGTCAGGCGGCGAGAAACGCCGGATCGCGCTCACGCGCCTCCTCATTCAAAAGCCGTCGATCCTGCTCCTCGACGAGCCGACGAACCACCTTGATGCCGAGAGCGTCCAGTGGCTGGAAAATCACCTCAAGGAATATCCGGGCGCGGTGCTGATGATCACCCACGACCGCTATTTCCTCGACAATGTCGTGAGCTGGATCCTCGAGCTCGATCGTGGAAAATACTTCCCGTACGAGGGCAATTATTCGACCTATCTCGAGAAAAAGGCAAAGCGCATCGAGCAGGAGGAGCGGGAGGAAACCGGCCGGCAAAAGGCGATTCGGGACGAGCTCGCCTGGATCCGACAGGGCGCCAAAGCTCGCCAGACCAAGTCCAAGGCCCGTATCGCCAAGTTCGACCAGCTTGTCGCCGCACAGGAAAAGCACGTCCCGGGCAAAGCCGAAATCCTGATCCAGGTGCCCGAGCGTCTCGGCGGCAAGGTCATCGAGGTGAACGGCATCAGCAAGGCTTACGGAGATAAATTGCTGTTCGAGGACCTGTCGTTCACCCTGCCTCCGGGCGGCATCGTGGGAGTGATCGGGCCGAACGGTGCAGGCAAATCGACCCTGTTCAAGATCATCACCGGGCAGGAAAAGCCGGATTCAGGCCAGGTCGACATCGGCCCGACGGTCCATCTCGGCTATGTCGACCAGAGCCGCGATCACCTCAACAACAGCAAGAACGTCTGGGAGGAGATTTCGGACGGGCTCGATTACATGAAGGTCAACGGCCACGATCAATCGACGCGCGCCTATGTCGGCGCCTTCAACTTCAAGGGACAGGACCAGCAGAAGAATGTCGGAAAGCTGTCCGGCGGCGAACGCAACCGCGTCAATATCGCCAAGATGCTGAAGCGGGGCGGAAACGTGCTGCTGCTCGATGAGCCGACCAACGACCTCGACGTGGAAACCCTGGGCGCGCTCGAGGAGGCGATCGAGAATTTCGCGGGCTGCGCCGTCATCATCAGCCACGACCGCTTCTTCCTGGACCGGTTGGCAACGCATATCCTGGCGTTCGAAGGCGACAGCAAGGTCGAATGGTTCGAAGGCAACTTCCAGGCTTATGAGGAAGACAAGATCAATCGCCTTGGCGAAGAAGCCACCCGCCCGCATCGCACGACGTACCGGAAATTGACGAGGTGATGTGACTGCGGGGCGGGTCAAGCTCGGCAGGGATCCCGCGCTGTTGCGCCGTTTGCTGCGCGCCAAAGACCGTATGGATGCCGCCTCGCACGAGGAATGGCCAATCCCACGTCTCGCCAAGGTCAGCGGCGTATCCGAGGCCCACTTCGCGCGGTCTTTCAAGGACGCGTTCGGCGTACCGCCGCACCGTTATTTGCTCACACGCCGCATCGAGCGCGCCAGCGCACTTCTTCGGGACACGGAACTTCAGATCACGGAAGTCGCGTTCCGGACCGGCTGGAACAGCCTGGGAACCTTCGGGCGCATCTTTCGCGATGTTACTGGTGAGAGTCCAAGCGATCTTCGTGCCAGGGAACGAGCGCATGAACATCAGCTTGAGGAGGTCCCGCACTGCTTCGTAAGCGCCGCCCACCGGCCCGATTTGAAAATAGCAGTTTCGGAGAAGCGGCGGCAGGCGATCATGGGTAATGGACCCGGACCCAACGAAACGGAGGATCCATGACCCAGGGTGTCGGAGTTGCAGGCATCTACGTCCACGACCAGGACGAGGCCCTTGCTTTCTATGTCGATAAGCTCGGCTTCGCCGTTCACACGGACGCGCGAAATGGGGATTACCGCTGGTTGACGGTGCAACATCCCGACCAGCCTTCGTTCCAGCTCGGACTGTTCAAGCCGCAGCCGCCGACGGTCGACGAAGCGAGCGCACAGATTATGCGCCAGATGACTGCCAAGGGCGCGATGCCTCCGCTCGTCCTGGTGGTCGCCGACTGCCGCGCGGCTTACGATCGGCTCCGCCAAAGGGGCGTCGAGTTCACGCAAGAACCGGTCGAACGCTACGGAAGCGTCGATGCAAGCTTCCGTGATCCCTCGGGCAACGGCTGGAAAATGATCGAGGCGCGGTGAGATGTGGGCGCGCTATTTCACGGTCAAACCCGTCGCCACACAAGCCGGAGGTAAGCATGATCGCCGTCACGTCACTCCTGTGGATCTGGAAGGGTTCGGACGCGGCGGGCCGCTGGTATTTCATCACCGTGCCCGAGGAACATTCGGGCGAGATCAAGGCCCATGCCTTCGGAAGCCCGCGCGGGTTCGGCTCGGTCCGCGTCGAAGCGAAGATCGATGACGTCTCCTGGAGGACATCGATTTTCCCGCTGAACAGCGGGGGCTACCTTCTTCCGGTGAAGAAGGAGGTCCGCTGCCGGGCCAACATCGCAGCTGGCGATGAAGTGACCGTGGAATTGGAATTGCTTTAGGCGGCTAGCGCAGGCGCTTGACCAACAGCCCGCCGTCCTCGCCGGTCTTCACCTCGAAATTCGGAACCGCCTTGATGAGTTCCGAAAGGCGGGTGTAGCCGTAGTTGCGCGCAGCGAAGCTCGAAACCGCCTTCGCCCGCTGACCGAGCTCCGACAGTGGCGTATAGCCTTCCTCGTCTCGCCGCGACGCCTTGTAGGCCGAGCCCAGGACCTGCAGCAATTCCGGATCGACCGGCCGCTGGCCCTTCCCGGTCTTCGGTTGCTCAAGCTGGTCTTCATCATCGAGCACGAGCGCTCCGACATCGAAGAAGCGGGTGCATCCCTGCTGAAAGGACAGCGGGGTCTTGGCGGTGCCGAAGCCATAGACCGGCAGTCCATCCTCCCGGATTCGCTGGGCGAGCGGAAGAAAGTCGCTGTCCGACGACATGATCCCGACGCCGTCGATATTCCCGCGGTAGAGCAGGTCCATCGCGTCGATCGTCATTCGCATGTCGGTCGCGCTCTTCCCCTTGACCACGTCGAATTGCTGCATCGGGATGATCGAGTGGAGGCCAGTCAGCTGGCCCCAGCCCTTGAGGCTCGCCTTGGCCCAATTGCCGTAGGCGCGGCGGATGTTGATCGTTCCGAGCTCGCCAAGCACCAGGAGCACGTCGTCGAGATGCTCCGGGCTTGCGTTATCCGCGTCGATCAGCAGCGCGATATTGCTCTCCATCTCGGCGTTACGATCGCGCATCAAAACGAATCCCTCGAGTGTTCCAAAGGCTCTCTATCGCAGTGGCGCGGAATGGCCACACCCCGGCGACCGATTGATTTGAACCTGTACATCAGATGATCGATGCGGGAACGAAACGCCCCTTTATGCACTGTAACCTGCACAGGGGGCGCGTGATGGAAGGGACAGGACGATGAGGAAGCTTGGACTTGCCGCCGCCGTCGCAACGTGCGTTGCGGTGACCGGCTGCGCGACCTACCCCAATGGGTATGGTTACGACCCATATTACAACAACGGCTATTACAATAACGGCTACAACAACGGCTACACCTACGACAGCCAGGGTCGCCGTATAGCCACCGGTGCCGTCGGCGGTGCCGTTGCCGGCGGAATTGCCGGTGCAGTTATCCCCGGCGTCAGTGTCGGCGAGGGTGCGCTTGCCGGCGCAGTTCTCGGCGGCGTTCTCGGCGCGGTCGTGAACGGGCGGCAATATTATCGCGATACGCGCGGATATTGCTACTACGTCGACCAGTACGGGCAGCCGCACTACAACTACAACACGCGCTGCTAAGGCGCGGGCCTGACACGGCTTAGACGGGGCGGAAGCTGCCTTCCGCCTCGTCGAGCACGTACAGCCGACCCTCGGATATCGAGAAATGCGAGCCGTGCAGCTTCAGGCTGCCGGCCCGTTCGCGTTCCACGATCCACGGAAAAGTGCGGAGGTTGGCGAGGCTGACCTTCACCGCCTCTCGTTCCATGTCGAGAAAGGCCTCGCGGTCGATTTGCTCATGCCGCGCGCGAACCTCGTCGCGGGCTCCATTCAGCATGCGCACCCAATCCGCGATGAAATGGCCTTCACCAGGCGTCGAATCTTCGAATTGCCCCGTCAGCGCCGCCGCGCAGCCTCCGCAGAGGCCATGTCCCATCACCAGGATCTCGCCCACCTCGAGTTGCGTGACCGCAAACTCCAGAGCCGCCGACACGCCGTGAAAACCGCTGCTCGTTTCGTAGGGAGGGGCGAGCGCGGCAATGTTGCGCGTCACGAACATCTCGCCTGGACGAGCATCGAAGATGTGCGCCGGATCGACGCGGCTGTCGGCACATGAAAGGATCATGACCTTCGGGCTTTGGCCCTCGGCAAGCTCGGACCATCGTTCGCGCTCGGCCGGCCAGTCTTTTTCGCGGAACCGGCGATAGCCGTCGATCAGCTCGTCAAGATAAGGCATGGCGCCGCGCTAGCCGCGACAGGGCAGGGGTGGCAACCGTTGCCGCCAATCGCTATCTGGCCGCCCATGAACGCTCCCGCCGCAGTCCCGAAGCAGCGCAAGCCGGACTGGATCCGCGTGAAGGCGCCCGTCAGCGAAGGCTATCACGCCACGCGCAAGCTGATGCGCGAGCTCAATCTTGCAACCGTCTGCGAGGAAGCGGCCTGCCCGAACATCGGCGAATGCTGGACCAAGAAGCATGCGACGGTGATGATCCTTGGTGACACGTGCACCCGGGCGTGCGCCTTCTGCAACGTGAAGACGGGCATGCCGCGAGCGGTCGATCCGCTGGAGCCGGAGCATGTTGCGACCGCGGCTGCCGAGCTTGGCCTCGAGCATATCGTGGTGACGAGCGTGGACCGCGACGACCTGCCTGACGGCGGAGCATCGCAATTCGTGAAGGTCATCGAGGCGTTGAGGAAGCGCACGCCTTCGACGACGATCGAGATCCTGACCCCGGATTTCCGCAACAAGAGCGAGGCTGCGGTCGAGGCGATCGTCGACGCCGGACCCGACGTCTACAACCACAACCTTGAAACGGTGCCGCGGCTCTATCCGACGATCCGGCCCGGAGCGCGCTATTATGCCTCGCTTCGCCTCCTCGAAAGTGTGAAGCGCCGAGCGCCGCACATGTTCACCAAATCGGGATTGATGGTCGGCCTCGGTGAGCAGCGCCTCGAAGTGCATCAGGTCATGGACGACATGCGCTCCGCGGGCGTCGATTTCCTGACCATGGGGCAATATCTTCAACCAACCCCTCGGCACGCGAAGGTCGAGGAGTTCGTCACACCCAAGGCGTTCGATGCCTATGCCGCAATCGCGAGGGCCAAGGGCTTCCTGCTCGTGGCGGCATCGCCGCTGACGCGTTCGAGCTATCACGCGGGCGACGATTTCAAGAAAATGCAGGAGGCGCGTTCCGCGCAACTGGCCAGGGAAGGCACGAATGCCTCGGCATAGCGAGACGCGTTACCTTCCCTACACGCCCGAGCAATTGTTCGACCTCGTTGCCGACGTCGCGAGATATGATGAGTTTCTGCCCTGGGTGGTTGCCGTGCGCGTCCGCTCATCCAGTGAGACCGAGACGGTTGCCGACCTGGTCGTCGGGTTCAACGCCTTCAAGGAACGCTTCACCAGCCGGGTGGTGAAGAAACGGCCGACGAGCATCTGCGTCGATTATGTCGAGGGCCCGCTCAAATATCTGCACAATGAGTGGAAGTTCGACCGCGCTGGCGACGGAGGGACCGACCTCTGCTTTTCGGTCGATTTCGCGTTCAAGTCGCGGTTGTTCGAAACGCTCGCCGGATCGATGTTCGATCGAGCACTGCGCCGCATGACAGGGGCCTTCGAGCAGCGCGCGGCCGCGCTCTACGGCACCAGCAGGTCGAGTGCGCAAAGCGCCGCCTGAAGGCGAATACCGGCACGTCCTTCATTATCGAACAGTTTCTGGTCGGCGACGATCTTCGCGGGGTCCGCCTGCTTCTCCGCGGTTGCGAACACGACCGTCCCGACCGGCTTGCCCGGGCTCCCGCCGCCCGGGCCAGCAATGCCCGTGATGGCGACCGCGATATCCGCATCCGAAGCGGCAAGCGCCCCGCGGGCCATTGCCCAGGCCGTTGCGATACTCACTGCTCCGAACGTGTCGACCACGTCTTCACTGACTTTGAGCTGGCTGAGCTTAGACGCGTTCGAATAGGTCACATAGCCGGCTTCGAGGACTTCAGAGGAGCCGGGGATCTCGGTCAGGGCCGCGCACACAAGACCACCGGTGCAGCTCTCGGCGACTGCGACGCGGCGACCGAGCTTGCGGTTCGCTTCGACGACCTGGCGAGCCTTGTCGACCAGTTCCTTGGGGAGCAGAGTCTCAGGCATCGGGCAATCGTACGCTCGCGACCGCCTGGGCGCCAATGCCTTCGCGACGTCCAGTGAAGCCCAGTCCTTCGGTCGTGGTCGCCTTCACGCTGACCTGTGCCACATTGAGCCCCAGAATCTCCGCGATCCGCGAACGCATGGCGTCGCGGTAAGGACCCACTTTCGGTTCTTCGGCGATGATCGTGCAATCGACATGGTCGATGATCCCGTCGCGCGCAGCGATGAGCCCGGCCGCATGCGCGAGGAAGAGATGCGAAGGAGCGCCTTTCCATTGCGGGTCCGAGGGCGGAAAATGCTGTCCGATATCGCCGATCCCGGCGGAGCCGAGGAGAGCGTCCGTGATGGCGTGAAGGACAACGTCCGCGTCGCTATGGCCGGCGAGCCCGCGGCTGTGCGGAACTTCGATGCCACCGAGCATGATCGGACCATCGCCGGAAAAAGCGTGCACGTCGAAGCCCATACCGGTTCGCGAGACCAGCCTTCCCGCGAGCCACTGCTCGGCGCGTTCAAAATCAGAGGAAGTCGTAAGCTTTTCCAGAACGGGATCGCCTTCAACTGCTGCGACCGTCATTCCCGCCGCCCGTACGACGGTCGTTTCGTCTGTCGGCGGTGGGCCCGACCATTGGTCGTAAGCCCTGCGAAGTGCCGCAAGCTGGAAAGCCTGCGGGGTCTGCACTCGAACCAGTCCCGTCCGATCGACCGGCTCATCGAGGCGTTCGGTAGCTCGCGCGAGCGTGTCGCCGACCGGAAGCACCGGTGCTGCGCCTTCAAAGAATTCCAGGGATGCAATCAGACGGTCAATCACCCCCGGCGGACAAAAAGGCCGGGCAGCGTCGTGGATCAGGATCGCGTCGCCTTTCGCCGAAGCGAGGCCGGCTTGAACCGAATCCGCGCGATGTTCGCCACCCTGGACGATTTCGTCGACTTTCAAACCTTCGAGTGCCCCTGCGGCGAGCTCTTCCTGCCCGGGCCCGATGACGATCCGGGTCGATCGCACCGCGGGGTGACGGGCCAGTGATTCGACGGCGCGGCGCAGTACGGTCTTGCCGCCCAGCAGTCGAAACTGTTTTGGGATTCCGCTCCCCATTCGGGAGCCGCGTCCTGCAGCGACGATTAAAGCGGTGACCGACATTCGGCGGCGCCTCTACGGCGGCTTGCCTTGTCCGCCAAGGGCTGTTCCACTATCTCCCGCCGACCCATGGAAGCGTTGAAGCCCATCAAGATCGGCCCGGTCGAGGTCGCGTCGCCGGTGATCCTGGCGCCGATGACCGCTGTCACCGATCTTCCGTTCCGTCGAATCGTCAAGCGCTATGGGGCGGGGCTGACGGTCAGCGAGATGATCGCCAGCCAGGCGATGGTGCGCGAAACGCGCCAATCGCTGCAGAAGGCGATGTGGGACCCGGCCGAGGAGCCGGTGTCGATGCAGCTCGCGGGTTGTGAACCGCACATCATGGCGGAGGCGGCAAAGCTCAACGAGCAGCGCGGCGCGGCGATCATCGACATCAACATGGGCTGTCCGGTGAAGAAGGTCGTGAATGGCGAGGCAGGGTCGGCACTGATGCGCGATTTGCCTCTTGCCGCCAGGCTCATCGAAGCGACCGTGAAGGCGGTGAAGGTCCCGGTCACGCTCAAGACCCGCATGGGCTGGAACCACGACAGCCTCAACGCGCCCGAGCTGGCGCGTATCGCCGAAGACCTTGGTGTGCAGATGATCACGATCCACGGCCGCACGCGCTGCCAGATGTACAAGGGCGACGCGGACTGGGCCTTCATCCGGGCGGTGAAGGAAGCCGTCTCGATCCCCGTAATCGCCAATGGCGACATCTGCTCCGTCGATGACGCACGGGACGCGCTGGCGCAATCGGGCGCCGACGGAGTGATGATTGGACGCGGCGCTTATGGGCGTCCGTGGCTTCTGGGTCAGGTTATGGCCGATCTCTGCGGTGGAGGCATGCGGCCTGACCCGAGCCTCGATGAACAGCTGGATGTCATGCTCGAGCAATATGACGAGATGCTCGGCCTCTATGGGACGCACACTGGCGTGAACCTCGCTCGCAAGCATATTGGCTGGTATACCAAGGGCTTGCCCGGCTCGGCGGAGCTGCGGAATTCCGTCAATCAGCAGGATGATCCCGCCGTCGTCGTCCAAATGCTGCGAGACTTTTATTCGCCTTGGCTCGCTCGCTCCGCAGCCTGAGGCGGAGTTTCAGGACACAAGTGTGTTTTTGCTGCAACGGCCGCAAATGCCGTGCTAGGGGCGCAGGTAATGGATGCCCAGGCGGCCGAATCGGCAGTGACATCGCAGACGGAAAACTGGCTTAGGCGGGAGCGCGAGAGCGGACGCCTGTACGATTATGCTGCCGCGGGCATTGCGGCGCTTCTCATCGCCATCATGGCGCTCAGCTTCTGGCTACTGAAGCGCAGCGGTGAGCCCGGTAGTTTGCTCTCGCCGCCAATCATCGCGCTTCTGCTGATTGCCAATCTCATCCCGGCCATTGCCCTCATGGTCCTTTTCTCGCGCAAGGTCGCAGTGGCCCGCGCGGAACGCGGGGGACTCGGCAGCGGGCGCCTTCACACGCGGCTGGTCGCCGTCTTTTCAGTCATTGCTGCTGTGCCGACCGTCCTGGTGGCGATCTTCGCTTCGCTGTTGTTCCAGAGCGGCCTTGAGTTCTGGTTCTCGGATCGGGCTCGTGGAATGCTCGAGAATACGGTGGAAGTCGCGCAGGGTGCCTATCGTTATGAGCTCGGGCGGGTCGGTGCGGAAGCTACGACCATGTCCGGCAATGTTTCCGAATATCTTCAGCAGGTGACATTGGACGATCCGCGGTTCCAGCAGGGTCTCGCTTATCAGGTCTATGCCCGCTCGCTGAACGAGGCGGCGATCCTCCATGTCGCCGCCAAGGGTCCGATCCAGACGCTCGCAGTCGTCAATCCCTATGATGGGATGGTCAACGAACAGCGCATACGAGCCGCCATCGGGGTGCTGAACAAAGCAAAGCCCGGCAATGCCGTCGACGCTCACACGCCCGGCCGCATTTCGATCATCACACGGCTCAACTACGGTCAGGACACCTATCTCTACGTCGCCCGCTGGGTGGATCCCGAGCTCGCCACGCAGATGAATCGAGCGAGCGACGTGCTCCATGATTATCGGGCGCTGCTCAAAAGGTCGCGCAACAACCAATTGAGATTTAACGCGGCCTTGCTGTTCGGCGCGCTCATCATCGTAGGTCTCGCCATCGTCACCGCGCTGAAGCTCGCCGATCGGATGGTGCGCCCGGTCGGGCAACTCGTCAGTGCGGCGGGACGGATCGAAGAGGGCGACTTCTCGGCTCGGGTCCCGGTCACCAAGACCGAGGACGAGATCCAGACGTTGGCCACCGCCTTCAACCGAATGGCCGGGCGCCTGGATGAGCAAACCGGTGAGCTTCGCAAGGCCAACACCCAGCTCGAAACCCGCCGCGCATTCATTGAAGCGGTGTTGTCGAGTGTGACCGCGGGAGTCATCGCGCTCGATTCCGGCAACCGAATCCTCCTCGTGAACCGCTCGGCGGAAGGATTGCTCCAGAAGGGGCAGGCCGAACTCGAGGGCAGGGAACTGACGTCAGTGTCTCCGGACCTCGACGAGTTCATGCACGGCGATCAGGGCGAGGCGAACGTCATTGTCGTTGCCGGGTCCGGTCAACGGACCCTGGCTGTGAAACGAGTCCGTTATCAGGATGGTAGCGTACTTACCTTCGACGACATCACCGATCAGCTGACCAATCAGCGCCGCGCCGCCTGGTCCGACATTGCCCGGCGGATCGCTCACGAGATCAAGAACCCGCTGACTCCGATCCAGCTTGCCGCGGAAAGGCTGCAGCGCCGGTTCGGCGAGGAGGTTCCTGCCGACAAGGAGACGTTCGAACGGCTGACCGGGACGATTGTCCGCCAGGTCGGCGACCTCAGGCGGATGGTGGACGAGTTCTCCAACTTCGCACGCATGCCCAAGCCAGTCTTTCGCGAAGAGAATGTGCACGAGATCGCCCGCCAGGCCTTGTTCCTCCACGAAGTTGCGCATCCGGCGATCACCTTCGTCCTCGAGCCGCCGCAGGGTGATTTCACGATGGTTTGCGACCGACGGCAGCTTGGGCAAGCTCTCACGAACGTCGTAAAAAACGGTGTGGAAGCGATTGAAAGCAGGAGAAATCGTGGCGAGCACAGCCTCGCTGGCGACCGTGTTGAGCTCAAGCTGCACACGGAAGACGAGCATCTGGTGATCGATGTCATGGACACCGGCATCGGGCTTCCCGAGGACCGCCAGCGTCTGACCGAGCCTTATATGACGACGCGCGTGCGCGGAACCGGTCTCGGCCTCGCGATCGTCAAGAAGATCGTCGAGGAACATATGGGCGAAATCGCCTTCCTCGATCGGAAGGGTGGCGGAACGCATGTCCGCATTGCCTTCGACACTCACAAGCTCGCGACGCTTGAAACCGAAGAATCCGCTTCGGCGGCGGAACAGGACGATAATGACGAGGATGCTTAGCTGATGGCGCTCGAAGTGCTGGTTGTGGACGATGAAGCCGATATCCGCGAGCTGGTCAGCGGTGTGCTCGAGGACGAGGGCTATGTCGTTCGGACGGCCGCCGACAGCAATGGAGCGCTTGAGGCGGTCGAAGAACGGCGGCCTTCGATGGTCCTGCTCGACGTCTGGTTGCATGGATCGCGGCTCGACGGCTTGCAGATCCTGCAGGAGATCAAGCGGCGCGATGCCAGCATCCCGGTCCTGATGATCTCCGGACACGGCAACCTCGACACCGCGGTCGCGGCCGTGAGGGAAGGGGCCGTCGATTTCATCGAGAAGCCTTTTGAGGCGAGCCGCCTGATCTACCTGGTCGATCGGGCGACCGAAACTGAGCGCCTGCGGCGCGAAAATGCGACGCTAAGACTGCAGGTCGGACAGGAAGACCAGCTTCACGGCAGCTCGGTCGCGATCAACACGGTCCGCGCAACATTGAAGCGCGTGGCGCCGACCGGAAGCCGCGTTCTGATCACGGGTCCGGCCGGTGTCGGTAAGGAAATCGCCGCACGGATGATCCACCAGTGGAGCCAGCGAGCGAAGGCTCCATTCGTGGTGCTTCCGGCGGCAATGATGAGCCCCGACCGAGTCGAGGAGGAGCTGTTCGGCAGCGAGGCGGAAGGACTTGTTCGCCCAGGTCTCCTCGAGCATGCACATGGTGGCACCTTGTTCCTCGACGAAATCGCGGACATGCCGCTCACCACCCAGGCCAAGATCCTGCGGGTGCTGACCGACCAGAGCTATCCCCGAATCGGTGGCCAGCGCCCGGTCAAGGTCGATGTCCGGGTGCTTTCGGCGACATCACGGAATCTGTCGGATGAAATTGCCGCAGGGCGTTTCCGGGAGGATCTGTTCTATCGGCTGAACGTCGTTCCGGTGCGGCTTCCACCTCTGCGGGAACGGCGCGAGGACATACCCGAACTGGTCGAGCATTTCCTCGCCCGGTTCGCTGCGGAGCGCCGAATGCCCGCGCCATCCATTTCGGAGGAAGCGATGGCGGCTCTCCAGGCCCACGATTGGCCCGGGAATATCCGCCAGCTCCGCAACATCATCGAGCGCACAATCATTCTCGCGCCCGGCGATCGAGTGTCGTGCATCGAAGTCGACCTGCTGCCGGCCGAAATTCTCGATAATCAAAACGCGATGGGCGGGGCCTCGACGGCCATGGCGATCATGGGGAGCCCGCTGCGCGAGGCCCGTGAATCCTTCGAGCGCGAGTATCTGAAGATTCAGATCCGGCGTTTTTCCGGCAACATCTCGAGGACAGCGTCGTTCATCGGCATGGAACGTTCCGCGCTGCACCGAAAGCTCAAGGCTTTAGGCATCGGGGACAAGAAAGAAGGGGAGGAGTGAGCCCCCGCCGATGTCTGCACGAGCGCTGAGCCTTCAGGACCATTTCCTCAACAGCATTCGCCGAGCCAAGCTGCCGGTCACGATCTTTCTCGTCAAAGGCGTGAAGCTTCAGGGCGTGGTGACATGGTTCGACGCCTTTTCCTTGTTGTTGAGGCGGGAAGGCGCGTCCCAGCTGGTCTACAAGCATTCGATCTCGACGATCATGCCCGCGGAGCCGCCGCCCGACTTCGTAGTGAAGGAGCCCAAGGCGGATGGCGCGAAAGCCGCGCTGCAAGACCTGTTCCTGGCGGCCGCCGCCCGAGACAGCGAACGGATGACGCTCTTCCTGGTCAACGGTGTGATGCTTCAGGGTTCGGTCACTGCGTTCGACCAGTTTTCGCTTCTCCTGGAGCGTGGCGGCCAAATCCAGCTCGTCTACAAGCATGCCATCTCGACGCTGCAGCCGGCACACCCGTTGAATCTCGGACAGTCGGATCACGAGCCGGAGGCGGAGCCTGAATAAATTTGATCATCCGGCGGTTCCCGACGTCGCTCGTGGAGAGCGCGCTGTCGTTGCGGTGCCCGAAATGCCGCGCGAAAGCGCTCGCCGATCGGCCGACGCGCGCGTCGAAGAGGCAGAGGGCCTGGCCGAAGCGATCGGCATCGACATTGTCGCCGAACGGGCATTTCGCATTCGAACGGTCCGGCCTGCAACCTTGCTCGGCAAGGGACAGGTCATGGAGATCGCCGAGCTGGCGCGCGAAAAGGACGCCAAGCTGCTGATTGTGGATGCGGCATTGACGCCGATACAGCAGAAGAACCTCGAGGAAGAGGTCGGAACGAAGGTCATCGACCGGACGGGTTTGATCCTCGAGATATTCGGCGAAAGGGCCGCGACGGCGGAGGGCCAGCTCCAGGTAGAGCTGGCGCACCTCGAATATCAGGCCGGTCGACTGGTGCGCAGCTGGACCCACCTTGAGCGGCAGCGCGGCGGTTTCGGGTTCCTCGGCGGTCCCGGCGAAACACAGATCGAAGCGGACCGGCGGATGATCCGCGAGCGGATGGCGAAGATTCGCCGCGAGCTCGAGCAGGTGAAGCGCACGCGAACGCTGCATCGCGACCGCCGGCAGCGCGCGCCTTGGCCCGTGATTGCCCTGGTCGGCTACACGAACGCAGGAAAATCTACACTTTTCAATCATTTGACCGGCGAAGGCGTATTCGCGGAAAATCTGCTCTTCGCGACGCTCGACCCGACGATGCGTGACATTCGACTCCCGGGGTTCGACAAGGTCATCCTTTCGGACACCGTTGGGTTCGTTTCCGACCTCCCGACCGAGCTGATCGCGGCCTTCCGGGCGACGCTTGAAGAAGTACGCTCCGCCGATCTGCTCGTGCACGTCCGCGACATGTCTCACCCCGACCGCGAAGCACAGCGCGAGGACGTGGACGATGTCCTTTCGTCGCTGGGCCTGGGCGAGGAGGGCTCTCCGCCGCGGCTCGAGGCATGGAACAAGGTGGATCTGCTCTCGGATGAGGAGCGCGAAAGATTATTGGGCGAGGCTGCCCGACGCGACGACGTCGCGCCGATCTCTGCGCTTACCGGCTGGGGTCTCGATCGGCTGCGGGATCGAATGTCGCAATGCCTGAGGAGTGGGGAGCAGGTGCACGCGATACGGCTGCCGGCGAGCGATGGTGGCAAGATCGCATGGCTCCACGCGCGGGGAGAGGTCCTCGAACAATCGCTCGACCATGATCAAGTGCAGCTGTCCGTGCGCCTCTCGCCGGATAATTGGGCGCGCTTTCAGGCGATGGAATCGGCCTGAGCCTTCTTGGCCTCGATCCAGAGCGCTTCCTTTTCGTCCAGCGGCAAGTCCGCAAAGCCCGGCGCCCGCTCCATTGCGCGGAAGCGTTGCTCGAACTTTGCCGTTGCTTGGCGAAGAGCAGCTTCCGGCTCGATGTTCAGATGCCGTGCGAGGTTCACGACCGCGAACAGAAGGTCGCCGAGCTCGTCCAGCATGCGATGATGATCGGTTTCCGCGTCGAGCTCGGCCAGTTCTTCGTCGATCTTTGCGCGAGCGCCTGAGGTGTCGGGCCAGTCGAACCCGACGCGCGCTGCGCGGCGTTGCAGCTTGGCAGCGCGCTCGAGCGCCGGAAGAGCTAGGGCGACGCCGGCAAGCGCGCTCTTGTCGGGATTCGCGGCGCGTTCTTCGGCCTTGATGATCTCCCAGAGGTGATGGCCGCCATGCTCGGCATCGCCAAAGATATGCGGATGGCGGCGTTCCATCTTTTCACAAATGCGGGTGATCACATCCTCGAGCGTGAAGTGACCGGCTTCCTCGGCCATTTGCGCATGGAAGACGACCTGGAGCTGCAGATCGCCAAGCTCGTCCGCTAGCGCGTCCATATCCTTGCGGGCGATCGCGTCGGCGACCTCATAGGCTTCTTCGATCGTGTAGGGCGCGATCGTCTCGAACGTCTGCACCGTGTCCCATTCGCAACCGGTTTGGGGATGGCGGAGGCGCCGCATGATCTGCCGGAGGCGTTCAAGCGGCATGAGGGGCCCTCCGAGAGGATTTTCCGCCGGTTTCAGAAAGTATGATAATATGCATTATGTAAATATCACCATGGATCAGGGAACAAGAACCAGCCACCGGCCCTCTACGCCCCAGCGGTTCAAGGACGACAGGAAGTTCATTCCCAGCACATTGAGATTGTCATTGTCGACAACCTGAAGACCGACATCGCGACGAGTGATTCCGCCGACCTGCAATTCGGCCGCCCGCCCGCTCGCCACCCGGATAATTCCGTTTCCAGTGCGCACGAACTGATCCCGCCTCGGTGAAACCTCCACGGACGCCTTCGTGGCGGTTTCGCGGTCGATCGTGGTCATGGTCGCGCCACTGTCCACCAGGAACTTTACCGGCCGACCGTTGATCTCACCATCGACCCAGAAGTGCCCATCGACCGCCATCGGAATGCGGGTTTCGCGGCCTTCGACCACCGGACTGCCCACCGCTTCGGATTTCAAACGCTGTCCAACCCATTCAAAATTGTCGCGAAAGGTGAATAATACGAAGCCAGCGGCGAAGATCGCGATCCAGGCCAGCGCCATCTTCACGAGCTTCAGCGCAGGCTCGCGCCGCGACATCAAACTTCCAGCCACAAGCATGATGGCCATCAGGAGGTAGAGACCGCCGAGCTGCAGGCTGTTCGTCATAGCGAAATCTCAAGGCCATCGTAGCCGGGCGCCGCCCAGTCCGGCAGCTCGGTTACGAGAGTAGGATAGTCGAGCCCGTTACCCATGTGCACCAGGTAAAGCTGGCCGACACGCAGATCCCTTGCAGCGCTGACCACCCCGTCGAGATGCATATGGGTCGGGTGCGGGCTGCGCGTCAGGCAATCGGCGATCCAGACGTCAACGCCTTCATACAATTGCGCCATTTCATCCGTTAGCTCACTGAAATCTATAGCATAAGCGACTGCGCGATCGCCTTCGTCGAAGCGAATCCCGAGCGAGGTCGGGCCGCCGTGCGGCTGATCGACAAATCGGGCCGTGGCTGCTCCGAATCCTAGGGCCTCGCCGATCTCCCGACCCTCGACGATCGGCCGATAGAAATCCGATTGCTCGAAGGCATATGCAAAACGGTGTTGGAGTTCGGCAAGGACATCCATGCGGGCGTAAAGCGGCACCGAACCACCGATGGCGGCCGATACCGGACGAAGCTCATCGATGCCGTGACAATGATCTCCGTGCGCATGAGTGACGATGACGCCGTCGAGCCGATTGACCTCCGCCGCGAGAAGTTGCTGGCGAAGGTCAGGGCCGCAGTCGACGAGGACACGCTCGCCGGCGCTTTCAACAAGGATCGAGGTGCGCAGCCGGTAGTTTCGCGGGTCCGAGGGATCGCATTGGCCCCATTCGTTGCCGATCTTCGGGACGCCGGTCGATGTCCCGCAACCTAGGATCCGAACTCTCACGCGGCCTTGTTGAACAATTTGAAGAAATTGGCGGTCGTCGTCTCACCCAGATCCTCAGGCTCCTCGCCCCTGAGGTGAGCAACGAAGGCGGCCGTATCGGCAACAAAGGCCGGCTCACACTTCTTTCCGCGGTGCGGGACGGGCGCGAGGAACGGAGAGTCCGTCTCGACCAGCATCTGGTCAGCGGGCAGCCATTTCGCCGTTTCCTGCAGGTCCTGCGCGTTCTTGAAGGTCACGATGCCCGACAGCGAGACGTAGAAGCCCAGATCGAGGCCCTTGCGCGCCAGCTCTGCCGAACCCGTGAAACAATGAAGGACGCCAGTGACCCCCTTCTCCTTCACCGCTCGTTCGAGAATTTCGGCCGTGTCGTCTTCCGCGTCGCGCGTGTGCACGATGAGAGGCAGCCTGGTCTGGCGAGCGGCGTCGATATGCGCCTCGAAACGCTCGCGCTGCGCCGCACGATCGGACTTGTCATAATAATAATCGAGCCCGCATTCACCGATCGCAATCACTCGCGGATGCCTGGTGGCCTCGACCAGGGCCGTCGCACCAAGGTCCGGATGGGCGTCCGCCTCGTGGGGATGCACACCGACGCTGGCCCAAACGTCGGCGTTGCGCTCCGCGACACCGATGACGTCGTTCCATTCGCGCTGGCGCGTCGAGATGTTGAGAAAGCCCTGGACCCCGCGATCGCGCGCATTTTCAAGCACTTCGTCCTGGCGCTCGACGAGCCCTTCGTAGTTGAGGTGGCAATGGCTGTCGATCAGCCTCACGCGGCTTCCTCCGGCTCGGTTTCGAGCTCGAGCCGCGGGAAAAGCGGCTGCGGCTGGCCGATGGATGCCCCGCCCTCGCCCGCATCGATCAGGGTGAGCAGCTTGTCCGCCGATTCCGGGATTACCGGAGCAATTGCCTTCGCAAGGTCGCGAACCGCGACAACCAGCGTGCCCAGAACCGCCGCCATCCGTTCGGGATCGGTCTTGCGCAGCGTCCAGGGCGCCTGGGTATCGACATATTGATTGCAGGCGAACACCGCCCGCAGCCACGCCTCGATGCCGACCGAAAAGGCGAAGCGCTCAAAGGCCTGGGGAACTTCCTTCTCGACGACCGTCCGGACGACACTCAGCAGTTCCTTGTCCTCGCCAGCTTCTCCGGCAGGCGGAACAACACCGTCCAAATTCTTGAAGATCATCGACAAAGTGCGCTGCGCGAGATTGCCGAAGCTGTTCGCGAGCTCGGCATTGGCGCGGTTGACGATCGCCTCCGCGCTGTAGCTCCCGTCCTGGCCGAACGGCACCTCGCGCAACAGGAAATAGCGCAAGGCATCGACCCCGAACCGCTCAGCTAGCAACATCGGGTCAACGACGTTGCCGACGCTCTTCGACATCTTCTCGCCGCGGCTGAGCAGGAATCCGTGGCCATAGACCTGTTTGGGAAGCGCGATCCCGGCGCTCATCAGGAATGCGGGCCAATAGACCGCATGAAATCGAACGACGTCCTTCCCGATCAGGTGAACGTCTGCGGGCCAGTAGCGCCTCCACAAGTCGGTATCGTCGGGATAGCCGAGGCCGGTGATATAATTTGTGAGCGCGTCCAGCCAGACATACATGACGTGGCTGTCGCTTCCTGGCACCGGAACGCCCCAGTCGAAGCTGGTCCGTGAGATGCTGAGGTCCTTGAGCCCGCCCTCGACGAAACGGACCACCTCGTTGCGTCGGCTCTCCGGCCGGATGAATTCGGGGTTCGCCTTGTAATGGTCGAGCAACGGCTGCTGGTAATTGGACAGGCGGAAGAACCAGCTCTCCTCGACAGTCCATTCGACCGGCGTGCCCTGAGGCGAAATCTTGGTGCCGTCGTCCGCGCTGATCAGCTCGTCAGATTCGTAATAGGCCTCGTCGCGGATCGAGTACCAACCCTCGTATCGGTCGAGATAGAGGTCCCCCCTCTCCTCCATGGCTTTCCAGATGGCTTGGCTCGCCCGGTAGTGATCGGGCTGCGACGTCCGAATGAATAAGTCATACGACACGTTAAGAGTATCGCACATCTTCTGGAAAAGAGGCGACATTCTATCAGCAAATGCTCGCGGTTCGATGCCTTCGCTCCGTGCGCCTTGCGCCATCTTCAGGCCGTGTTCGTCGGTGCCCGTCTGGAAGCGCACGTCGCGGCCCTGGCTACGCTGAAAGCGTGCAATGACATCGGCGGCGATCGCCTCATAGGCGTGGCCGATGTGCGGCGGGCCGTTCGGGTAGCTGATCGCCGTCGTGATGTAGAAAGGCTCGCCCATGCGAAGCCCCTAGCCGCCGAGGTTTGGCGCTTCAAGGAAGGGGCTCGGCGACCTCCGCCAGAATTCCACCGATCTGGAATATGGTCGACGCCGGATCGAGCGATAGGCGCGGAGCAATGGCGGCGAGTTCACGCGCCTTCGCGTAAGCGTCGAGCGCGCGTTCTCGCGGATGGCCTTGCAGCCGCCTCGCCTCGCGAGCGATCAGCGACGGCGCGAGATCGAGGAATGCGGCATAACGCTCGGCCGAGGCCTTCTTGCCCAGCTCCGACGCGAGGGCGGAACGCCGGGCATTGGTCGGGTCGCCCTCGCGCAGGATGGCGAGGGCCGAATCTTCGAGCTTCGCCAGGTCGAGCTCAGTAAAGGCAAGTGCCCTTCCGGCCGAGCCTTCGGACATGGCGATGATCCGTTGTCGCTCCGAAGCGCTGAGCGCCGGGACGTGGAATTCCAGAACTGACGTCATGGCGTCATCGTCAAGCTTCTGGAAGTCGAGGCGCCGGCAGCGCGACCGGATCGTCGGCAACAAGCGGCCAGGCGCATGGCTGACCAGGAAGAAGATGCTGTTGGGCGGCGGCTCCTCGAGCATCTTCAGAAGCGCATTGGCAGCAGACGGCTCCAGGTCGTCGACCGAATCGATCACGACGACCCGCCAGTCGGACATCGCCGGGCTGAGGTCGAACAATTCGGAAAGGCTCCGGACCTGGTCGACCGAAATGTTGCGGGCGAGATTTCCGGTCCTTTCGTTCACAAGGCGCTCGAGGATACGCATGTCGGGATGGCTTCCGGCCTCGACCAGTTTCACCATCGGATGGTCGTCGTCCGTTGCCAAGGCCGGGAGATCGGACTGGGGCCCCGCAGCATCCGCGAGAACCCGCCGGGCGGCCGCATGCGCGAAGCTCGCCTTGCCCACGCCCTTTGGCCCGGCGAGCAGCCAGGCGTGGTGCAGCCTGCGCGTCGCCCAGGCGTTGCAGAACTCCTCGATCGCCCGATCCTGCCCAATGATCACGGCAGCAAGTCCTGAATGGCAGCGAGCAATCTTCGCGTCACCTCTTCCGGAGTTCCGGAAGCATCGATGATCCGCACCCGCTCAGGCTCTTCAGCGGCGATCAGCCGGAAGGCGAGATCGACCTTCTGGTGATAGCCTTCGGGGCGTCCGCCGATGCGGTCGCTTTCCTCATTGTCACGGGCACGGGCGCGGGCGCCCCCTTCCGCCAGCGCCAGTACGAGCGTCCGGTCGGGAAACCATTCGCCGATACCGAAGGCGTTGATCGCCCTCACCGCTTCAATCCCGAGCTCCCGAGCCCCGCCCTGATAAGCGAGCGAGCTGTCGATGAACCGGTCGGACAGGACCCATTTGCCTTCTTCGATTGCCGGGCGAATGACCTTGTCGACATGATCGGTTCGGGCTGCTGCGAAAAGCAGCGCTTCGGCCTCGGCGCCCCAACGGTCGTCATCGCCCGTCAGCAGCAGCTCGCGGATCTTCTCGGCACCGTCGCTCCCACCCGGTTCACGGGTGACGACGACCTCGATGCCGCGGTCACGCAGGGCATCGGCGAGCGCCTTCACCTGCGTCGACTTGCCGGCCCCCTCCCCGCCTTCGAGGCTGATGAATCGACCGCGGCCGCTCACGCCATCCCGAACAGCGACTTGAGGCCGATCCAGATGCGGCCGAAAAAGCCCGCCTTTCCGACATCCTCACCGGCGACCAGCGGGACAACCTGGGGACCAGTGTCGACCGTCGTGATCACCAGGTCGGCGATATGATCGCCCTTTTTGATCGGAGCAGTGATCGGGCCCTGGTAACGGATCTTCATGCCGGTCGCGCCGCCGCTGGAAAGCCCGGCCGGCACCGTCACGCCGATCGTATGCTGAGCGACCAGCGAGACCTCGCTGCTGCTACCCATCTGGACCTTCGCGGTGCCGACCTTCGCACCGGTGCCGAAGAGAGGCTTGGCCGTCCAGGCGTTGAAGCCCCACTGGATCAACCGCGTCGATTCCTCGACGCGTGCATTCCAGCTCGGAAGACCCGCGACGACCTCGATGAGCCTGCGGCCGTTCTGGTCGGCCGAGCCGGTGAAGCCGTAGCCGGCCTCGTCCGTATGCCCGGTCTTTAGGCCGTCCGCGCCCGGCACCTTGCCGAGGATCGGGTTGCGGTTCTGCTGGGTAATGTCCTGGTTCGACCCGAGCGTCTTCCCCCAGGTGAAGCTCGGCTGCGAATAGAACTTCTTGTAGAGATCATAGTGGTTCTCGATCTCCGACCGGGCGAGCGTCGCAAGGTCGCGCGCGGAGACGTAGGTGACGCCATTGTCGGGCCAGCCGTTGGCGGTCCCGAAATGGCTGTTCGTGAGGCCGATCTTCCTGGCCTGCGCATTCATCTGGTCGGTGAAGGCCTGCTCGGTGCCGGCAATGCATTCGGCGAGGACGACGGAAGCGTCGTTGCCGGACAGTGTCACGATGCCGTGAAGCAGGTTCTCGACACTGACCTGCTCATTCGCCGACAGGAACATGGTCGATCCCGCAGCTGGGCCGTGCCACTTCTGCCAGGTCTCCGGGCGCACCGTGCACATCTTGCTGAGTGCCAGCTGCTTCTTGTCGATCAGCTCGAACGCGACATCGACCGTCATCATCTTCGCCATCGAAGCCGGGGGCATCCGAACGTCGGCGTTCTTCGCGTAAAGGACCGCACCAGAAGAAACATCGATCAGATAAGCGACCTTGGCCGGCGTATCGAAGGTCGGGGCGGCAGCCGGAGCGGCGCTTGCGAATAGCAAGGAAGCGGCGGCGGCGAGAAAAAGCGAACGGGACATAAGTTGAGACCAGAATCCTCGAATGGGGCGGAATGGACTTCTCTATCGCCGCGCGATCGCGTCCGCCAGAACTCCGACTGAAATCGCGTAGAAATTCGAGCAATTGTAATCGAGGATCGCCCGGTAGTTGGTGGTGAGCAGATAGGCGGTCGCATCGGGGCCGTCGGGCTCGATAAGGCTCGCCATCTCATTGTCCGGAATCGTTCGGCCTAGCGGAGTGACCCCGAGAGCGCGCCACTCGCGCATCGTCAGCCAGCGGCTGTGGCGCTTGTAGACCTGGGGGCATCGCTGGGCAGTGACAGTGCTGCGAATCGCGGCCCGGTTAAGGCTCGGCGGCGTGCGCACCGGAATCCCCCAGGTCACGTTCGGCTTCCAGCCCGCATCTCTCAGGTAATTCGCGATCGAGGCGAGGCCGTCATATTCATTGGCCCAGATGTCGGAATAACCGTCACCATCGCCGTCTGCACGCAGCCGAAGCGCGACCGAAGGCATGAACTGCGGATAGCCGGTCGCTCCCGCCCAGCTTCCCCTGAGGCGCCAGCGGGGCACGCCCTGGTCCATGAGCTTGAGGGCGGCGACGAACTCGTCTTCGAAGAAATCGCGGCGCCGACCATAATAGCCGAGGCTGGCCAAGGCCTGGAGCAGGTCGGTGCTTCCCGTCACCGTGCCGTAGCTCGTTTCATGCCCCCAGATCGCCATGAGGACGGCCGGGTCGACGCCGTAGCGCGATTGGACCGCCTGCAGGCCTTGGTAATGATCGAAATAATTGCTTCGGCCCCGGGCAATCAGGGACGAGGTAACGTGCGCGCGTAGATAAGGCGCGAGCGCACCCACGACCCCGCCGCTGCTTTGCGCAACCGGCTCGGTCCGCTCGAGATCGATCACGCGCTGGTTGATGTCGAGACCCGGCACGTTCGCCTGAATGGTTGATTCGCGAACGCCTTGCTGGCGCGCCAACGCGGCCAGGCGGATCTTGTACGAATCCCAGGCAGTCCGGACGGGTGCCGCGTACGTCGGCTGTGCATAGGCGTAAGGGCTCGGCTGGGAATAAAGCTGCGCGACCCGGACCGACTTATCGGACATAAGCGGCGATTGCGCTTGCGGCGTGGCCGAGACGAGCGGGCTCGCTGCCAGTGCCGCTGCCGCCCATCCGGTCCACACGCTCAACTCACTCTCCCCAAACCACAGCCGAGGCTAAGCTGTAAAACCCATATGCGGCCAGCTTGGTTCACCGCGCGCCTTGCACAGCTCGGCTTGGACGGCGATATGCGCGCCCTGTTACGGAGAGGTGGCCGAGTGGTTTAAGGCAGCGGTCTTGAAAACCGCCGTGGGTGCAAGCCCACCGTGGGTTCGAATCCCACCCTCTCCGCCATATGAAAATATTCGCTTGCGCTGGCGCTACAAATGTAGCACTCTACAAATGTAGCGCGGTGATTCGCCGTGCGCCAGACGCAGGATTTTCGAATGTTGAGCAAGCTTCCGCCACGTGAACGCCAGATCGTGGACATTCTCTATGAGCGGGGCTCTCTCGCCGTCGCGGAGATCTGCGACGCCCTCCCCGTCCAGCTGAGCGGCTCGGCCGTCCGGGCGATGCTGAAGCGCCTCGAGGACAAGGGCTTTGTTCAACGCAGCGATTCGGATCGCGGTTATCTCTACAGCCCCGTCGTTTCGGAAACTGCCGCCAAGAAATCCGCACTCAGCGATATCGTGAAGACCTTCTTCAACGGGTCGCCCGCAAGCGCCGCCAGCGCGTTGCTCGGAATGTCCGATCGCCTGAAGGAAGATGAGCTTGACGAGCTCGAGCAGATGATCGCCCGCGCCCGCAAGGCCAAGGAGGGCAAATAATGGAAGTTCTCCTCGGAATCGCGCTGAAGTCCCTGCTGATCGCGGGCGGCGCGCTCGGTCTGCTCGCCCTGATGAAGCGCCGTTCCGCCGCCGAGCGGTCCTGGGTTGCGCATGTCGGCCTGCTTGCGCTGGTCCTGCTCGCGATCGCCCCGATCGTCCTGCCCAGCTGGAACGTCGAGGCTCCGGGCCTTCTCGGCCGGCCAATCGCGGGCGAAGTCCAGTCGCCGACCAGCGCCCCTGTCACCGCAGCCTCTGCGAGGCCGATCGCGCCCGCCGTCCAGAATATCATCGCAAAGGTCCCGCCGCCCAAATCGTCGCTCAGCGCTACCGCAACGACGATGGTTCTCTATGCCGTGCCGGCGGCGATCCTGCTGATCATCATGACGCTGGCCGTCGCACGCCTGATCGCCCTTCGGGCGCGCGCCGACGTGCTGGTCGACGGCCATTGGTTGAGCGCCCTCGCTCGCGCCCAGCGGCGGATGGGATTCAAGCACGGCACTGCCCTGCTCACCAGCGACGACCTTGCTTCGCCGATCAGTTGGGGACTCTTGCGGCCGGTCATCCTGCTCAACAGCCGCGCGGTCGAAGCTTCGACCGAGGCCGAGGCGATCATCGCCCATGAGCTGGCCCACGTCGCCCGCATGGATTGGGCCAAGCTTTTGCTCGCAAGGTTCGCGACCGCACTCTTCTGGTTCAATCCCCTCGTGTGGGTTCTCGCTCGCGAAGCTCATCAGCTGCGCGAAGAAGCCGCCGACGATGCGGTCCTGGCTGCAGATGTCGCCGATACCGATTATGCCGAGTTGCTCGTCGGTGTCGCACGGCATGAATGCCCAGGCCTGCTCCTCGGAGCGCACGGCGTTGCACCTTCGCGCAGCTCGCTCGCTCGCCGGGTGGCACGGGTGCTCGACGTCAAATCGGTCCGCGGACCTGTCGCGCGATCCTTCGCTCTTGGAGTGCTCGCCGGCGCCGTGCTGGTGGCCGCACCGCTGGCAGCGCTGACGCTCACGCCCGGCGGGACCGCGCCCACCAGCGAATCGACCGTTTCGGCCTCGCAGCCCGGCCACCTGATGGCAGAATCAAGCGTTCCAAGCGACCTTCCGAGCCTGATTGCCAGTGGCGTGTCGACCGCAGTCTCCGCCGTTGCTCCAATAAAGGCGGAAGACCTGCGCGCGGCGGCAATCGCGCAGTCCGTGGCGACCGCAACCAAGGCGCGCGACGTTGCTCTGGCCGAGGCAGACCAAGCGACCGAGAAGGCTCGAGCCTCCGTCCGGGACGCCGATGACGAACGGGTCGACGCCCTGATCGAGATGCGCGCCGCCGGCGTGACCGCCGAATATGTCAATGCGATGCGCGCCGCCGCGCCGAGCCTCCGTTCTCTCGACCCGGCTGAATTTGCGGGCATGTACAGGATCGGTGTCACGCCCCAGTTCGCGCGCGATCTGACCGCTGCAGGTTTCCGCAATCTCAGCGAGGACGATCTCACGGGGGCCAAGGCTGTCGGCATGACCGGCGATTATGCCAGGGGAATGTCCGCTGCGGGCGTCCGCCCTGACATCGACGATTACGTCCAGCTCAAGGCTGTTGGAGTTCCGGTCCAATATGTGATGAACATCCGCAAGTCGGGGCATCGCGTTCCTGATGCCGACCATATCGTCCAGATGTGGGCGGTCGGGGTCGGACCTGGCGACCTGAACCTCAAGTCCGTGGTGCCACCCAAGCCGCCGAAAGTGCCTCCGCCCGGCTGGGATCCGACCGACGGCGATCCCGGCGACGGCTGATCTCCGCCTAACCACCAACCGCCGACCTGACTGACGAATTTCGAAACGCCTGGCCCGGGCGAACGGGTGAGCCTTGTCTCGACAACACGTGAAGGAGAGTAAAAATGAACCGCTGTCTCGCCTTTCTATGCGCACTGATGTTCGCGTTCGTAAGCGTCTCCTCGGCCTGCATGGCTGCGCCCTCCGACTGGATCCGGTTCAACCTTCGGGCTGAACGCGGCGGATCGATGATCCACGCCGATTTTCACGATGAAAGCCGCGGCCATGATGAAAATCACTGGTCGTCGGGCTTCAAACCGTCGGAGCTCATCGGGCTCGATGTGAATGGCTTCTACCAGGCTCAGGCGAGGCCGCTCCGTTTCTCGGTGGTTCGCGAAGCCGGGCGGCTCGATTGCGCCGGCAACGGCGGCGGCGCGAACGCCTCGGGGAATTGCAGTTTTAGCGAGAACCCGGCGTTCGTGCAGACACTTTCGAGGCGCGGGATCGGCCGGCCGAGCCGGGAGCAGGCGCTGGGTCTGATGGCGCTCGATGTTCGCCGCGACCTCATCGATTCCCTGGGAACCGCACGCTTTCCGACACCCACCGTCGACGATCTCATGTCCTTGACGGCTGTCGGAGTCGACCGTGGATACATCGATGGGCTGGCAAACGTCGGCTATCGTCCGAAGTCCGTCGAAACCCTGACCCAGTTCAAGGCCCTCGGAGTCGCTCCCGACTGGATCAGTGGATTGGTGCAGGTCGGCTACGCCAACCTTCCATCCGACGAACTCATGCAGCTCAAAGCGCTCGAGATCGATGGTGCATTCATCTCCGGCTTCCAGCGCGCAGGTTACGGCCGCTTGCCAGTCGACACTCTGGTCCAGCTGAAAGCACTCGGCATTACGCCCGAGTTCGCGCGCTCCGTGACCGGCAATGCGGCCGCGCCGCCCCCGGTGCAGCAGCTCGTCGACATGAAGCTCTTCGGCCGCCGCCGCTGACCAGCCGTTGGTGACCGCCAAATGATCACCCGTCGAAATGTTGGTCGATTGATCGAACCCGCGTCGCCGCGACTATCGCCCTCACATAGCGGCGCTCGTAACCAAAGGGGAACAGGGTTGCTTCGAAGGTTCACGACGACAGTATCGGTACTTGCGCTCGGAGCAGCCGCGTTGCCGCAGACTGCCCTGGCCGCGCAGCCCGCCGCCGCTAGTGCGAGTGGGACGACAGTCTACGACGCGGCCTTCTTCGCGCAGTTCGCTCCCCGCAGTGCGCTCGATATCGTCAAGCACGTCCCTGGTTTCCAACTCGATTTGGGAAGCACCCAAACCGCGATCGGGTCCGTGGACGTTCGCGGTTTTGCCGGAACCGCCGGCAATGTGGTCATCAACGGCTCGCGTCCCAGCTCCAAGGCCGAGACAATCGACACCACCCTGTCGCGGATTCCGGCCCAACGTGTCATTCGCGTCGAGCTTGGATCTGGCGACCTCTATGGCTCGGACTATGCCGGAAAAAGCCAGGTCCTGAACGTCATCCTTTCGGACCAGGGAGGAATAGACGCCAACGTCACTGCCGGGGCCCGAAGGTGGTTTTCAGGCTATATCAACCAGGACATTTCCGGATCGGCACTGATCCGCCGCGGTCCATCGAGCATCAACCTGTCCGCCGGCACCGGCAGGAACAAGCAATATGAGGAAGGTTACGACATCGTCACGGACGTCGGGACCAGCCAGGTCGTCGAAAGGCGCCGCAAGCATAACATCTACTTCAACCAGGACCCATTCATCGCTGGAAGCTGGGCGCTTGAACGCGGCTCCGACAAGGCGATCCGTGTGAACGCGCGGTGGCAGCCGAGCCGGTTTGACCTTTTTCAGCGAAACCGCGTCACGCCCGCTGACGAACCGCAGCACGACGACAATCTGATCCAGCACTATCGCGATCCGCTGGTCGAGCTCGGCGGAGACGTCACTCGGCCGCTAGCCAAAGGTGCGATCAAATTCGTGTTCCTGGAAACGCGCAGGAAACGCAACGACTTCGATAATTATCGGCTTCGCGATGGGCTGCTCGATGATGGCGCGTCGATCGTCGGCGGCTTCGAGCAACGGGTCAAAGCGAGGCGTAACGAGACCATTGGGCGAGTGAGCTGGAACCGGTCGGACCTCGCCGGAATGTCCTTCGAGATCGGTGCTGAAGCGTCGTACAACACATTGGATTACGGTCTCGACTTTGCGAAGATCGACGAGAACGGCCAACGCGTGCCGATCGACCTCCCGCTGGCCAATGCGACCGTCAAAGAGAAACGCGGCGAGGTTTACGTCAGCCTCGGAAAAACGATCTCTCCCTCGTTGCGTGTCGATGGCGGCGTCAATTATGAATTTTCAAAGCTCAAGGTCGGCGGCGACGCTTCAGCCGAGCGTGCTCTGAAATTCTTGAAGCCCAACCTCACATTCGACTGGAAGCCCGGCGGCGGATGGCACACTCAGGCTTCGATCAGACGCACGGTCGCACAGCTCGATTTCTACGACTTCGTGAGCGTTGCCGACCTTTCGGCGCAGCGCGTGAACGGCGGCAACGCCAACCTCCAGCCGCAGCAGACGTGGGAATTCCGGCTCACCGGCGAGCACCCCTTGCTCGGTCAGGGGCTCTTCAAGCTCGATCTTGGCTACGATCTGGTCAACATGCTCCAGGATCGAATCCTGATCTGCGACGATAGCGTTCCGCCGGTCTGCCTCGACGCTCCAGGCAATATCGGCACCGGCAAGCGGGTCTTCGCGTCGCTAACCGTCGATGCCCCGCTGGACCGTCTCTGGAAGGGTCTTCGAGTCAAAGTCACCGGCACGGCCCAGCGCTCGCGGGTCAAGGATCCGATCGACGGCAGGATGCGCCAGTTCAGCGGCTACTTCCCTGACTGGGAGTGGAACGTCGACGTTCGGCGCGACAACGGCAAATTTTCCTACGGATTCAACCTTGGTGACCGGCAGCGCTTTACGTTCTTCCGGACCGACGAATTCGACTCGAACTACAATGGCGGGCCGTACGCGACTGCGTTCATAGAATATCGCCTCAATCCCCGGACTTCGGTCACCTTCGACCTCGACAATGCAGTGGAAACGAGCGGAGATCGCAGGCGGCTGATCTTCGTGCCCAACCGGTTGACCCCGACTGAAGGGATTTTCGACGAATTCCGCCACCGCGACCGGCACATAACGGTCGGGCTGACGCTGAAGCAAAGCTTCGGCGGAAGCGGCGGGGTGGCGAAGTAAGCCAAGCACGGCTAAGAGCCCCGCGACTTCTTTCAGCAGTGGGGCAATTTACGTGGGCGAGCCTGCAATCCTTCCGTTCGACTGGGCCGATCCGTTCGACCTCAACCATCAGCTCGCCGACGAGGAACGGCTGGTCCGCGACACGGCCGAAGGCTATGCGCAGGAGAAACTGCTTCCGCGCGTGACTTCGGCTTATCTCGACGAGCGGTTCGATCGCGAGATCATGAGCGAGATGGGTGAACTCGGCCTGCTCGGCGCGACGATTCCGCACGAATATGGCGGAGCGGGCCTGGGTTATGTGAGCTATGGCCTTATCGCGCGCGCCGTCGAGCGCGTCGACAGCGGCTATCGTTCCGCAATGTCGGTCCAGTCGAGCCTCGTGATGTACCCGATCCATGCTTACGGGTCGGAAGAGCAGCGAAAGACGTATCTGCCGCGTCTCGCTTCGGGAGAGATTGTCGGTTGCTTCGGCTTGACCGAGCCCGATTCAGGCTCCGATCCCGGAAGCATGCGCACCCGCGCCCAAAAGGTGCAGGGCGGCTATTTGCTCACCGGCACCAAGATGTGGATCACCAATTCGCCGATTGCGGACCTGTTCGTCGTCTGGGCGAAGTCCGATGCGCATGATGGGAAGATCCGCGGTTTCGTCCTCGAAAAAGGCGCCAAGGGTCTCTCCGCGCCGAAGATCAAGGAGAAGCTGTCCCTCCGTGCATCGATCACCGGCGAAATCGTCATGGACAATGTCGAGGTTGGTGAGGCCGCGCTCCTGCCGAACGTTGAGGGTCTCAAGGGCCCATTCGGTTGTCTCAATCGTGCCCGATATGGCATCGCCTGGGGTTCGATGGGCGCAGCCGAGGCCTGCTATTCCGCCGCTCGGCAATACACCCTCGACCGCAAGCAGTTCGGGAAGCCCCTCGCCTCCAACCAGCTGGTGCAGCTGAAGCTCGCCAACATGGCGACCGAGATCACCCTTGGACTTCAGGCCGCGCTGCGCGTCGGCCGCCGCCTCGAGCAGGGCGAGCTGATCCCGGAGGCGATCAGCCTCATCAAGCGCAACAATTGCGGAAAGGCCCTCGATATCGCGCGCGTCGCCCGTGACATGCACGGCGGAAACGGCATTTCGGCCGAGTTCCAGGTGATGCGCCACGCTGCGAACCTCGAAACAGTCAACACCTATGAAGGCACGCACGACGTCCATGCCTTGATCATGGGTCGGGCGATCACCGGCCTCTCGGCCTTCTGAGCAATCTACGAAGGCTCGCGTTTCATCGCCGAGCGGGGCTCCCGCGCCTCGTCAACATCTAGCAGCCTCGTTTGAACGGCCTTATGCTCCCGATCGGGAAGGAAACGGGGGTTGATATGGGCATCGTTGGCTGGGTTATTCTTGCAGTCGTCGTTCTGCTGCTGCTCTACGTGGTCGGCATCTACAATCGGCTCGTGCGGCTTCGCGCCCTGGTGAAGGAGGGTTTCAGCGGAATCACGGTCCAGCTGAGGCGCCGCGCCGACCTCATCCCCAACCTGGTCGAGACCGTCAAAGGCTATGCCACGCACGAGCGGGAGGTATTCGAACAGGTCAGCGCGAACCGTTCGGCGGCGCTGACGGCGGGAAGCGTGCAGGCGACCGCTCAGGCCGACGCCCAGATGACGGGACTGCTTGGACGGCTGTTCGCCGTTGCAGAGGCCTATCCGGAGCTCAAGGCCAACACGAACTTCCTGCAACTTCAGGACCAGCTGGCGAATATCGAAGGTGAGCTGCAGAGCGCGCGCCGTTACTATAACGCGACCGTACGCGACCTGAATTCGACCATTCAGAGCTTCCCGCCAGTGCTCATCGCGCGGCCGATGGGCTTTACCGAGGAGCCCTTCTACCAGGACGACGACCAGTCGATCCAGACCGCTCCGAAGATCGATTTCGCACGCCCGGCGGCCTGATCATGAAGTCCATTCGGGCGGCGCTTGCCGCTCTGGTCCTGGTCCTTCACTCTCCGGCCAGCGCGGAAGAACGAATCTCGCACTTCTGGAGCGACGTTCGGATCCAGAAGGATTCATCGGTCGAGGTCACCGAGACGATCGACGTCAATGCCGAGCATGGCCGGATCAACCACGGGATCTACCGTGACTTCCCGACCCGTTATCGGGGCCAGCATGGCGGGCAGGTCATCACGGTCGGCTTCGACTTCGAGGGCGCAACGCTCGACGGAGCCCCCGTCCCCGCCAAGACCGAGCACATTCTCAACGGCATTAGGATCAGGATCGGCGATCCCGACAAATATATCGACATCGGCGAGCATCGCTACGTCATCAGTTATCGCGCGACGCGCGAGATCGGCTTCTTCAAGGATTTCGATGAGCTTTACTGGAACGCGACCGGGAACGGATGGTTCTTCCCGATCGATGTCGCCGATGCCCGGATCAGCCTGCCCGAGGCCGTAAACCTCGGCCGGCGCGCCACATACACTGGTCCATTGGGTTCGACCGGCTCGAACGCCGCCGTCATAGATGAAAAGCCCGGTGAAATTTCCTTCGAGACCACGCAGCCACTCGGACCCCAGGAAGGCCTGACCGTCGCGGTCGCGTTCCCGAAGGGCGTTGTGATTGAGCCGAAGCGCAGCGCCTATTGGCTCGCGGATTATGGACCGGTCGGAATGGGCGTGCTGGCCCTGCTCGGCTTGTGCGGCTTCTATTTCATCGCCTGGCAGCGTGCAGGCCGGAACCCCCGCGCCGGCACCGTCGTGCCGATCTTCGCGCCGCCGGACGACATGACGCCCGCAGGCATGCGCTACATCACCAAGATGGGCGCCGACGATCGCGCGTTCGCCGCGGCGCTCGTCGACATGGGCGTTCGCGGCCACATCAAATTGATCGAGGAAGACGGCGGGTGGTTCTCCAGCAAGAAGACGCGGCTGGAGCGCCTGGCCACGTCAGGCGCCCTGCCCGACGAAGAAGAGACCGCTCTCAATTGCCTTTGCCGACCCGGCGAGGAAATCATGATGGAGCAGAAGAATCACGAGAGTTTTTCTGCTGCGAAGAGTGCGTTGGGCGCCGTTTTGAAGACTAAATATGAAGGCAAGATGTTCCATCGAAACTACGGCTGGGCGGCTGCCGGACTTCTTCTCTTCCTAGCGGCCTTCTGGCTGGCCTGCGCAGCGGTGGTCGCTGCGACCGACGGGAAAGGCATGTGGCAAATCATGACGGCGCTCGGGGCCCTCCTCGTGGCCGCCTTGTTGTCCGCTGTGATCAAGAGTTCGTCGGCGACCGGCAAATGTCTGCTTTCGCTGATTGCCTTCATTGCGGTTGGTATCGCCCTTGCCCTGGGCATGCCGGTATTCACCGAGGCGCTCAACAGCGGCTGGTGGCTGCCGTTGCTGTTTCCGGCGCTCGCCCTACCCCTCGTGGTTTCCGCTTTCTGGTGGATTGCGGCTCCAACGAAGGAGGGCCGCGTCGTCCTCGACCATATCGCCGGCTTCAAACAATATCTTTCGATTACGGAGCGGGAGCGCCTCGATCGCATGACCGCGCCGAGGGACACGCCGGAGATTTTCGAGAAATATTTGCCCTACGCCATTGCTCTTGGCGTCGAGAATCGTTGGGCCGACCGCTTTCAGAATGTGTTGGCGGCCGCGCAGGCCTCAGGTCATCAAGGGTTCCTTTGGTACTCGGGAAGCGGAAACCCCTGGTCCAACCCCACTGGCTTCGTCGACAATGTCGGTTCATCGCTCGCGAGCACGATTGGCTCCGCCTCGGCCGCTCCCGGCTCGGGCAGTGGATCTGGAGGCGGCGGCTTTTCGGGCGGAGGCGGAGGAGGCGGAGGCGGTGGCGGGTGGTGATCAGGCTGGACGAAGCCAGAGAGTCTGGGGCCGGTCGCGGTAAACTCCATCGGGCTGCCGAACGAAACCGAGCTTCTCCGCGAGCTTCATCGAGGCTTCGTTACCGGGCGAGATCAAAGCCCAGATAGGATGCTTGCCGAAATACTGCTCGAACCAGTCGAGCACGGCCTCGCAGGCTTCCCTGGCATAGCCCTTTCCCTGAGCTGAAGGATCGAGAATCCAGCCCATTTCCGGCGTTCCGTCGATCGGCGGATCGCAGTCCCGAAGAAAATCGAAGAGTCCGACGTGGCCGATCGCCTCGTCGTCATCGCGCGACGCGACCGTCCACATGCCAAGCCCCGTCAAAGGCCAGAAGGCCGCGCCAGCGAGCATCCGCCGCCAGGTGTCTTCCTTGCCATTCGGGCCGCCGACATGCTGGCTTGCCTCGGCGTCCGCGAAGAAGGTCAGGAAATAGTCGAGGTCGCGCAGCTCGAACCCACGCAGAACCAGCCGCTCAGTCTCGATTCGAGGAGCGGCAGGAAAGCGGAGTTCTGGGTCGTGAAACGGTCGCAGCTTACTTTTTGCCGAGCGAAAGACCGCCAAAGCGCTTGTTGAAGCGGGCAACCTGGCCGCCCGTATCGAGCAGCTTCTGATTGCCGCCGGTCCAGGCCGGATGCACCTTCGGGTCGATGTCGAGGTGCAGCGTGTCGCCTTCCTTGCCCCAGGTCGAACGGGTCTGGAACTTGGTGCCGTCGGTCATTTCGACGTTGATCATGTGATAATCGGGGTGGGTACCGGACTTCATGTGACTTTTCCTTGGGTTAGCCGCTGGTTTCCGACCAGCGACCGAAGGTTGAGCGGCGCCTTTATCGGGAGACCGCCAAAGTTGCAACCGAACGGTGGATCAGGCTGGCTGCGTGCGAAGCGTTGGAACAGTCCGCTCGAGCAAGGCAAAACCACCGAAGAGGACAGCTGAATAGAAGAGATCGCCTGCTACGGTGTTCTGGAAGAACGGGATCGCCGCCACGTAGCAGGCCGCCAGGCCCGCGGTGGTCAGTGGGTAGAAACCGCTGAACAGCCACATCCCGAAGTTTGTGATCACGAAGAAGAGCAATGAGCCTGCGATTGCCGCAGCGCCCACGCGAAGCGGAGAAACGCGGCTTAGCGCGATCCAGCCGACGAGAACGATGAGCGCAACGCTTGCGTAAACCGTTGCCATGCCGTGATAAAAACCCAGAACCAGGTCGCTCAGCAGGAGCGCTCCCAAAGGCGCAGCAAAGGCAAGGACGCGGCGCCCGAGATAAGCGGCGCTGAACAATGCCATCGCGTCGATCGGCGTGAAGTTCGGCGGATGGGGCACGAGCCTCAACGCGGCCGCTGCCACGATCGCACCGAGCAATACGAGAAGCCTGGGAGTGTTTGCGTTCATGGGCCGCGCTTAACCTATCGCTTGCCGCGCATCAATTGAGACCCTACCAGCGCCCTCGACTGGGGTGCCGCCCACGAGCTTCGGCTTGGCGGGGGCGGTTCAAAGGGAAGCCGGTGCGAAACCGGCGCTGTGCCCGCAACTGTGACCCCCTGCCAAAGCGGGGGAAAGCCAGGAACCTGCCTCGGTCGGTCGTCCGTTTCCCCGGCCGGGACCAGCCGCGGGGGCGTGGGCCCGGCTGCCGCAAATCCTGCGGCGGCGAATCCCTCTGTGACGACATGTTCGTCAACAGGAGGATCTCCATGCCCGTTACACCTATCGACGCAGATCAGATCGTCATCACGGCTTCGCGCACGCCGGAGAGCGAGGCGAAGAGTCCCGCCAGCGTAACCATTCTGGATTCGGAACGGATCGAGCGGCTCGGCGACGCCCTGGTCCCCACCCTCCTCCGCCTCACGCCTTCGGTGGCGGTAACGGTTCAGGGGCCCGCCGGACTTCTCACCGAGGTTCGAATCCGTGGCGCCGAGAACAACCATACCTTGCTCTTTATCGACGGCATTCGCGCCAACGATCCGGCGACCGGGGATTTTGCTCGGTTCGAGTTGCTGAACGCAGACCTTGTATCGAGAATAGAGGTGGTCCGGGGCCCCCAGTCGGCCCTTTGGGGCTCTGACGCGATCGGTGGTGTTGTCGCCGTGAATGGGCTTGCCGACGATCCGGGCTATTCGCTCGCCGCTGAGGGGGGCTCTTTCGGCTTCCGCCGGGCAAGCGCTTCGGGCGCGATCGGATCGGAGAAAGCGAATCTCGCCGGCGGCATCGGATTTCAACGATCGACGGGAATCGACAGCTTCGGTGCACCCGGCGGTGACAAGGACGGCTATCGCAACCTGTCGGGGCGAGTTCGAGGGACTATTGCCGTAGCGCCCAACATCGTAGTCGGCGCCGCAGGTTTCGGCTTTACCGGCCGAAGCCAGTTCGATGGCTACAGCCCGATTACCTTCGAACGAACCGACACTCTCGACAATAGCCGCAACCGCCTCGAGGCCGGCCGGATCTGGGCGGAATTCGGGAACCGGCAATCCGCCTGGGCCGGCCGCATCGGCGCCACGTTCCTCGGTTCTTCAAATCGCAATTTCCTTGATCATGATTTGCTCAACCGGACGAGCGGAACGCGCAGAACTTTCGACGGCCAGATCGAACGCCAATTTACGACCGGACCGGTCGATCACCGATTGGTCGTGGCTGCGGATGCCGAAAGGGAGACGTTCAAGGCGCGGGACACGGTCTATTTCGGCGCCACGAACCAGAATCGGGACCGCACCCACAATGCGCTGACGGCGGAATGGCGCGCTACGAACAGCCGCTTCACCGGCGACGTTGCCCTCAGGCAGGATATGTTCAATCGCTTCAAGGACGCGACGTCGCTTCGTGCCTCATTGCTTGCGGAGATCGGCTCCGGATTCGCGCTGGCAGGCTCCTACTCGGAAGGAATCGCCCAACCCACCTTCTTCGACCTGTACGGTTTTTTCCCGAACAATTTCGTTGGGAATCCATCGCTAAAGCCGGAAAGTTCGCGCGGATTCGAGGGTTCATTGAGATTTCGGCGGCCCAAGATCGCCGCATCGCTGACAGTTTATCGCCAGCGTCTTCATGACGAGATCGTCGACAACGCCACCTTCACGAGCACGATCAACTCACCGGGCACCAGCCGCCGCTGGGGTGCGGAAGCCGAGCTTGCCTGGCAGCCGATCGAGGCTCTGCGGGTTTCGGCGAATTACGCCTATCTCAAGGCGACCCAGCCGGATTCGCTTACCAACAAGCAACTCGAGGAGCAGCGCCGCCCGAAGCACAGCGGTTCGATCGCCCTGGACGGCAGTTCGGGATCATGGAGCTATGGCGCTTCGCTCGCCTACGTCGGCGCTCACCTCGACCGGCAGGAAATCTTCCCCTTCGCCGTGGTGAAGCTTGATTCCTATTGGCTCGCCAACGCGCGCATAGCTTACGCCATCCGGCCACGAATCGAGCTTTTCGCCCGAGGAACGAACCTGCTGGATCAGAAGTACGAGGATTCGGTCGGCTATCGGACCGAGGGACGTGGCCTTTTTGTGGGCATCAGGCTGGCGGATCGGCGATCATCGCCGTGAATTCGCATTCGGTGGCGACCTCACCATCGAGCATCGCCTTCCCGGCGAACTTGCAGACCCGTGCCCGCTTCTGAAGGAACTCGACCTCGAGCTTCAGGAGTACGCCCGGTTCGACGGGCTTGCGAAACTTCACGCCGTCGATCGACATGAAATAGACGAGCTTGCCCGAACCGGCGAGGCCCAGGCTTTCGACAGCGAGTACGCCGGCTGCCTGGGCCAGGGCTTCGACCTGAAGCACGCCGGGCATGATGGGCCGTCCCGGGAAATGACCCTGGAAGAATTCCTCGTTCGCCGAAACGGCTTTGATCGCGACGATGCGTTCGTCCCTGACCAGAGATTCTATCCGGTCGACGAGGAGCATCGGATAGCGATGCGGCAGCGCCGCCATGACCCGCTTGATATCGAGCGGGCCAATGGCGTCACTGACCGGTTTGTCGTTCACTGGGCCTTATCGGCTCTGCGGTTGCGCGGGGGCGGCGGGAGCCGTCGTCGCGACCGACGGCAAAGCGGCATTGAGTCCCGCAAGCACATCATTGGTAACGTCGAGCGCAGCGCCGGTCGCAAGCGTGCTACCAACCTCGAGCATGACGTTCGCCCCGCGGCGCTGCATCACCGACTGATAGATCGGGCCGAGCTTGGCGCCGATCTGTTGCGAGATGTAGGCCTGGTTGCGCTGGATCTGGGTCTGCTGGCGGCCAAGTTCAGCGGCGGCCTGCTGGCGCCTGTTTTGCCACGCGTTGGCGCGTGCCGTCAGCGCGGCGTCCGGCTCTTTTCCCTTGAGCGCATCGACGGCCGCCTGGATCGCTTTGCCTTCGGTTTCGATCGGAGCTGACAGTGCCCTTTCACGGGCCTGCAGAGCATTGACCTGGCTTTGCAGCGCGGCCTTGGCCGTCACGCAGGCGTTGCAGGTGCCGGTAACTTTTTCGAGATCGACGACGGCGATAATCGCGGGTGGAACCGCCTGAGCCTGGGCGGCGGTGGGCAACATGGCCGCCGCAAGCGCGGCAGCAGAGACAAGAATGGTCTTCATCAGAATTGGGTTCCTACGTTGAAGCTGAACAATTTGGTGTCATCGCCCTCCTGCTTGAGAAGGGCTTTGGCGAGGTCGATACGCAGCGGACCGAACGGCGACGTCCAATTGACGCCGATGCCGATCGACAGACGGGGTTTGGGCGAATTGCCGAGGAATATTTCCTTGTAGCCCGGAGTGATGTTGAAGATAGCCGGGTCGCAAGCGGGATCGCCCGGGTGCTGCTCGCTCACCGCGCCCGTGCTCTTGTTGGTACAGAAGTTCACGATGTCGTGCGTGACCGGCTTCGTGATGTCCCACAGCGAGCCGACGTCGACAAACGCCGATGGCCTCAAACCCATGTTTTTGAGGCCGGAGCTGGTCGGGATTTCGAGCTCCAGGCGGCCCATGTAATAGGCCCGCCCGCCGAGTGCGTCGGTGATGTCGTTCTTGTTCGCCTCTGTCAGGACTCCGGAAGCGTCATAGGTTCGGCGCTGGATCCTCGGACCGATGCCGCGAAGATCGAAGCCGCGAAGCTGCGGGCCGAAGAAGCGATCGGTCAGGCGGATCGCGTCGCGGTTCGGCCCGGGCGCGCTCTGCAATGGGAAGATGTACCCGCCTTCTGCATGGGCGGAGAAGATCCATCCCCCGCCGAAACCTCTGTACTTGGTCGCGTTGAGGCTGCTGCGGATGTAGCGCACGTCGCCGGCAAGTCCCGCGAAATCCTGGGATAGTATGATCCGCTGGCCGCGGGTTGCGCGAACGCCGTTGGTGTCGTCGTAAAGCGCTGAATATCCGATGAGCGATGTCGTCCGGGCGCCGATTTCGTCGCAGAGATACTGGCCGGCCTTGTTCGGATCGCACACCGGAGGAAGCGGTCCGTTGCTGCCTGTCAGTGGGCCTGTCCCATCAGGATCGGGGACCAAGTCGGGATCGGTGTAGAAGGTGTTCTTGTCGAGCGTAATCTTGTCGTTGTTGAGCGTGTAGCGAACACCAAAATTCAGATATTCGGTGACAGGGAAGCCGGTACGGATGCCCCCGCCCGTGGTCGTCTGGGCATAGGTCGTGTTGCGGTTGCCGTTCGCATCGAAATTGAAGCTGTTATAGTCGCGCCGATAGACCGAAACGCCGAACAGGATCGGCTTGTCGAGGAAGTACGGCTCGGTGAAGCCGAGCTCGACCGACTTGGCATAGCGGGAATAATTGACGCTGGCGTCGAGCGACTGGCCCTTGCCCATGAAGTTGTTCTGCGAAACGGCGAGCTGGACGACGAAGCGTTCAAGGCTTGAATAGCCGCCCGACAGAGCCAGCTGGCCGGTCGCTTTCTCTTCCACATTCGCGCCGAGCACGATGCGGTCGGGGGCCGACCCTTCCGACTGCTTGATCTCGAACTTGTCCTGGAAAAAGCCGAGGCTGAGGATGCGGTCCTGGCTGCGCTTGACCTTCAACGCGTTGAACGCGTCCCCCTCATTGAGGCGGAACTCACGCCGGATGACCTTGTCGCGCGTCGCGGTATTTCCGCTGATGTCGATGCGTTCGACGTAGACGCGCGGGGTCTGGCCGACCTTGAAAGTGATGTTCATCACCTTCTTGTCGGCGTCACGGTCGTAAGCCGGGTCGATGTCGGCGAAAGCATAGCCGAGGTTGCCCGCCTGCTCGTTCAGCTTTGTGACGGTATCTTCCACCGCTTTCGCGTTGAACCAGCTTCCAGGCTTGATATCGACCAGCGACTTCACCTTGGCGTTCGGGAAATCGCGAAGTGCGCTGTCGGCATCGATCGTGCCGAAATGATAGCGCGGCCCCTCCTCCACCACATAGGTGATCACGAAGTCACGACGGTCCGGGGTCAGCTCCGCGAGGGCCGAAATCACACGGAAGTCGGCATAACCTTCAGTCAGATAGAATGCTCGCAGCTTCTGCTGGTCGGCTGCCAGGCGATCCGGATCATAGGTGTCGTTGGACTTCAGGAAGCCGAGCGGCCCGCCCGCCGTGCGCGTGTACATCTCCTTGCGGAGGCGCTCATCCCCGAAAGCCTCGTTGCCGAGGATGTTGATCCGGCGAACCTTCGACTGGTCGCCTTCGTAAATTTCGAAAACGACGTCGACGCGGTTCTGGTCCAGCTGAACGATCTTCGGTTCGACCCTCGCGCCAAAGCGTCCCTGCCGGCGATACAGCTCAAGGATGCGATCGACGTCCGCGCGAACAGCGGAGCGGGTGAAGATCTGCCGCGGGGCGAGCTTGATCTCGGGCTGGATCTTGTCGCTCTTGAGCCGCTTGTTGCCCTCGAGGACGATGCGGTTGATGACCGGGTTCTCGCGAACGGCAATGACCAGGTCGCCCGTGTCCGCGCCGGTGATCGTGACGTCGGCGAACAGCTGGGTCGCGTACAGATCCTTCAGCGCCTGATCGAGCGTTGCCGCTGTGTAATTCTGACCCGGTGAAAGATTCGCATAGGCGCGGATCGTCTCGGGCTCGAGGCGCTGATTGCCGCGGACGGCGATCGAGCGAATCGTCCGCGCTGCCGGCGGTTGCGGGGCCGGAGCCGCAGCAGCCTCAGGGGCTGAGGGCGCCGTGGTCTGGGCCGCGGCGGGCACTGCCCAGCCTCCCAGCATCGTACTAACCAGAAGCACCGCGCTTGCGCGCCCGCTGAAACTCTTCGTTGAAACCACGCGTCCCCGCCTTTTCATGAAATGGTGCGACGGCGCGCCCGCCGCCAAGCCCCTGTTATTGCCCTGCCCCAACCCTCCTATCCAATCAAGCGCTGAAGCCGATCCCAAAGACCGAGCGAGCCCAAATCATTGATCGTCACGAAGACCAGCAGAATGAGGATGACCGCGAGACCGCCACGGAACGCCCAGTCAAGCGTCCTAGCGCTGACAGGTCGCCGCCGAACGGCCTCGACAGCGTAAAAGAAAAGGTGGCCGCCATCCAGCATTGGGACTGGCAAGAGGTTGATGAATCCGAGATTAATTGAGAACAGAGCGATCAGTTGGACAAAGGGCAGAGGACCGTTTGCCGCCCCCTCGCCCGCCACGGTCGCAATTGCGATCGGTCCGCCAAGCTGCCTCGGCGAGATTTGCCCCTGGATCAACTGATTGAACACGTCGACGATCGATCGAGTTAGGCGCCAGGTATAGGCGATGGCCTCCGGAACAGCCTTATGCGCAGGCATAGGTTTCAGCGCCTGCAGCGCCGGATAGACGCCAAGAAGACCGCGTCGGAATTTTCGTCCGTATGAGTCCGTAACTTCGTCGGTCGTGAGGGTGACCTGAATCCGACGAACCGCACCAGCTCGTTCAAGCTCGACGTTGACGGTTTCGTTTGGCCGAATGGAAACAACGCTGACGAGGTCCGTAAATGTGGACGTTTCGAATCCGGCTACTGAGATGATTCGATCGCCTGGCTTGATCCCCGCCGCTGCAGCCGCAGTATTCGGCTTTACCTCACCAACAACGTTACTCGCTGGCGCACCAAGCAAGAGGAAGAAAGCTGCAAAAATGACGATGGCCAGCAGGAAATTGGCGACCGGGCCGGCAAGGACGATCAGGAAGCGCTGCCATACCGGGCGGAACTGGAAGGCTCTTTCTCGAAGCTCGGGCGGAATCTCGTCCTCGTCCGCGGGCGTGCTCGCCGGGCCCATGTCTCCAACGAACTTCACGTAGCCGCCCAGCGGAAGC
>DATLOY010000092.1:0-6870 GCA_035536015.1 Sphingomicrobium sp.
CGGACCCGCCCGCGCGCATTGCATATCTGAGGACGCCATGAAGCTTTTGAAGCTCGTTCCCGAGAACACCAACGTGGACTTCATGCGGTGGCGCAACCTCGCGGTCGTCCTGTCGAGCCTGCTGACGATCGCGTCGCTCGCGTTCACGGCCTATCGCGGGCTCAACCTGGGAGTCGATTTTGTCGGCGGGCAGATGATCCGCGTGACCTTCGCCCAGCCGATCGACGTCGAGCAACTTCGCGGCCGGGTCCTCGGTCTGCACCTCGGCGAGGCGAGCATCCAGGAATTTGGCGGCCCCAAGAGCTACCAGATTCGCCTGCCCAAGCCCGAAGGCGGGGACGCAGCCGCCAACGCCGCCGCCACGCAGGTCAAGCAACTCGTCACCGCCAGCTATCCAGGGGCTCGGGTCGATTCGGTCGAGACCGTCTCCGGCAAGGTCAGCGAGGAGCTGGCGGATGACGGAGCGAAGGCGATCGGCCTCGCGATGCTGGGGATCGCCGTTTACATCTGGTTCCGCTTCGAATGGCAGTTCGGGGTCGGGGCGCTCTTGACGCTCGCCCACGACGTTTCGATGACGCTCGGTTTTTTCGCGTTCACGCGATTGCAGGTCGACCTCAATGTCGTGGCGGCGATCCTGACGATCGTGGGCTATTCGCTCAATGACACGGTCGTGATCTACGACCGAATACGCGAGGACCTTCGGAAATACCGCAAGATGGCGATTCTTCCGCTCCTGAACCTCTCGCTGAACGAGACTCTGGCGCGAACGGTGGTCACGTCGCTGACCGTGCTGATCGCCCTCGGCGTGCTGATGGCGATCGGTCCGGAGGTCATATTCGGCCTGGCGATCGCGATCTTCCTCGGCGTTTTGATCGGGACTTACTCGTCGATCTATATTTCGGCGCCGGTCCTGGTGTGGCTGAAGGTGACCCCCGACAGCTTCCTCAAGACCGACGAGGAAGAAAAGGCGGGGACTCAGCCCGCCTGAAATTTCGTTCAGCAACGGCCAAGGTTGGCGGCTCCATGCCAAGCTTGGCCTGCTCAATGCCCCACGCTAATGAGGACCCATGCCCAAGCTGACCCGTAACGCCGTCCTGCTGCTGGCCTGTGCCGCGATCCTCCCCGCCGGCGGATGCGCTCGCAACCGCACCAAGGGCGACACCAACTACATCGCCCGTGACGTGAACACGCTCTACGCCGCGGCGAAGCGGACAATGGACCAGCGGGACTATGAACAGGCCGCGAAGCTGTTCGACGAGGTCGAGCGCCAGCATCCTTATTCGGTCTGGGCCCGCCGCGCGCAGGTGATGAGCGCTTTCAATTATTACCTCGCAGAGAAATACCCCGACGCGATCAGCTCGGCGCAGCGCTTCCTGACGATCCACCCGGGCAACACCGAGGCGCCCTACGCCCATTATCTCATTGCGATGAGCTATTATCAGCAGATCGCGGACGTGACTCGCGACCAGGCGATCACCCAGCAGGCGTCCGACGCGTTCGGCGAGCTGATCCGCCGCTATCCCGAGAGCCGTTATGCCGCCGACGCGCGCCTGAAGCTCGACCTTATCAACGATCACCTCGCCGGCAAGGAAATGGAGATCGGTCGCTTCTACCAGCGTTCGGGCAACTGGCTCGCGGCGACGTACCGTTTCCGCAACGTCGTCGACAATTACCAGACGTCGAGCCATGCCCCGGAAGCGCTGGAGCGGCTGGTCGAGACCTATCTTGCCCTGGGAATTCCCGAAGAAGCGAAGAAGTCGGCCGCCGTGCTCGGGCGCAACTACCCCGACACTTATTGGTATCGGCAATCTTTGCGCCTGCTCATCAAGGAGCAGGGGCAGACTCAGCGGCGGACGGCTTCCCGCACGTGAGCCCAACCGGGAGGTCTCGGCCTGAATGCTGAGGCAGCTCGCCATCCACAATGTGGTGCTCGTCGAACGGCTCGACCTTGAGTTCGAGCCGGGCCTCGGCGTGCTGACTGGCGAGACCGGCGCCGGAAAATCGATCCTCCTCGATGCGCTCGGCCTGGCATTGGGATCGCGGGCGGACAGCTCGCTCGTCCGGAGCGGCGAAGATGGCGCGGCCGTCTCGGCTGAGCTCGAGCTGCCGAGCGCGCATCGCGCCTTCGATCTGCTGCGCGAACAGGGCATCGATGTCGACGCCGGCGAACCTTTAATCGTTCGGCGGACGCTTAAGAGCGATGGCGGAAGCCGGGCTTTCATCGGCGCGGCGGCGGTCCCGGCCGGCGTGCTTCGGGACCTCGGCAGCCAGGCGGTCGAGGTCCACGGCCAGCACGACGATCGCGGGCTGCTCAATCCAAGAGGTCATCGGGCCTTGCTCGATGCGTTCGGCAGGATCGACACCGGCGCGGTCGCCAATGCCTGGGCCGAAGCCACGCGGATCGAAGCCGAACTCGGGCAAGCGCGGGTGGATGCGGCGGCTGCCGAACGGGACCGCGAATATCTCGAACATTCGGTGTTGGAGATCGAAGCATTGTCTCCCGAAGCCGGCGAAGAAACACGCCTGGCCGAGGAACGGGCGGCGATGCAGGCAGGGCTGAAGGCAGGGGAGTCGCTGACGGGGCTAGACGAATTGCTTGGGGGATCGGAGGGCGCGCTGGCCGCCTTGCGCCAGGCGGCGCGGCGGATTGAGCGCGGAGCCGCCGATCATCCCTTGCTTGGCGAGGCGCTCGCCTCGCTCGATCGGGCGGTGATCGAAGCCAGTGAAGCCGAGGAGAAAATCGAACGGGCGGCCGAGGCCTTGGCGTTCGACCCGGCGCGCCTCGAGCTGGTGGAATCGCGCTTGTTCGACATTCGCGCCCTTGCCCGGAAACACCGGGTCGAGGCGGACGCGCTCGCCGCTTTGGGCGAGCAGATGCGCGAGCACCTCGCGGCGATCCAGGCTGGAGGCGAGCGGATCGCTGAGCTGGATAAGCGACTGGTCGAGGCGCGCGAGAGCTATGCGAGGGCCGCCAAAGCATCGAGCGAACAACGGCACCAGGCCGCCGCGCGGCTCGATGCGGCGGTGGCGAACGAACTCCATCCGCTGAAACTGGATGCGGCCAGGTTCCGCACCAGCATATGCGAAACGGAACCGGGTGCGGCGGGAACCGACCGGGTCGAGTTCGAAGTTTCGACCAACCCCGGCGCACCCTTCGGGCCGCTGACGCGCATCGCATCAGGCGGCGAGCTGTCGCGCTTCATCCTCGCGCTGAAAGTGGCGCTGGCCGAGGCCGGAAGCGCGGCGACGATGATCTTCGATGAGGTCGATCGCGGAGTCGGCGGAGCCGTCGCAAGCGCGATCGGCGAGCGGTTGGCGCGACTGGCAGAGAGGTCGCAAGTCCTCGTCGTCACTCACTCTCCCCAGGTCGCGGCCCGCGCTTCACATCATTATCGGATCGAAAAATCGCACGGCGAACACGGTACCCGAACGACGGTCCGAAAGCTCGACGACGCCGAGCGGCGGGAAGAGATTGCACGGATGCTTTCGGGGGCTTCCATCACCGAGGAAGCGCGTGCACAGGCCGCGAAACTGATGGAGGCTGCATGAGCAAAGAAACCAGCATCCCGCTCGAGTTCGAGGGCGAGCAGCTCGAGCATGTTTTCGTTGGCCGCCGCGACGGACAGGCGCGACCGACCGTAATCCTGGTCCCGACCGTGATGGGCGTTTCGCCACTCGAAATCGGCTTCGGCCGGCAGCTGGTTGAGCTGGGCTACAACGCGCTGGTCGCAGACCTGTTCGGGAAGCAATTCCGCGGCGCTCCTCGCGATACGATGTTCGGCGAGATGGGCCGGCTTCGTGGAGATCGAGCAGCGCTTCGTCGGCGGCTGCTGGCTTTGCTGAACCAGGCGCGCGGCCTCGATGAAGTCCAGAAAGGCCAGCTCGTCGTCGCCGGCTATTGCTTCGGCGGCCAGTGCGCGCTCGACGTTGCCCGCACCGGCGAGGATTTCGCCGCGGCGGTCGCCTTTCATGGCCTGTTCGACCCGCCCGGACTTCCGCCGCAAAAGATCAAGGCGAAGGTGGTCGCCTTCCACGGCTGGGACGATCCGATGGTCCCGCCCGACAAGGTCGTCGCGCTCGGCCAGGAGCTCACCGAGGCCGGCTGCGACTGGCAGATCCACGCGTACGGCCATGTCGGCCACGGCTTCACCAATCCGAACGCAAGCGACCTCCAGATCGACGGCGTCGCTTACAATGCTCTTGCGGCGGAGCGCTCATGGACTGCGTTCATCAACCTGCTCGAGGAATTGTTCGGCGGGCATGACCACTGAGCTCAGCGAGGCGGAGGCCGCCGATCGCCTGATGCGGTTGGCGAAAGAGATCGCGCGGCACGACAAGCTTTACCACGACCGGGACGCGCCGGAGATTTCCGACGCCGATTATGACGCGCTGGTTCGCGAAAACCGCGAGCTCGAGGAGCGTTTTCCGCAGCTGGTCCGCTCGGATTCGCCGAGCAAGAGGCTGGGCGCACCGGCGACCAGCGGGCTTGCAAAGGTCGCGCACGCGCGGCCGATGCTCAGCCTCGAAAATGCCTTTGCGCCCGAAGAAGTCGGCGAATTCGTCGCGCGGATAAAACGCTTCCTCAACCTGCCGGCGGATGCGTTCGTGGCGATGACCGCCGAACCCAAGATCGACGGATTGAGTTGCTCACTGCGGTATGAGCAGGGCGAGTTGGTCCTGGCGGCGACCCGCGGTGACGGAACGGTCGGCGAAGACGTGACCGCCAATGCGCGAACAATCAGAGATATTCCTCAGACCCTTCTCCCCTCACTGCCAGGCAGGGGAGCAATTCCCGACGTGCTCGAAGTGCGCGGCGAAGTGTACATGTCGAAGTCCGACTTCGAGGCCCTGAACGAGCGGCAGGAAGCCGCGGGCGGCAAGGTCTTCGCCAATCCGCGCAACTCGGCCGCCGGGTCACTCCGCCAGAAGGATCCGACCATCACGGCCGCGCGGCCGTTGCGATTCCTCGCACACGGCTGGGGCGAACTCAGTGAACCGCTTGCGGAGTCGCAATATGAGGCGATGAAGCGGATCGAGAGCTTCGGGATTCCGGTCACCGAGCTACTCGTTCGATGCGATGACCTGGACGCAATGCTTGCCCATTATCGTGCGATCGAGAAAGCGCGAGCCGATCTGCCGTTCGACATCGACGGCGTCGTCTACAAGGTCGACCGCCTCGACCTGCAGGAACGGCTGGGCTTTGTTGCTCGCGCGCCGCGGTGGGGCCTCGCGCACAAGTTCCCGGCAGAGAAGGCGGAGACGACGCTCGAAGCGATCGACATCCAGGTGGGCCGCACCGGCAAGCTCACACCAGTGGGAAGGTTGAAGCCGGTAGGAGTCGGCGGGGTGATCGTTGCAAACGTGACGCTCCACAACCGTGACGAGATCGCGCGGCTCGGGTTGCGCATCGGCGACCGAGTCCGAATCCAGCGCGCCGGCGACGTGATCCCGCAGGTGGTCGAGAATTTGACGCGCGACGAGCCGCGGCCTGCGTACGTCTTCCCCGACCATTGCCCCGAATGCCAGAGCGAGGCGGTGAGCGAGGAAGGCGAGGTCGACGTCCGCTGTACCGGCGGCCTCATCTGTCCGGCGCAGCGTTTCGAGCGGCTGCGTCATTTTGTGTCGCGCGCGGCGCTCGACATCGAAGGACTGGGCGAAAAGAGCATCGCCGAGTTCATCGAGCTGGGCTGGCTGCACTCGCCCGCCGACGTCTTCCGGCTGCACAAGCATCGCGCGGATTTGCTCGGCCGCGAGGGATGGAAGGACAAATCGGTCGACAATTTGTTGGCCGCGATCGAGGCCAAGCGTCAGCCCGAGTCCCCACGCTTCCTGTTCGGGCTCGGCATCCGTCACGTGGGGATTGTCACTGCCAGGGACCTGCTCAAATGTTTCGGGACGATCGAGGAACTTCGGCGCGTTGCGACGTCAGCTGACGCCCAGGGCGAGCTCGCATCCGTCGAGGGCGTCGGTCCAGTCGTCGCCGAGGCACTCGTCGATTTTTTCCACGAACCGCATAATCGAGAGGCGCTGGAAGACATGCTGTCGGAGGTGTCGCCCAAGCCCTTTGTCAGCGACGCGAAGCAGACCGAGTGGAGCGGCAAGACGATCGTCTTCACCGGCAGCCTCGAAACGATGAGCCGCGACGAAGCCAAGGCCCAGGCCGAACGCCTCGGCGCACGCGCGGCGGGATCGGTCAGCGCCAAGACGGATCTGGTCGTCGCCGGGCCCGGAGCGGGATCGAAGCTCAAGAAGGCCGAGGAACTCGGCGTGCGCGTGATCAACGAAGCCGAATGGGCACGGATCGTAGCGGACGCTTAGCGCTCGTGGACTCAATAGGCGGGCCACATTAATCTCGTCGCAGTCAACGAGGTCTGTCATGAAGAGTCTCTTTGCCTTGCCATTGCTGCTCGCGGCGGCGACTGTCGCGCCCGCCGAAGTCACCGTTCAGTCCGCGACCGGCGACTGGAAAACGCTGCCGCAACTGACGCAGAAGGGCTACGACCATCTCAGCGAAAAGGCGCAGGCCAAGCTGTTCGAGATCGCCGAAGCGAAGAGTTGTCCGGCATTCTTGTTGAACCAGGGCCGGTTGAATTTCCGCATCGGCTTCGCCGTCCAATATGATTCCGCGGGGGCCCTGACCCGCCTGCTGCTGCCCAAACTCGACTGCCCGGAAGCGGAGGGTGTCGCCGGCGGCGCGCTGCTCGAAATGCTCCAGGGGGGCGACTACGCGCCGACCGGCAAGAGCTCGAAGGGTTGGTACCAGGGCACGCTCGGCTTCAGCTTCGCGGGCAAGGATGCGCGCGACCCGGCCGTGGTTGCGGTCCAGGAACAACCGGGCGCGGTCAAGGTGGCCAACCCGACGGAGATCGT
>DATLOY010000093.1:0-17889 GCA_035536015.1 Sphingomicrobium sp.
CCGGACGCGATCAAGTCCGCCGTCGAGCTGTCTGCGCGCTACATCCATGACCGCAAGCTGCCCGACAAGGCGATCGACGTGATCGACGAAGTCGGCGCGATGCAGATGCTCGTTCCGCCGTCGCGTCGCAAGAAGGTCATCACGCCCAAGGAAATCGAGGCGGTCGTCGCCACTATGGCGCGCATCCCGCCGAAATCGGTTTCGGCCGACGACAAGCATGTGCTCGAACATCTCGAAGCCGACCTGAAGCGCGTCGTCTTCGGCCAGGACCTGGCGATCGAAAAGCTCGCGTCGGCGATGAAGCTGTCGCGCGCGGGCCTGCGCGATCCCGACAAGCCGATCGGCAATTATCTCTTCTCCGGCCCGACCGGCGTCGGTAAGACCGAGGTCGCGCGTCAGCTCGCCTCGATCATGGGCATTCCGCTCGAACGGTTCGACATGTCCGAATATATGGAGCGCCATGCCATCAGCCGGCTGATCGGCGCGCCTCCAGGCTATGTCGGCTACGACCAGGGTGGCCTCCTGACCGACGCCGTCGACCAGCACCCGCACAGCGTGCTCCTGCTCGACGAGATCGAGAAAGCGCACCCGGATCTGTTCAATATCCTGTTGCAGGTCATGGACCACGGCAAGCTCACCGATCATCACGGCAAGACCGTCGACTTCCGCAACACCATCCTCATCATGACGACCAATGCCGGAGCGTCCGACATGGCGCGTGAGGGCATCGGCTTCGGGGCAAGCAGCCGCGAAGACGCCCAGGAGGATGCGGTCAAGAAGATGTTCACGCCCGAGTTCCGCAATCGCCTCGATGCGATCGTGCCCTTCTCTTACCTTCCGCCGGCAGTCGTCGCGCGCGTCGTCGACAAGTTCATCCTGCAGCTCGAGCTGCAGCTGGCCGACCGCAACGTCCACATCGATCTCGACGATGAGGCGCGGGCGTGGCTCGTGGAGCGCGGCTACGACAAGCTCTACGGCGCTCGCCCGATTGGCCGGCTGGTGCAGGAAAAGATCAAGCAGCCGCTCGCCGAGGAGCTTCTGTTCGGCAAGCTGGTCAACGGCGGCGAGGTCAAGGTCCGGATCAAGGACAATGCCCCGGCGTTCGAGATCACTCCGGCCCCGCCCAAGGCGGCCAAGGCCAAGCCTCCGAAAGCCAGGAAGGCTGCTCCGAGGAAGAAGGCAGACGACGAAACTGCGCCGGCTGCCGAGTAACGGTCACCAGAAACGCTGAATTGCGACCGCGGGCGTGACCGACGCCTGTGTGTTGTGCCCCTTGGGAACGACCCAGATCCCAACGATCACGCCCGCCCGGTCGCTCCAATTATATTCGACTGCCGGGGCGAAGCCGACGTTCCAGCTTTTCGGGGAGGTCTGACTCACCACCGGTCCGCCGCCGTCACGGCCGGTGACCTTGGTCTTTCCCCAAAAGTCGGCCTCGACATCGAACGCCAGCACCCATTCCTTGGACAGGCTGTATTCGGCGCCGCCGATCAAAGTCGTCTTCGATCCGGGCCTGGCGTGACCGCGGAAATTCGCGTCCGTCCCGAAAACGCTTCGTCCTGAAACCTCGTGGCGCATTGGAAACTGCCTGAGGACGTTGATCCGCGCCCTGAGAAGCCGGTCATTGCCGAGCAAGAAATAATGCTGGACGTTGACGCCGATTTCGGGCGCGAAGGAGCCGCTGCCGTGGCCTTGCTTCAAGGCGGAGAGATGGTCGTCCTTGCCGGTGGGAATCACCAGATTCGTCACGATCGCCACGCTTGGGACTCGATGTTCCGGCGTGAAATGGCTCAGGCGCACCTGTGACAGCAGCTTGAAGTCGCCGATCGCGAGGTCTCGATTATATTTCTGGGTCCCGAGCGAGAAGAACGGCTGAACCCCAACCGTCCAATTGTCGAGCAAGCCGTACTGGTAGAAGCCGCTCGATCCGGGATGATGGTCACCGCCCGAAATGACGTCGAAGAAATAAGGCTCGGTGTAGAAATGGCCGCTCGGCAGCGTTTCCGCGTTCGACGCGAGCAACGGGCCGGTCCAGCGCGCCGACTGCATCGCGGCGCGCAGCCGCTCCACCTTCACCGCTTCCGTCGAGGCCTGCTCTGCCCCCTGTGCGGCCACGGACATCGAACCGGCCATGACAGCCGCAAGCGCGCGTATGGCGAATGTCATTCAAGAGGTCTCCCCGGATGGTCAGTCGGCCACGGCTAGACGTCACGGGACGCCGGAGCTTCCTGTTTCCACTCCTCAAACTCGGCGGAACAAAAGCAGACCGCCGGGGAGTCAGGCCAATAAAATTCGACGAGCCGGCGATAAGGCCGACTGGTGGGGTGTTCAGGTCGTTGCGGGTATCGGGGGCGGCTGAACCTTGAACTCGGTGGCTTCCTCGGACCCTCTGGTGGCGTCGCCCTCGCTGTAGCTGTGCGCGCCCGCCCCGGCGAGCCTCCCACCGTCCACGATCAGATATTCTTCGCGGATCGGCCGGCCTTCGAAGAAGCATTCCAGGATCTCGCGCGTGCCGGCCGCGTAGCGGGCCTGCGCCGACAAGGTCGAACCTGAAATATGGGGCGTCATCCCGTGGTTGGGCATGGTCCGCCACGGATGATTCCGCGGTGCCGGCTGCGGGAACCAGACGTCGCCCGCATATCCGGCGAGCTGTCCGCTTTCGAGAGCGTCGACCACAGCATCGCGATTGGCGATCTTCCCGCGCGCGGTGTTCACGAGGTAGGCGCCGCGCTTCATCCGGGCGATCATCGCCGCATCGAAGAGATTTTCCGTTTCCGGGTGCAGCGGCGCGTTGATCGTCACGACATCGCAATGCGGCACCATGTCCGCCGCGCTTTCGTGGAACGTCACTCCGAGCTCGGCCTCGACCTCGGGCGGCAGCCGATGCCGGTCCGTGTAATGGAGATGGACATCGAACGGTTTCAGTCGTCGCAGCACGGCCGATCCGATCCGCCCGGCCGCGACCGTTCCGATGTGCATGCCTTCAATGTCGTAGGAACGGGCGGCGCAGTCGGCGATGTTCCAGCCGCCGGCCTTCACAATATCCCACGACTGGAGATAGTTGCGGGCGAGCCCGAGGATCATCATCACGACGTGCTCGGCAACGCTGATCGAGTTGCAGTAGGTGACCTCGGCGACGGTGACTCCGCGCTCGATCGCTGCCTGCAGGTCGGTATGATCCGATCCGATGCCCGCGGTGATGACCAGCTTGAGATTCCGCGCCTTCGCGAAGCGCTCCGCGGTCATGTAAGCCGGCCAGAAGGGCTGCGAGATGACAACGTCGGCGTCCAGCAGCTCCCGCTCGAACTCTGAATCCGGCCCATCCTTGTCCTCGGTCACGATGAGCTGATGACCGGCCGCTTCCAGGAACTTGCGAAGTCCCAGCTCGCCTCCGACGCTTCCGAGCAGCTGGCCGGGCTGGAAGTCGATCGCGTGGGGGCTCGGCAGGGTTTGCCCGTCCGGGTAGCGTTCGATCCTGGGAAGGTCGTCGCGTGGATAGCTTGTCGGATATCCGTCGACCGGATCGTCGTAGAGGACGCAGAGGATCTTCGCCATCGAAGTGCCTTTCTCGCTCGTTGGACGGCACGCGACTGGGCCACGGCGATTGATCGGCGGGTGGCCGGCGATGGCTCCCCTAACAGCTTTTCAGTTGCTTAGGCAGTCGGCTTCGCCGGCTTGAACGCAAAACGGCACGAGCGCTCGCCGCGTGCCATGCAGCGCCGGTGCTCGACCGTTTGGCCCGACAGGGACCGCAGCAGCGCGAGGTCGACCTCGCAGATCGACTGATCCGCCATGGCGAGGTCATGGAAAACGCAATTGTGCGCCTCGATCTCGGGTCCATCCTCGCTTTCAACTGCGCGCGATTGATAGCCAAGGTCGCGCATCAGTCCCGCGATCAACCGCACTCTCTCTTCCGGATCCGATGCCTCACCCGAACGAAGACTGTCCGCGAGCGACAGTCCGATCCGCTGCATTGCAGCTCGCAATTCCGCCGGCCCGAGGTGGGCCGAAAGTTCTTCAAGCAATTGCCGCGCGAGCAATGCGTACTGGCGGGGGAATGTCCCCTTCCCCGCCGGACTGAGCCGATATCCCTGCGAGGGCCGGCCCTTGGTTCGGATTGCAGTCGCGGGCTCGATTAATCCTTCCCGCTGAAGCGTCATGATCTGTTGGTGCGCGGCGTTGCGCGAAATGCCCAGTGCGGCCGCAAACGCCTGAACCGGGACCGGCCCCTCGGATTTCAGCAGGATTTCGAGAATTCGGTCGCGGCTGCGGCCGGGTTCGACAGGATTGATCGCGGTCATCTGTTTCGAATCTAACACAGATTCAGGCTTACGCAACTTTGTAATTGTAAAAGTTGACAAAGAACGCGTGAAGAGGGCAAAACGGGAATCGAAAAAGGAGGGAATGATGCTGAAAATTGCGGTTCTGATATTCGCGATCGGCGCCCTTGGCGGCTTGTTCATGGCCACGCGAGTGCTGCGCGCCCAAATGGCTCCCTGGGCGATTTCCCTGCTGCATGCCGCGCTCGGCGCGACGGGCCTGGTCCTGACCGCGCTTGTCGTCTTCGGTCCTTCCGGCGGGGGAGCCGGGCTCGTTCCGATCGCCCTGCTCATCCTGGTGATCGCCGCGCTCGGCGGTTTCTACCTCGCCTCTTACCACGTCCGGAATCAGTCTCCGCCGAGGGGGATCGTCTTCGTTCACGCAGGCGCCGCGGTGATCGGGTTCCTGCTGCTCGCCGGAAGCGCCTTCGAGCTCATCTGACCCCCGTGTCCGGCCACCCGCTCCATCCGGCGATCGTTCATTTCCCGATCGCCCTGTTGCTTTCGGCTAGTGCGGCCGATCTGGCGTGGGTGGCCGGACTAACTTCAGACGCACATATCGGCGCAGTCCTGATGGCTGGCGGCCTCGCGATGGGCCTCGTCGCGATGGGCGCCGGCCTGCTCGACTTCACAAAGCTGAATGAGGCTGTCGTCCCGCATGCCGTGCGCCACATCATGGCGGTCGGCCTCGCCTGGCTGGGTTATGGGATCGCTCTGTATCTACGGCGCGACGCCCTTCAGGGCGCAAGTTTGATCGGCTCCGCGAGCCTTGCGCTGAGTTTCGTCAGCGCCCTTGTTCTTTGCGTCGGTGGCTTCCTCGGCGGAAGGCTCGTCTATACATTTGGGGCCGGCGTTTCGAAGGCCGGCCCCTAGTTCGAATTAGGCCTCCAGTGCCTTTCTCACATCTTCGCGCGACCTGGCGTGAAGCGCCCAGAAGTCCTTGACTCCGCGGCCCGCGAGCCGCTCCTCGAGCACCGTCAGGTGTGAATTCCAGCCGCTGCCGAAATCCTGTGCGCCGACGGGGCTGACGATCCCACTATGCGTGAGGACGATGCGCGTGCGATCGCCTTCGGGGAACAGCTCGTAGGTGACATTGCCGTTCTTGCCGCTCTGGAACGTCGTCTCCAGCAGGCGCGGCGGGTCGAAGCGGATGACCTTTTCCACCCAGGTCTTGCCTTTGAATTCGGCATAGCTTTCCGGATAGGCCACATTGTCGTCGTCCGAGAGCTTGTCGTGGTCGACCAGAAGCTCGAACTCGCCATTTGGCTTGGCGTCGGTTCCGCCCATGAACCATTGCGACCGGAGGTGCGCCTCGGTCAGATAGCGCCAGACCTTTTCGACAGGCGCATCGAGCGTACGTTCCAGGCGGATCGTGTCTGGGGCGGTCTTTTCGACCGGAAGCCGCATGGCGGTGGCTGCATTAGTCATTTTGATTCTCCTTCTTCTTGTCATGTTCGATGAGGGCCTCGAGGCGATCGAGGCGGGCGTTCCAGAATTTCTCCCATTGCCTCAGCCACCGCTCCGCTTCTTCGAGCGGTCCGGGTTTCAGCGTGCAGATCTGCTTGCGGCCGTCGCGGCGACGCTCGATCAGCCCCGCGCTCTCCAGCACCTTCACATGCTTGGAAGCGCCGGCGAACGTCATTCTGAACGGTTCACCCAGCTCGCCGATCGATTTCTCGCCGAGCGCCAGGTTGGCAAGCATTCCCCGCCTGGTCGGATCGGCCAGCGCATGGAAAGTCGTATCGAGTCGATTTTCAACCATACGGTTTAATATGGCGAGTCGAACCCGATTGTCAACCATTTGGTTGAATGTAATTTCATCCGTTCGTCGATGAACCGCTTGCCGCTCGCGCCTGAAAGTTGAATCGTCGCCCCATCCATCCGGAGGGGAGTCTTTCGTGAAAACCATTCGTCTACTCGCGCTGCTCTGCGCCGCGACCGCATTTTCGGTTCCCGCGCTCGCAACGCCGGACAACGGCCCGAGCCGCTATTTGACCGGTTCCGATCTGTTCAATCTGGAGATCGCGACCGATCCGCAGATCAGCCCCGACGGCAAGACGATCGTCTACGTGCGCAAGTCGAATGACATCATGACCGACAAGGCGCGCTCGACCATCTGGCTGATCGACACCGCGACCGGCCAGCAGCGGCCGATCCTCGCGGGGTCGGGTGATTATTCATCGCCGCGCTGGTCGCCCGACGGTACGCGCCTCGCTTATGTTGGCGCGCAGGGCGGCAGCGCGCAGCTGTTCGTGCGCTGGATGGCGAGCGGGGAAAGCGCGCGGATTACCGGCCTTCCCGACAGTCCCGACAGCATCGCCTGGTCGCCCGACGGCCGCCGGATCGCATATTCGATGTTCGTGCCCGACGACGGCATGAAGCTCGGCTCCGCGCCGTCGAAGCCCGACGGCGCCAAATGGGCCGATCCGCTCCAGGTCATCAATGCGGTCACTTACCGCTTCGACGGAGCTGGCTATTTCAAGCCGGGCTACCAGCAGATTTTCTGGGTCCCGGCCGATGGCGGAGCTTCCACGCAGCTCACCTTCGGACCGACCAACGCCGGCGCTTTGGTATCGTGGACTCCGGACAGCCGCTCGGTCCTGTTCAGCGCCAACCTCAACAAGAATTGGGAACGCGACGTCACGGAGGCCGAAATCTATCGGCTCAGCATCGATGGCGGCGCTCCGGTCGCTCTGACCACGCGCAAGGGCCCGGATAATTCGCCCGCCGTATCTCCGGAAGGACGCCTCGTTGCCTATACGGGCTACGACGAGGACGGACGCGCCAATGTCGACCCCAAGCTATATGTGATGAACTTGGACGGTTCTAACCCGCGTGTACTTACGGCCAGGTTTGACCGTCAGATCGCCAGCCCGGTTTGGGCTGCCGACGGCAAATCGATCTACGTTCTCTACGACGAGCATGGCAGCAACCACGTCGCACGTGTTGGCCTCGACGGATCGGTCCACGACGTCGCAGGCGGGCTGACCGGTAGCGGCCTCGATCGACCCTATAGCGGCGGCGAGTTCAGCGTTTCGCGAAACGGACTCGTTGCCGTAACCGCCGGCACTCCCTCGCGACCGTCCGACGTGGCGCTCGCCTCGGGCGGAGGCTTGCGCAAGCTCACGCATCTGAACGACGGGCTTCTCAACGGGAAAGTTTTAGGCAGTGTCGCCAAGTTTCCCGTGACTTCGTCCTACGACCAAAAGCCGATCGACGCGTGGATGGTCACCCCGCCCGACTTCGATCCGAGCAAGCGCTATCCGATGATCCTCGAGATTCACGGCGGTCCATGGGCGGCTTACGGCCCGACCTTCTCAACCGACGATCAGCTCTATGCGGCGGCCGGTTACGTGGTCGTATTCGCCAATCCGCGCGGTTCGACCTCCTATGGCCAGGCCTTCGAGGATGAGATCGACAAAAATTATCCGGGCCACGACTATGACGACCTCATGAGCGCGGTCGATGCCGCGATCGCAACCGGCCACGTCGATCCGAACAATCTGTTCGTCACCGGCGGATCGGGCGGCGGCGTGCTGACCGCCTGGATTGTCGGCAAGACCGACCGCTTCAAGGCCGCGGCCAGTCAGAAGCCTGTCATCGAGCTGGCGAGCTTCGCGCTGACAACCGATTTCGTCGCCGGTTTCTCGCCGGGCTGGCGCAAGGAACGGCCGTGGGAGGATCCCCAGGGCTATTGGAAATATTCGCCGCTGAGCCTGGTCGGAAATGTGAAAACCCCGACCCTCGTCGTCGTCGGCAGCGAAGATTACCGCACGCCCGTCAGCCAGGCAGAGCAATATTATGCGGCGCTTCAGCTACGGGGAATCCCGACCGCGCTGGTGAAGGTCCCGGGCGCAAGCCACGGCGGGATCGCCGCTCGCCCGAGCCAATCGGCCGCCAAGGCCAGCGCAATCCTCGCCTGGTTCGACAGATATCGGACGGACAAAGCGAAACCGGCCGCGGTCGCAGGCGGCGAAGGGGCTTCCACTCCGGCGGCGCACTAACTAGTCGCGATTGCAACCTTTCGCCTCGCTGGCCGTCCTGACGGCGGCGAGATCGTCCACCTGTTCGCTCTGGGGAGAGAAGAAACGTGAAGACATTCCGCTGGCTTGCGGCGAGTGCGATGGCGCTCACCACCGTTCCTTTGGCCGCCGCCTCGATGGACGGCTTCAGTCCTCGACGCCTTTCGAGCCACGTGCAGGAGCTCGGCTCCGACGCCTATGAAGGCCGCGGGGTGAACACTCCGGCCGAGACCAAGACGGTCAATTACATCATCGACCAGTTCCGCTCGGCCGGCCTCGAGCCGGGCGGCGATCTCGTCGGCGGCAAGCGCAAATGGACTCAGGATGTGCCGCTCCTCCAGTCGGAGTTGACCGGCGATCCGGTCGTGACGGTGCAAACTCCTAGCGGTCCGCTCAACCTGATCCAGGGCAACGAGATTGCGGTTCGCGCGCCGCAAAACGGCCAGAACCAGATCCGCATCGCGAACGCGCCACTGGTGTTCGTGGGCTACGGTGTCTCCGCTCCGGAGCGGAACTGGGACGACTTCAAGGGACAGGACGTCAAGGGCAAGATCATCGTCGTCCTCATCAACGATCCCGACTTCGAGGGCGGTGAAGGCGATTTCGGCGGCAAGGCGATGACCTATTACGGCCGCTGGACATACAAATATGAAGAGGCCGCCCGCCGCGGCGCTGCCGGCGTCATGGTCGTCCATGAAACCGAACCCGCCTCCTACGGCTGGAACACGGTCAAGAATTCCAACACCAACACTCAGTTCGACATCGTTCGCCAGAACCCCACCGCTTCGCACACGCCGTTCGAAACCTGGATTCAGCGCGACGTCGCCGTGCAGCTCTTCAAGAATGCCGGTCTGGATTTCGAAAAGGCGAAGGCCGACGCCAAGCGGCGTGACTTCCAGCCGATCGACCTCAAGTCGACGGTGAACGTAACGGCCAACGCCAACGTCAGCACCATCACTTCGCACAATGTCGTCGGCCTTCTGCCGGGCAAGAAATATCCTGACGAGACGGTGATCTACTCAGCGCACTGGGACCATCTCGGGATCGGCAAGCCCGACGCCAACGGCGACAAAATCTATAATGGCGCCGTCGACAATGCGACCGGCATCAGCCAGCTGATCGAGCAGGCTCGCCGCTTCTCCTTTGGGCCTCGGCCGGAGCGCTCGATCGTGTTCCTCGCGGTCACCGCGGAGGAGAAGGGCCTGCTCGGCAGCGAATATTACGCCACTCACCCGCTCTATCCACTCGGCAAGACCGTCGGTGTGCTGAACACCGATTCGATGGGGGTCTGGGGCCCGGAGAAGAATTTCAGCATTTCGGGCACGGCCAAGCTCGACTTGCTCGACGACCTGATCGCCGAAGGCAAGATCGAGGGCCGCTATTTCACGCCCGATCCGCATCCGGAGAGCGGCGGCTTCTACCGTTCCGACCATTTTTCCTTTGCCAAGCAGGGCGTTCCCGCAATCAGCTTCAAGCCGGGAAATGACCTGGTGACCGGGGGCACGGCGCGGGGCGAGGCGCTCGCTTCCGACTATACGGCGAAGAGGTACCACCAGCCCGACGACGAGTTTAACCCGGCGTGGGATTTCCGCGGCATGGCTCAGGACGCCAATCTCCTGCACCTGCTCGGCCTGCGGCTGGCGAACTCGCGCGAGTGGCCGAACTGGAGCCAGGACAGCGAATTCCGGGCGACGCGCGACAAGTCCGCGCCCGAACGCGAAAATGCCGTTCCAACGCCGACGAAGGGTGAGCGCGGTTGAGTGAGACGTTAGAGCCTGCCCTTCCAGACCATTTGGATGCGCAGGCCGAGCGGCTCATGCACAGGCTCTGCGACAAGGGTCTGACGATTGCGACGGCCGAAAGCTGCACCGGCGGAATGCTGGCTGCCTTGCTGACCGACATCGAGGGAACGGGCCACGGCTTCGATCGCGGCTTCGTGACCTATTCCAATGACGCGAAGCAGGAGCTGCTCGGTATCGATCGCGATCTGCTTGATCGCAACGATGCGGTCTCGGAAGTCGTCGCACGAGCGATGGCGGAATGCGCTCTCGAACGATCGAGTGCGGACATATCGATTGGCGTAACCGGCTTCGCCGGGCCGGGCGCTCCGGGTCAGGAGGAAGGACTCGTCCATTTCGCTCTCGCGTGGCGCGGCGGTCCGACCGTTCATCGCGAAAAGCATTTCGGAGCCGCGGGCCGTGGCCGGGTTCGCGTGAAATCGCTGAAAATGATGCTGGAGATGCTTGAGCAGGCGCTCGACGAGGAGTAGTTCGCCTTTTGTTCTAAGCTAGGAGTCGCGAAATGGCTGACCTCACCTTCTACACCCATCCCCAATCTCGCGGACAGACGGTGCGCTGGATGCTCGAAGAGGTCGGCCAGCCCTATGAGACGGAAGTCGTCGACTATGCTTCGACCATGAAGCAGGAGCCGTATCTGTCGATCAACCCGATGGGGAAGGTCCCCGCGATCGTCCACAAGGGGAAGGTCGTCACCGAAGTCGCGGCGATCTGCTGCTATCTCGCCGACGCATTTCCGGAAGCGAACCTCGCTCCCCCTCCGAGCGAGCGCGCCGATTATTACCGCTGGATCTTCTTCACCTCGGGCCCCGTGGAAGCCGCGTTCAGCAACAAGGCTGCGGGCTGGGAGCCGACGCCGGAGCGCCAGCGCATGTTCGGCTACGGCAATTACGATCTCGCCATCAACACGCTGGAAAAGGCGCTGACAGGCAAGGAGTATCTCGCGGCCGACCATTTCACCGCGGCGGACCTGTTCGTCGGGGCGAACGTCAACTTCATGCTCGCCTTCAACCTGCTCGATCCGCGGCCGGTTTTCGTCGACTATGCGCGCCGCATGACCGATCGCCCCGCCTATGATCGCGCGAAAGAGATCGACTCGAAGCTGATCGCCGAGATGCAAGCGCAGCAGACGCCGCAGCCGGCCTGATAGGATGGACGACGCGACACGCCAGCGGGCGATCCTGCTCTACGACCGCTTCACCCATGAGGGCACGGAGCGCCGCGCGTTCATGGCCGAGATGGTCAAGCTGGCCGGCAGCGTCGCTGCTGCCGAGTTGCTGATCGCGGGAATCGCCGCGTCACCTGCTACGGCCGCGATCGTCGCGGAGGATGATCCGCACATCTTCACCCGCACGCAGAAGATGGTGGGCGGCTACAACGCCTATGTCGCCGAGCCTCGCACGCGCTCGCTCAAGGCGACTGTGCTCGTCATCCACGAGAATCGCGGCCTCAACGATCATATCCGCGACGTCACTCGGCGCGTCGCAATTGCGGGGTTCCGCGCGGTGGCTCCGGATATGCTTTCGCTAACGGGCGGAACGCCCTCGAACGAGGATGCCGCGCGGAGCGCGATCGAGAAGCTCGACCTCGGCAAATCGGTGACCGATGCGGTCGCGATGGTCGATGAGCTCGGCAAGTCCAGCCGTGGCCATAAGGTCGGCGCCGTCGGCTTTTGCTGGGGCGGCGGGTTCGTGAACCGGCTGGCCATCGCCGCCGGGGACAGGCTCGCCGCGGCCGTGCCCTATTACGGCCCGGCGCCGGACCCGTCCGAAGCTCCCAAGGTCCAGTCCGCCATGGAATTCCATAACGCCGGCCTCGACGACCGGGTGAATGCGACCTCATTCCCGTGGATCACCGCGCTCCGCAACGCCGGCAAGACGGTGAAGTTCTTCCTCTACGACGGCGTCAACCACGCCTTTAACAACGACACGTCCGCGGAACGCTACAACAAGCCCGCGGCGGACCTGGCGTGGAAGCGCACCCTCGCCTTCTTTCGCCAGCACCTCGGCTGATCAGGCGACGGCCGTCGCCTGCGCCGAGCCGCGCATGAAGAACATCACATAGATCAGCCGGCCATTCTCCAGGCTGTCGCCGAACCCTGGCCCCGACGTATGCCAATAGTGCGGCTGCAGCAGCACAAGCCGGTTGAAGCGCATCGGCACGGTCATCGTATGCTCCCATTTCGACCGGTCGAGCGCGTCTTTGTCGAGGATGTCGTGCTGCAGTTCCTTGTAGGAAGAATAGCCGATCTTCCGCAGTCCCTCGGCATCCATCGGAACGCGATCGGTCCCCGTACGGACATGGCGATAGAATTCGGTCCCACCCTGGCAGTCCTCGGGACGGCTAAGGTACAGGATCCCCGACCAATGGCTCTGGTCGATGTGGATGCGTCCAGGCTTGTCGTCAGACGCGAACGCCACGCGGCAGTGCCCGTGCGAAAAGTCCTGGGTCCACGGCGCATATACGGGCTCGCGGACGATGCTCGAGACGACCTGGTCTAGGCCTTCGATCTTTAGCGTCTCGATGGAATTGAGGCCGGGGTAACGCCCTTGCCCGCCGTAGCGAAGCTTCAGCGCCTCGTTCCGAACGACGTCCGCATTATTCAGGAAATCGTCAATGACAAAGACGTGCGGAACCATACGCCCGGTGAGCCCCTCGCCGTTACGATGGTGCGAATAGCACTCTCAGCCTGCGACGGAAGTGCAGTTTCGCCAATGTCTGCGCTTACATCGCTGATTCTCCGGGGCATGAGAAAAGGGCCGGCGTTTCCACCGGCCCTTTCCTTTTTCCAGCTCGCGCCGAACCTAGCGGCGGTCGCCCATGAACCGAAGCAGGAACAGGAACATGTTGATGAAGTCGAGGTAGAGCTGAAGAGCGCCCATCACGGCAGTCTTCGCAACGGCCTCTCCGTAACCAGCGACTTGCAGATAGATGCTCTTGATGCGCTGCGTGTCGTAGGCGGTCAGGCCCGCGAAGAGCAGGACGCCGATCGCGCTAACCGCGAGATCGAGCGCCGGCGAACGCAGGAACAGATTGATCAGCATCGCGACGAAAATGCCGACGACGCCCATGATCAGGAACGAGCCCCAGCCGCTCAAGTCCTTCTTGGTCGTATAGCCCCACAGGCTGAGACCCAGAAAGCCGGCGGCTGTTGCGAAGAACGTCTGTGCGATCGAAACGCCGGTGTACGCGACGAAGATTGTCGACATCGAAAGGCCCATCGCGACGGCGAAGCCCCAGAACATCGCCTGAAGAGTCGACGTGCGCATCCTTGCCGCGCCGAAGCTCATGATCCCCACGAAAAGCAGCGGAGCAAAGGTGATGACCCAACCGAGCAGGCTCGGGCTGACTCCGGTTCCGTTCGGCGTCTGGACCGTTCTGAACGCCGCCTGGAACAGCGAAGAATTCGAAAACAGCATTGCGACGATGCCGGTCAGAAGCACGCCCGATGCCATGTAATTGTAGACCGACAGCATGTAGGACCGAAGGCCCGCATCGCGGGCGGCGCGCGGAACACCGACCGTTGCGGCGGGGTTCACGCTTGTCGTGCGCGGGTCATTCCATTCAGCCATTTCGTCTCCTTTGAGCGGGGCAAAAGGCCCCTTGGCGCTCACTGGCGAATATATCGTGGATGCAAGAGGGCCTTTCAAGCGAAACACGACATGGGACCACAGGGGTGGCCGCAACCTGAACCTTGCTTATATTCGCGGTCAGATACGCAAACGGCCTGCAAAAGCGCTCCGAGGCATTCCTTCGCGAACAGGCAACAAAAAAAGCCCTCAGCTGATTGGATCGACCATGGAGCAATCGAGGTTGTTCGACCGCGCGTTGCGATTGGCATTGGGCGCGCTCCACAAGCTGCTCAAACTCCATTGGCGCATCCGGCGTCCCCGGACCTTCGGCGCTCACGCGCTGGCGCTCACGCCCGAGGGCAAGGTCATTCTCGTCAGGCTGCGCTATGCGCCCGGTTGGCGAGTTCCCGGTGGCGGCCGTGCCGAGAGCGAAGATCCGCGCGACGCCGTGCTTCGAGAGCTTCGGGAGGAGATCGGCATGACGTCCCACGGGGACGTGCGGCTTGCCGCGGAGCTTGAGGAAGACACCGACTTCAAGCGCGATCTCGCCTCGCTGATCATCGTCCGCGATGTTCGCTATCAGCCCCGCTGGTCGTGGGAGATCGAACGGATAATCGAGGCGGACATGGATGTCCTTCCCGTTGACCTGTCGCCGATTACTGCACGCTGGCTCGAAGCCGTCCGTAACAGGCTTTAGGATCGCGGGATGCACCGCCTTTTCGTCGCCATCCGGCCCCCCGAGCATATCCGCGATCTGCTGATCGACGCGATGGACGATACGCCGGATTTTCGCTGGCAAAACGACGAGCAGCTGCACATCACACTGAGGTTCGTCGGGGAGGTCGATCGTCCCGTCGCGGATGACCTGGCCGATGCGCTTGGACGAATTCGGTCAGCGCCTTTCTCGATCCGCATCAACGGTGTCGGCCGCTTCGAGCAGCGCAGCTCCGGTGCGCTATGGGCGGGCGTCGAACCGAAGGAGCCCCTCGCTGCCCTCTCGGCCAAGATCGAGCGCGTTTGCCAATCGGTTGGTCTGGACCCCGAACGACGCGCCTTTCACCCGCACATCACCCTCGCGCGATGGAAAGGGCGGCGAACGCGCGAGCTCGCCGGATTCCTGGACCGACGGCGCGGCCTCTGCTCCGCCCCGTTCGAGGTGAACAGCTTCATTCTCTTCGAAAGCAGCCTGTCGCGCCACGGCGCCCATTATGAAAAGGTCGAAGAATATCGCCTGACTTGAGCTACGCCGCGTCCAGCTCATCGATCCTCGCATCGAGCTCGAGGATTCTTTGCTTGATGCTTTCGATCATATTGGTCTGCTCGACCGGCTCGAGATGCTCCATTCGACCGGTCTCGCAATCCAGAAGAGCTTTCGACAGCATCCTCCGATCATGTTTGAGCCGCTCTTTGGTCTTTCGTGGGGCCATATTCGTCCCTGAACTGAACGTTAGGGCAGCAAAAACCTGCCGAGGTTCAATGGAGGCGCGGCCGAGAAGGGGCGTCGGCCGCGCACTCCGAGGCAGCCGAAACGGCTACCAGATGCGCACGCGCTGCGCCGGCGGAATGTAATATTTGCTGCCGGGCTTGACGCCGAAAGCCTCGTACCATTCGTCGATGTTCCGAACGGGACCAATGACGCGGAAGCGGCTTGGGCTGTGCGGGTTCGAGGCGACCTGCGTCTTGATCGCATCCTCCCGCTGCTTTCCGCGCCACGCCTGCGCGAACGCGAGGAAGAAGCGCTGATCGCCGGTCAAACCGTCGATCACGGGCGCCTTCTTGCCCTTCAGCGACATGTGATAAGCTTCGTACGCGACCTCGAGACCCGACATGTCGCCGATATTCTCGCCCATCGTCAGGTCGCCGTTGATGAAGGTGTTGGGAGCGGCCTCGTAAGACGAATATTGCTTTCCGAGCGCGGCGGTCGCGGCCTTGTAGCGATCGGCGTCTCCCTTGGTCCACCAATCCCGCACCGCGCCATTCTCGTCGATCTTGCGGCCCTGGTCGTCGAATCCGTGCGTGATCTCGTGACCGATGATTGCACCGATCGCACCATAATTGACCGCCGCATCCGCCTGCGGGTCGAAGAAGGGCGGCTGCAGGATTCCGGCCGGGAATACGATCTTGTTCTGCAACCCGCCGTTATAGGCGTTCACCGTCGCCGGGCTCATCGCCCATTTCTTGCGGTCGACCGGCTTGCCGAGATCGCTCAGCTGGTAGTTCCACTCGAAAGCGTTGCTGCGCTTGACGTTGCCGAAAAGGTCGTCGGCCTTCACTTCGAGCTTCGAATAATCGCGGAACTTCTCCGGATATCCGACCATCACCTGCATCTTGGAAAGCTTGCTCAGCGCCGCTTGCTTGGTCGATTGCGCCATCCAGCTGTTGCGCCTGATGCGTTCGGCCATCGCCAGCTTCAGGTTGGAGACCAGCTCCTCCATTTGCGCCTTCGACTGAGCCGGGAAATATTGCTCGACATAGGTCTGGCCGAGCACTTCGCCGAGCCGCCCGTCGACCTGGTCGATGCCGCGGCGCCAGCGCGGGCGCAGCTGTGTCGTTCCATTCAGCACCTTCGCGAATTCGAACTGGCTGTCGACGAAGCGCTTGGACAAATAGGGCGACGCCTGGGCCGCGACCTTGAAGCGCTGCCATGTCTTCAAAGTGTCGAGCGGCGTCTTGTCATAGAGCGCCGCCATGGCTTTGACCGCCGTATTGTCGCCGACGATGATCTTTGGCGATACCGCGTTCGACACCGTGAAGAAGCTGGCCCAATCCAGCCCCGGCGCATAGGCAGCGAGCTGTTCTGGGGTCATCGGGTTGTTGTTCTTTTCGATGTCGCGAAGGTCCGCGGCGGGCCACGAGAATTTCGCGATCTCCGTCTCGAAGGCGAGAATCTGGTCCGCGGCCTGGGCGGCATTTGCGGTCCCGATCAGATTCAGCGTCCGCTCGACATAGGCGTGATAAGCGGCGCGCTGCGTCTTGTACTTGTCGAGCAGGTAATAATCGCGGTCCGGAAGGCCGAGGCCTCCGGTTCCGAGGAACAGCGTGTTCATCGCTGGATTGGACGGGTCCGGTCCGACGCCTACGCCGACCAGGGCCGAACCGAAATCCCATTGCCGCTCGGCCATGTCGCGGAGGAATTCGGCCTTGTCCTTGATCGCGTCGATCCGGTCGAGGTCGGGCTTCAGCGGCGCCGCGTCGAGCTGCTCCAGCCGCGCTTCGTCCATGTAGCTCGCATAGAGCGCGCCGATCTGGCTGTCCTTCGGCGCCCCGAGCACGATCGCCTTCAGCCGCTCCTGATTGCGGTTGTAGGTTTCATAGCCGACGCCGTTCGAGGGCTGGTCCGCCGGGATGTCATGCGACGAAAGCCATTTGCCGCTGGCGTAGAGCTGGAAATCGTCGCCCGGGTTCACCGAGAGGTCGCGCGTCGAAATGTCGACGCCCCATTTGCCGAAGTGCGGCGTTTCGATAGCGCCGCTCGCTGCCGCTGCCCCTTCGGCGGCCAGTGACGGCGCTGCGAACAAAGCCGTCGATGTCGCGAGCAGCACGATTGCCGCCCGCACGAATGCGGATGAACCCTGAGTCATGATTTTCCCCTGACAATGCAACGGGATGCTGCTCGCCGATTGTTGGGCGCGCCTCCATCGCTCATCGACAAGCGTCAGGAGTCCATCGACGAACTCCAGCATTGCCGAAAGTTGGCAAAGCTGGGCGAGGCACCCATATTGCCTTCGGCCGCGTTGACCGGCGCCGACCCCTCCTTTAGACTAGAACATAAACGGAACGAACCTGATCCGATGCTGACTCATATTCCGAAGCATAGGTGTACCGTATGCTGACTCACATCAGCGTCCGGGGCGCGCGCGAGCACAACCTCAAGGGGATCGACGTCGATATCCCGCGCGAGAGCCTGACAGTCATCACCGGCCTGTCGGGATCGGGCAAATCGTCCCTCGCCTTCGACACCATCTATGCCGAAGGGCAGCGGCGCTACGTCGAGAGCCTCTCCGCCTACGCGCGCCAGTTCCTCGAGATGATGCAGAAGCCCGACGTCGAGCATATCGACGGCCTCTCGCCCGCGATCTCGATCGAGCAGAAGACGACCAGCCGCAACCCGCGCTCGACCGTCGCCACCGTCACCGAAATCTACGATTACCTGCGCCTTTTGTGGGCCCGCGTCGGTGTG
>DATLOY010000094.1:0-13329 GCA_035536015.1 Sphingomicrobium sp.
ATGATCCCGAAGGCCTTGGCCTCGTCGGCCTCGAGGAACTTGTCGCGGTCCATCGCCTTTTCGATCTCTTCGATCTTCTGGCCGGTGTACTTCGCGTAAAGCTCATTGAGGCGCTGGCGCATCCGGAGGATCTCGCGCGCCTGGATCTCGATGTCCGCGGCCATGCCCTGGGCTCCGCCCGAGGGCTGGTGGACCATGATCCGGCTGTTGGTCAGTGCGACGCGCATCCCAGGCTCGCCGGCCGCAAGAAGGAAGCTTCCCATCGACGCCGCCTGGCCGATGCAGACCGTGCTGATCTTCGGCCGGATATATTGCATCGTGTCGTGGATCGCGAGCCCGGCGGTGACCACTCCACCCGGACTGTTGATGTACATGAAGATGTCCTTCTTCGGGTTCTCGGACTCGAGGAACAGGAGCTGTGCGGTCACGAGCGAGGCCATATGGTCTTCGATCGCCCCCGTGATGAAGACGATCCGCTCTCTCAGGAGGCGCGAATAGATGTCGAAGCTGCGCTCGCCGCGGTTCGACTGCTCAATGACGATTGGAACGAGCTGCGAAACGATGTCCTGATGGTCAATCACGTGAAACCTGTCCCTCTTTTCCTGTGAAAGCCTACATCGGGCTGAAATGCGCGAGGTTCAAGCGGCCAAAGAGAAAGGCGGCCCGGTCGCCCAGGCCGCCTCCCCGTAAATCGCTGAAAGCTCAGTATTTCACGCCGATGCGAGCGTAATAATAACGGCCCGGGATGTCGTAGACGTTCGGGTCGAAATTGTTCGTCGCGCAGCTGATGCAGCCCGGCGGGTCCTTGTCGAACACGTTGTTCACGCCAAGCGCGAGCTCGATCCCATTGTGCAGGAACGACGGCGACCAGCGGCCCTGAACGTCGGTGTAGAACCGGCTGCCGAGCCTGTTGCCGTTTTGCGATTCGGTCACAGCCTTGAGGTAGCGCCCGGTCAGGGTCAGGCCGAAGCCCATGCCGTTCCAGTCGATGATGCCGATCGCCTTATGCTTCGGGAAGGCCTGGTCGGGGCTGCCCTGCTCCGTGCCTGCACGATGGATGACGACCGGTCCCGCAACTGCCGGAACCGTCAGGTCATAATGGAACAGGAAGGCATTGTTGAGCGTGAAACCGAGCGTGCCCCAGGGCGCCTGAGCGGTGCGGTAGGCAAGGTTCACGTCAAGGCCGTCGGTCTTGATGCTGTTGATGTTGTCGAGGACGCCGTTGATGCTCGCGATCTGGCCCGAGGGGGTCCTGGTGACCGCGCCGCAGGCGATTGGGTCGAGCGTCAGGATACAACGGTTCAGCGTCTCGTTCGCCGGCGAAGCGATCGCATGCTTGATCTTGATCCAATAATAATTGGCCTCAACCGAGAAGCGCGGAAGCATGCTCGGGCTCCACACCGCACCGAGATTGTATCCGGTCGACTTCTCGGGCTTCAGGCTCGAGTTGCCGCTGGTGAACACGGGCCGCTGCGGATTGTCCTGCTCGTAAGTCGCAAGATTCGCTCCCAATGCGGTGAAGATCGTCTGGCAGTTCGCCAGGATCGTACCCGTCGGATTGTTGCTCGCGTTACACGGATCGTTGATCTCGAGATCGTAGCGCGAAGGACCGCCGAAGAGCTCGCCGATCGTCGGAGCCCGGAAACCTTGCGAATATGAACCGCGCAGTCTCAGGTCCTTGATCGGCTTCCAGTTCACACCGCCCTTGAAGGTCGTGGTCGAACCGGAGATCGAATAATCCGAATAGCGGACCGCGCCGTTCAGCTCGAGAAGGTCGAAGAAGGGCGTGTTCGCCAGAACCGGCGCGTTGATCTCGAGATAAAGCTCATCGACATTGTAATGGCCCTTGGTGGGTTGGGCCGGAATGTCGGAGCTATGGCCGGCAGCGACGACCGGGTCAGGATCGAACCGTCCCCGCTGATCGCGATGCTCGGCACCGAACGCGATACCAAGCGGACCGCCCGGAAGATCGGCCAGGCTGCCCGAAACGTTCGCGGTCACGCCCCACAACTTCTGCTCGCTGCTGTCGCGCTGAGTGAAGTCGATGAAATCGAGCATCGCGGGAGTGATCGAACCGGCGCCGCCGAAGATGTTCAAGGGCGTGCAGGTTCCAATGCCGTCGAGTCCCGGCAAGCCCGTGCAAAGGGCGGGGTCGCCGAGCGCCTGTTGCACGTGGAGGGCGTTGACGTTGCCGAGCATCACCTGCTTGGCCTTGTTTCGGCCGTACAGGGCGTTGATGTCCCAGAACCAGTCGCGGCCCATCATCCCGAAGCGGCCGTCCAGAGTGGCGTTGCCGTACCAGGTATCAACCTTCTGGCTGAAACGGCGAGGACCATTCTCAACCAGCCGGCGGAAAATCGTATAATTGTTGTGGTTGAGGTCGCCGAACGGATTGAACTCGTTCAGCCCGCTGATGTCGACGGTGTCGAGCAGGTTCAGGTTCGCCGCATCCCCACCGATACCGAGCGGAAGCGGAGCCGCCTGGTTCTTGGACTCGCGGCGATTGTAAACGGCTTTCGCCGTGAAGTTCATGTTCGCTCCAAGCTCTTGCTTGAAGTTGATGAACCCGCCGTAGCGCTTCAGCGGAGTCAGGATGAAATTGAACGGCGCATAGTTGAAGCGGTCCGGCGTACCCGCCCAATCGCGGAAATCCGCGAGCGTGGGATCGCGTCCGATCACCGGCGCTATCAAGGTTGAACCGCCTGGAGGTGAAAAGCCCCCGATGAAGAACCGACCCAGCGGCGTGTAGCTGCTGCAGGTAGAATCGCAGGCACTCCCGAAGGGCTGCGGGAACCTGGAAATCGCGCGGTCGCCGGAGCTGACCGAGTCCTGCTTCACGAAGTTGGCGCCAACGACGATCTGCGTGGGACCGTCCCCATTGCCCCAGCTGATCTGGTAGTTCTGGGACAGGCCATCGCCCTGATCGAGATATTTGCCGACCTGTGCCGATGCCACGAAGCCCTTCTGGCGCTTCTTGGTGATAATATTGACCACGCCGGCGATCGCGTCGGATCCGTAGATGGCCGAAGCGCCGTCCTGGAGGACCTCGACGCGTTCGATCATCGATTCCGGAATCGAGTTCAGGTCGACCGAGCCGGGAACGCCGCTGGCGGCCGCGCCCGGGACGTAACGCAGGCCGTCGACCAGGACCAACGTGCGGAAGGAGCCAAGCGACCGGAGATCGATTTCGGCCGATCCCGCGCCGACGCCCTGGCCGTTCGGCGGGTTGCCGAGGTTGCCCGAACTGTTGAACTTGCCGTTGAGGCCGCCGGAAGCGCTCGGAAGGCGCTGAAGCACTTCGTTCAGCGAGTTGAGGCCGGTCTTCTTGATATCGGTTTGATCGACGAAGACGCGGGGAGCGTTAAGGTCGAGCGGGTTGTGGCGGATACGCGAACCGGTGATGACGATATCGCCCTGGCTCGTCTGCTCGTTAGAGGTCGAGGCTTGCGCGTTCCGCACGTCCGGCGGCGGCAGGTTGCTCTCGGGCTGCGCGGCTTGTGCCGCGGTCGCGCTCAGTGCGAGCGCCGCAAACGAAACCGTCGTGCAAAGAGAATTGAGCACCCTGGCCATGTTATTTCCCCCTTAAATTCGACCGAGTTAATGCTTCCCCGTCTGGACAAGACAGTAACAACAGCGTCGTAATTTGTAAGCTGGGCGATACTTTTCGGTCGCTGGGTGAGGCTTTTCTGTAACAGCAGCAGATTTAAGCGCGATTTCTCAAACTGTTGGCGCGGGCTGCGACAAATAGGCGAGCCGACGCACCTCGCGACGGCCGCGGGTGACCGTGTCAAGGATCAGGCCGGCGAAGAAGCAGAGCACGGCGATCACCGTCATTCCGGTGACCAGGATCGCTGTCGGAAAACGCGGCACAAGGCCCGTCTGCAGATAGGTTTGGACCAGCGGGATCGAGAGCAGGAGCGCGGCAATCAACAACAGCGCCGCAATGGTGCCGAAGAACAAGACCGGCCGCTCGATCCGGTAGAGCGTCACGATCGTTTTCAGGATCCGCCAGCCGTCGCTGAACGTCGACAGCTTCGAATGCGAGCCCTCAGGCCGGGCCGCGTAAACGGTTTCCACCTCACCCACCGGCATCCTGAGCTCCAAAGCGTGGACGCTCATCTCCGTCTCGATCTCGAACCCCGATGACAGAACGGGGAAGCTCTTCACGAAACGACGCGAGAAAACCCGATAGCCGGAGAATATGTCCGTGAAGCTTCGTCCGAACAAGCCGGACAAAAGGCCGGTGAACAGCTTGTTCCCGAGAACATGCCCGCCGCGGTAGGCGTCTTTTTCTTCATGCTTGCGAGTGCCGACGACCATGTCGAGATCTTCCGCCAGGATGAGGTCGACCATCGCCGGCGCGGCCTTGGGATCGTAGGTGAGATCGCCATCCGCCATGACGTAGACGTCGGCGTCGACGTCGGCGAACATCCGCCGCACGACATGACCCTTGCCTTGCTGGCGCTCGGTGCGAACGACAGCTCCAGCCTCGGCCGCGATTTCACGGGTCCGATCGCGGCTGTTGTTGTCATAGACATAGACGCTCGCTCCGGGCAGCGCCTCGCGGAAGCCGCGCACAGTCGCAGCAATGGCCGCTTCTTCATTGTAGCAAGGCAGGAGTACTGCGATCCGTGGCGATTGCGGGTTGTCCAAACTCGTCCCCCTCGATGACGTGGCGGCTATAAAGGCGAAAGAACCCGAGCGGCTAGTCCTCAGAGAGTTTGCAAGTCGTTACGTGCAGCAGCCGGAAATCGTCGGACATCGCCGAAAGGCTCCATTCTTCATCAGGTGGGATGGCAAAGGCGCTGGAAGAGCCGATTTCGTGACCGCCGCGAAAGTTGAGCCGGCCGGATCCCTCGAGGACAAAGCCGAACACCAGCTCGCCGTCGTGACGCGGGAAGTCGATGTCCGATCCGGCGGACCGGATTGTCCGGACCTCGGCGAACCCCTTTGTCGCCGCGGACATCGCGGTTTCCTGCGCTTCGCCGCCCGCAAAAGGAGTCCAGGGGGTTTCGCTCGCCACGTGCAGCAAGAAGCGCTGGCCGCGGAAGTTGCGATCCGGGTCGAGCCGCGAGTTCGGAAGCTCCATGACATGATCGGCGATGGTCGCATGGAGCGAGGGGCACCCGATTTCCACGACCTCAAGCCCGGCTGAGCTTTCCAGGACCCGGTGACGAATCTCCGGCGGCTGGAGAACCAGGTCGCCCGCCTTCATGACGAAGGGTTCGCCCTGGTCTTCGTAGACCAGCCGGACCCACCCCTTGCGGACGCAGATCATCTGGAAGCGGATTCGGTGATAATGCACCCAGTCGGCAACCGGGCCGCCATCCGGAATGGTGATGTGCGACGCGATGTAGCTGCCGCCGAGGCGGCCGGGGATGAGGTCGCGATAATTCATCCCCGCTCGACCGAGGCCGGACGCACCGCCGCGAGTCAATACGAACTCCGGCTCGAAAGACGGAGGATGAGGCGACGGTGCCGCCGCGCCGGGCCGCGTCGTCAGGCGAGCGGACTCGCCTCCGCGGCTCAACACCACAGTGTGCGGGTCGTCGGCCGGATAGATCAGGTCGACCCGAAAGCCCTTGCCGCGCAGATCATCGATTGCGAGATTCAGATCCTCGCAAACGACCTCGCTCAACTCTTCTTCGTCGCTTTCTTGGCGGGCGCTTTCTTGGCTTCGGCCTTGGCGGGCGCCTTCGCAGCGGGTGCCTTCGCGCCCGCACCGTCCTTCACCGGCTTTGCCGGCTTGGGTTTGGCGGACGCCTTCTCGACCGGCCCCTTGGCGGGCTTTTCGGCTTTGAGCTTCGCTTCCGGCTTGCCCTTGGCAGCCGCCTTCTTCGTTTTGGCGGGAGCCGCATGGTCGTGCCCGCAGCCGGGCCCATGCACATGGCCTTCTTCGGCCTCGAGATCGGCCTCGAGCTGAGCCCTGGTCGCAGTGCGGTCCGTAATCTCCGCCTTCGAGAAGAGGAAATCGACGACCTTGTCCTCGTACAGGGGCGCGCGAAGCTGCGCCGCGAACATCGGCTCCTGCTGGATCAGCTGCAGGAACCGCTCGCGATCCTGGCCCTGATATTGCGAGGCGGCCTGCCCGATCAGGGTACGCATCTCCTGCTCGGTGACCTGGATGCCGTTGCCGGCTCCAATCTCCGACAACAGCAGCCCGAGACGAACGCGGCGCTCCGCGATCCGGCGATATTCCTTCGACTCCTTCTCGATTTCGTCGAGGGCGGCCTTGGGATCTTCCTCGTGGCTTGCCTCATGGCGAAGCTGGTTCATGATGTTCTGGAATTCGGCATCGACCATCGATTCCGGAACCGGAAAATCATGACGCGCGGCCAATTGGTCGAGGAGCTGGCGCTTCATGTGCGTGCGGGTGAGACCATTGAGCTCCTGAACCTGCTGATCGCGGATCAGGCCCTTCAATTGATCGAGATCCTGAAGGCCGAGGGACTTGGCGAAATCGTCGTCGACCCTGGACTTTCCGGCGGTCTTCACGCCGGTCACGGTGACGTCGAACGTGGCGTCCTTCCCCTTCAGGGCCTCGGCCTGATAGTCGGCCGGAAAGGTCACCTTCACTTCGCGGGTGTCGCCGGCCTTGGCCCCGACGAGGCCGTCTTCGAAACCCGGGATCAGCTGTCCCGAGCCGAGCTCGACGGACATGCCTTCGGCCTTGCCGCCCTCGAACGGCGTGCCGTCGATCTTGCCTTCGAAATCCATGACGACGAGGTCGCCGATTGCCGCGGCGTGCTTCTTGGGCGCATCGGTCCAGTTCTTTGCCGAGCTCGCGAGCTGCTGCACCTGCTCATCGACCGCACTTTCGTCGGCATCGACGGTCAGGCGCTCGATCCTGAGGTCACCGATATTCGCCGGCGGAACGTCCGGAAGCGCTTCGAGCCGAACGCTGACTTCCGCGTCCTTTCCAGGCTCATACTTTTCGTCGAGCACGACTTCCGGCTGCAGCGCCGGGCGAACCTTCTTTTCCTCGAGCAGCTGCTGAACGCTGTCCTGAACAGCTCCATTCAGCGCGTCGCGCTGAAGCGCGTCGCCATGCATCTTCTTGATGAGGTTCGGCGGGACCTTGCCCGGACGAAAGCCCGGCATCCGGACCTGGGGCGCGATGCGCTTCACTTCCTCGTTGACCCGCGCCTCGATATCCTTGGCGGGAATGGTCAGCATGAAGGCGCGCTTGAGGCCCTCGTTCTCAGTTTCGACAGTTTTGATCGTCACGTTTCCTGGGTCCCGATGAAAAGCCTAATCAGCCGCACAAACGGCTGGTGCGCGCGGAGGGACTCGAACCCCCACATCTTGCGATACTGGAACCTAAATCCAGCGCGTCTACCAGTTCCGCCACGCGCGCGCGGCACATTGAAGGGCCGGGCCTATAGCAAGGATCGGCAGATGGGCAACCGCTCACCGCCCAGATCGTTGGCGTTGCAAGGAGAGTCCCGTGCAACAGACGCCGCCCGAAAAGCCCGTTCAGCCTCCGCCCGAGCCCAGCCAGCCCGGCCAGCCGAGCGAACCTCCGCCCGAAACTCCGGTGCATCAGCCGGACATCGACGTTCCAACTCCGCCATCGCCGGGAACGACGCCAAGTCCGGGGCCGATCTCGCCCGTCGGCTAGCGGTGAAGCTCGGCCGAAGCGACGATCGATTCGAAGTCGGGAAGCGCGGCGCCGTAATAATGTGACCGCGCCGCATCATAGAGGATGAGATAGAGATTGCCGTCGATCACGGCGCCGACCGCCCTGCCCTTTCGCCACAGCTCGTCGTCGTCGAGATGTTCAAAGTCGAACTGGAAGCCGTTCACGCCGAGGAACCGGCGCGGCTGCAGCGAGAGGGTACGGAAATCGACGGCCCCGCCCTTCACGCGATACAGGCTTTCAAGCATCGCCGCGATTTCGGGCGGAGTCATGTCCGAACGGAACTTGGGCACCTGCTGGTCCGCACGCTTGCTCTGCCTGATCAAATAGCGGCCGCTTTTCAGGCCCGTGACGAAGCTGATTCCGTCGAGATAGGGCCCGTTGAGGGTCCAATCCTCGACTTCACGAATGTCGATGAAGAAGGTCGTACGCTGCTTGTTCCAGGGACGCGGCGGGCTGACGACGAGGCTTCCGTTGCCAACACGGACACGCTGCACCCGGACGAGCGAGTAATAATCGCTTCCGAACGCGTCGCCTCCACCCAAAGAGCTGCATCCCGCGAGTGCGAATGCCGCGCCGAGGACTGCGAATCTGGAGATGAACCTCATCGTCTTCGCTCCTCAGCCGACCATCTGCCGCACCCAGGCCGCATCGGGCGCATCGGGCCTCATCGTCAAATATCGTGCGAACGCCGCTTTCGCTTCGGCCTGGCGCCCGGCCTTCATCAACGAGATGCCGTGCCACCGCCAGGCATCGGCCGGTGCGTCGGGATAGGCGACTGCCGCGGCATAGCCCTGGGCAGCGCGGACATCGTCGCCGTGCCGGTTTCGAAGGCGCCACACTTCGCCTTCATAGAAGCGCAGAAGGCCGTTCCAGCCGTCCTGCGCCAGGGTTTCGATCAGATATTGGCTGGCCCCCGGATCGTTGAGCTTGACCTGGTCGTCGAGAAGCATCGGCCGGATCGGCCCGATCATCGAAAGGTAGCGTTCGCGCTTGTTGTCGTAGGTGCGGCCCGGCACCGTCACTTCGGCCACGTCTGCCCTGAGGTCGGCCATTCGCGCGTCGGGCGACGGATGGGTGTCGAACAAGGAGCCTTTCCGGCGGTGCTTGCGCCTGTATCGAGCGCTCGCATCCTCTTCCCCGATCAGCTGCTGCCAGATGTTGGCCATTTCCACTGGCGGATAGCCGGTGTCCGCGATGAGCCTGGCGCCAAGCGCATCGGCCTCGGCTTCCATTTCGCGGCTATATTGGAAGAGCGACAGGATCGTTCCGAGCTGAGCCAACTGGACATAATCGCCGAGATAAACTCCGCCCGCAGCTCCGCCGACGCCTGCGGCCATCGCAGCGATCGAGAAAATGTCCGTCTTGCGCTTCATGTCGCGCCAGCTGCGAATCTGGTGGCGGCGCAGGAAATGGCCGGACTCGTGGGCGATGACACCGGCAAGCTGCGCCTCGTTCCGCATCCGCAGAAGAAGGCCGGAGAAGACGACCGCGAAACCGGTCGGGAACATCATCGCGTTGAAGTCGGGAATGCGCGCCAGGTAGATCCGAAAATCCTTCGCCGCAGGGCCGCCGACGGTGCCGATTATGTCCTTGAGATAAGCGGTGAGCCCTGCATCCTGCACGAGCAGGTTGGAGCCTGAAATCTCCTCCTCGACGCGATCCATTTCGTGCCACAAGCCGATTTCGTCGCGTTCGGTCGGGCGGTAGCCAGGGCCGACCAGCGGTACCATGTCTTTCGGCAGGATGCGTGCATGAGCAACGCCAGTCGTCAGTGCCGCGGCCGCCACTCCGCCGCCAACGAGCAGCGAACGTCGGCTAATTTCAAGGCAGCGCGCGCACATCAGCTTTTTTCCGCAGCGCGCCGGGCCTCGATGCCGGGCTTCATCCGGCCGAGCAGGCGCTCGACCATCTGCTGCGCGCCCTCGGGCGTACGAAGGTCGCCGAAAGCGACGCCGGGGACTTCGCTCCCCGCGCGAACGACATTGAACCAGACGACCTCGCCGGTCTTGAGGTCGACAAGCCCGGCATAATCGAGCTGGGTCGCGCCACCGATATTGGGGGCGCAGAAACCGACGAAGCAGCCGGCAAGGCCGATCACGCCGAGCGCGATCCGGCCGGTCGATGCGACCTGGTCCTCGGCGTGGAGGAAAAGCGCATAATCATAGCCGGTCTTGCGCCCGAGGCTGACCGCGTCTTCGCCCAAGGTATATTCGAGGCCCTTGCCGCGCTTGGTCGGCAAATAGGCTCCCAGATACTTGTGAAGCACTATCGACTGGCCGACCGCGTAAAAGAGCCGCTCGACGTCCGCGACTTCCTGCTCGTTCGCGCCTTTGAGCTCGCTTCGGCGGTTGAGAATCTGAACCTTTCCTCCCCGTTCCGCCTGCTGGGCACGGAGGGCCGCAACGATGTTGGTGCGGGCTTGATCGGTCCAGTCGGCGCGGGGTTCGACGAGGCCGCCGGTGGTGAGCGATCCGACGGTCACGTCGGGCCGCAGGACGAGGAGCCTGTAATCGCCTTGGGGCGGAGTGAACTGGACGTCCGCAAATTGCCGCGTCTGCACGCACGCGCTCGTCGAAAGGCACGAGGCAAGCGCGAGCAACGCAACCCACTTCCGCATAAGACCAACCTCCAAGGGACGCGCTACTGGGCGCCCCTCCCCAATATTCAGTGGTCGACTATTACCGAACGGTTCATGAAAGAAAAGCGCGTTATTTTAGTCGCTTAGCGGCGACCTCGTTCCGTCTCCGAGGGGTTGGGCACCGCCGCAGGACAGGTCACGCCGGGGATTCCGGTCAGACATGTGCCATCCACCGACCCGGGCGCGACAGGAAGTCCGATCTCCGCGGCCAGCGTCGGCATGATGTCGACCGTGTCGGCCGGAACATCGGTCGGTGCCGCCGCCATTCCCTTGCGCCAGAAGAGGATCGGCACGCGCCGGTCGTAATCCCAGGGGCTGCCGTGGGTCGCAATGAATCTGCTGGTATCGAAGATAGGCGTGACCTCTTTCTTGAGGAACACGACGAAGTCGCCCGAACGCCCGGGATAATAGCTTGCCCGCGCACGCTGAATGAGGCTCCAGTTGAGGGGATTGCCTGTCGGCAAGGGCGTCGCCGCAATCTGCGCTCCGGTGAAGACCGCCTCGACCAGCGGATGAGCCCGGTAAGCGGCCACAGCAGCGTCCAACAGCCGTTTCCGGTCGCGTGGCGGAAGCTTGCGGTCGATATACATGTCGCCGGACGAACCGTCGCCGAGCAGTCCGAATCCGGGAAGTCCGAGCTTCTTCGCCAGCGCGAGACCCATTCGGCCGCCGCTGAGTTCCGGACCGATCCGCTGCGCGTCCTTCACTCCGGCAATTCGCAGCCGCTCAGGGATGTCGAGCCCGCCATGATCCGCGGTCAGGGCCACAGAATAATCAATGCCGCGCGCATCCAGCACGCTCAGGAAATCACCAATCTCGCGGTCGAGCTCGAGCAGCTGGAGGCACATCTCCTGGCCCTCGGTGCCATAAGTGTGTCCGACATAATCGGTCGCCGACAGGCTGATCGCGAGAAGGTCCGGGTCGGCGCGGCGGCCGAGCTGCATTTCGTCCACGAGGGCGGCGGCAAGAGCGAGCGTGTCGCCGTCCAGCTCCGGCGAGGCGCGCAGCGCAGCCGGATCGTTCGCGTTACGGGCAAGACGCCCCGTCCCGACCGGCTTGCTTCCGCCCGGAACGGGGATTTCGCGCGCCTTCGCCTGGCAGAACGGCGTCGGGTCGAGCGGAGGACGCGGCTGCGCAAGCGCGGCCGCGATCGCGCCATTCACCTTGGCGACCGAATTGGGCACCGGCGCCGACTTAAGGTCCGTGTCGAACCTCTGCCCGGTCCAATACCAACGCTGATCGGCGACATGACCCGTCATCATCACCGCCGCGCGGTCCTTCCCCGAAACCGCGACGTTGCGGCTTCCGGGGTAAGCGCGTTTCATGAGCTCACCGAGCGTGGGTACCATCAGGTGGACCGGCGACACCGTGTAATTGGTCGAAGAGCTTCCCGGCACGCGCTCGTCTTCGGCGCAATAGACAGTCGTGTCCGACCGATTGACCGTCTGATCGATCCAGACATTGCCGATGATCCCCGTGTGTGCCGGATGATTGCCGGTCAGAATCGTCGAGTGCCCCGGGCAGGTCTCGGTCGCGGCGTGGCTTTGATAGCCGTTATGGAACGCCGCACCCGACGCAATCCGCGCAAGCCCGCCGCTGAACTGCGGACGATATTCATCGAACAGGTCGGCGGAGAATTGATCGACGGAAATGACGACGAGCAGCTTGGGCGCTCCCGCCGGGAGCTGCGACGGGGCCTGCGCCGGTGCCTGCGCACAGGCTGCCGCGGCCAGGGTTGTCGCGATGAAGGCGGCGGCAAGTTTACGCATTGGAGACTCCGTCATCCCAATTTGGCCCGCAGGCGCTCGTTGACGACCTGCGGATTGGCCTTGCCCTGCATGGCCTTCATGGTCTGGCCGACGAAGAAGCCGAAAAGCTGCTGCTTGCCGCTCTTGTATTCGGCGACCTTGTCGGCATTGGCCGTGAGGATTTTGTCGATTTCCGCGTCGATCGCGCCGGTGTCGCTGGTCTGGCGGAGGCCGCGCTCCTCGACGATCTTCGACGGCGGCTCACCGGACTCGAGCATGATCTCGAACACCTGCTTGGCGATCGTGCCGCTGATCGTCCCGTCGGCGACGAGCTTCAGAAGCTCGGCGGCTTCCTCGGGCGAGATCGGGGTGTCGATGATGCTTTCGCCGCGGCGATTGAGCGCGCCGAACAGCTCCGCGACGACCCAGTTCGATGCTTGCTTGGGTTCGGCGCCGGCCTCGAGAAGGGCGTCGAACCAGCGCGCGGTTTCGACCTCGGCAGTCAAAACGCTTGCGTTATAAGGGGTTATGCCATGACCCTCGTAGCGTTTGCGCTTGTCGTCGGGCAGCTCGGGAAGGCTTGCCCGGCACTCGGCGATGAATTCCTCGTCGAGCTCGAGCGGGAGCAGGTCCGGGTCGGGGAAGTAGCGGTAATCGTGCGCGTCCTCCTTGGACCGGAGCGAGCGCGTGACGTTCTTGTCGGGGTCGTAGAGCCGCGTTTCCTGGGCGACCGCGCCGCCGCTTTCGAGAAGCTCGACCTGACGCTTCGCCTCATGTTCCACGACGGCCATGACGAAGCGCACGCTGTTGACGTTCTTCGTCTCGGTGCGGGTGCCGAATTCGCCGCCGGGCTTGCGCACGCTGACGTTGACGTCGGCGCGCATCGAGCCTTCTTCCATGTTGCCATCGCAGGAGCCAACGTAGCGGAGGATCGCGCGCAGCTTGCGGAGATAGGCGCCAGCCTCGGCCGGCGAGCGCATGTCGGGCCGCGACACGATCTCCATCAGAGCGACGCCCGCGCGATTGAGGTCGACGTAGCTCATCGTCGGATGCTGCTCATGCATCAGCTTGCCGGCGTCCTGCTCGACGTGGATGCGTTCGATGCCGATTTGCTTGGCGCTTGTCTCGTCCTTCTCGTCGGTCAGGATCTCGACCTCGCCAGGGCCGACGAGCGGGTGGAAGAGCTGGCTGATCTGATAGCCCTGCGGCAAATCGGCGTAGAAGTAATTCTTGCGGTCGAAGCGGCTCCAGCGGTTGATCACCGCCTCGAGCGCGAGGCCGGTGCGAACCGCCTGGCGAAT
>DATLOY010000095.1:0-12873 GCA_035536015.1 Sphingomicrobium sp.
GTGTCCTCGAGCGCGGTGACGTCGAATTCCTCGACCAGGGTGAAATGCGGAATCCGGCGTTTCGCCTCAGCCATGTTCTCGGCGATCTTGCGGCGAAGGCCGACGACCTTGATCGTCTCGTCCTTGCGCGGCGCGCCGGTACCGCGGTCCGAGACCGTCCCGCCATTGTAGAGCAGATAAGCGTCGAGATCGGAGTGGCGGATGCGGTCGCCCGCCGTTTTCACCTGTCCGAGATCGATGCCCAGATCACGCGCCCGGGCACGGACGGCTGGAGAAGCGAGCACATGCACATGGCTGGCTTCACGCTCCGCGACCTCCGCTTCGACGCGCGGCTTCGGAGCCGGAGCGGGAGCGGCAGGCGCAGCTGTTTCGACGTCTTGCGGAAGCGCGGTTACCGGGAGCGCCTGTTCCTGCTCGGGGGTCGGCCGCTCAGCGCCGTCCGCCAGCGGACGTTCGTCGACGCTGTCGGGAACGGGAGCGCCGGCTTCCGGCGCGGATGCCGCGCCTTCGGTTTCGATCACCGCCAGCACCGACCCGATCGGGATCTGGTCGCCGACCTCACCTGCAAGTTCGACGACCTTGCCTGCGACCGGCGACTCCATCTCGACCGTCGCCTTGTCGGTCATCATGTCGGCGATCTGCTGATCCTCGGAGATCGTGTCGCCGACCTTGACGTGCCAGGCGACGATCTCGGCCTCGGCAATGCCTTCGCCGATGTCGGGGAGCTTGAATTCGTATCGGGCCATTATTCGCTCATGACCTTTTCTAGCGCTTTCTTCATTCGCCTCGGGCCCGGGAAATAGGCCCATTCATAGGCGTGAGGGTAGGGCGTGTCCCAACCGGTGACGCGTTCGACGGGGGCCTCGAGGTGATAGAAGCAGCGCTCCTGCACCAGCGCGCTCAACTCGGCTGCGTAGCCGGACGTGCGCGGCGCCTCCTGGAGGATGAGGCAGCGGCCGGTCTTTGCGACCGATTGCTCGATCGTCTCGATGTCGAGCGGGACGAGAGTCCGCAAATCGATGACCTCGGCGTCGAGCCCCCGCTCCTCGACCGCGGCGAGCGCGACGTGAACCATCGTGCCATAGGCAAGGATGGTGAGCTCGTCGCCTTCGCGGACGACCGCGGCCTTGCCGATCGGCACGATGTATTGGCCCTCGGGAACTTCGCTCGCGGGATGCTTCGACCAGGGCTTCACGGGACGGTCATGGTGGCCGTCGAACGGGCCGTTGTAGATGCGCTTGGGTTCGAAGAAGATTACGGGATCGGGGTCCTGGATCGCCGAGATCAACAGGCCCTTGGCGTCGTAGGGCGTCGAGGGAATCACGACTTTCAGGCCCGCGATATGGGTGAACAGGGATTCCGGCGACTGGCTGTGCGTCTGTCCGCCGAAAATGCCGCCGCCATAGGGCGATCGGATGACCATCGGCATCGTCCATTCGCCGCCGGTGCGATAGCGCATCTTGGCGACTTCGCTGACGATCTGGTCGTAGCCGGGGTAGATATAGTCGGCGAACTGGATCTCGATGACCGGCTTGATCCCGTAAGCGGCCATTCCGACCGCGGCCGCGACGATCCCGCCTTCGCTGATCGGAGTGTCGAACACGCGCGTCTTGCCGAATTCCTTCTGCAGCCCCTCGGTCACGCGGAAGACGCCGCCGAAATATCCGATGTCCTCACCGAAGACGACGATATCCTCGTCGGTGCGCATCATCACCTTGTGGGCGTCGTTCAGCGCCTGGATCATGTTCATGGTCGCCATCAGTCGCGACCTTCGCTCAGCGCCTGCTCGCGCTGCTCGGCAAGGTTCCACGGAACGTCGGCGTAGACGTCCTCGAACATGCTTCCGATGTCATCCTTGCCCTGTTCGGGCAGGATCCCGAGCTTCTCGGACTCCTTCTGGGCAGCGCGAACCGCCGCGTCGGCTTCCGCCGCCATCTCCGCGTGCCGCTCATCGTCCCATTCGCCAAGTGCGATCAGGTGCGCCTTCAACCGCTCGATCGGGTCGCCGAGCGGCCAGGCCTTGGCTTCGTTCGTCGGCCGGTAGCCGGACGGATCGTCCGACGTGGAATGGCCTTCCGCGCGATAGGTGAAGAACTCGATCAGCGTTGGACCGAGGTTCGAGCGCGCCCGTTCGGCCGCCCAGTTGACGGCGGCGTAGACCGCTAGCGCGTCATTGCCGTCAACGCGCAGGCCGGCAAGTCCATATCCGACCGCGCGCTGCGCGAAGGTCGCGCGCTCGGCGCCTGCGATGCCCGAGAAGCTCGAGATCGCCCATTGATTGTTCACCGTCGCGAGGATGACCGGCGCATTGTAGACGGCCGCAAAGGTCATCGCGCTGTGGAAGTCGCCTTCCGCCGTCGCTCCGTCGCCGATCCAGCCCATCGCGATCCGGCTGTCGCCCTTGATCGCCGCAGCCATCGCCCAGCCGACGGCCTGCGGGAATTGGGTTCCGAGATTCCCCGAGATGGAGAAGAATCCGTACGCTTTGTCCGAATACATGATCGGCAGCTGCCGGCCTTTCAGCTTGTCGCCTTTGTTCGAATAGATCTGGTTCATCATGTCGACGAGCGGATAGCCGCGCGCGACGAGCAGGCCCTGCTGCCGGTAGGTCGGGAAATGCACGTCCTCGCGGTCGAGCGCTGCAGCCGCTGCGGTCGCGATCGCCTCCTCGCCCGTGCATTTCATGTAGAAGCTCGTTTTGCCCTGACGCTGCGACCGGTACATCCGGTCGTCGAAGATCCGGACGGTCACCATGTCGTTCAGGATCTTTCGAAGGGTGTCGGGGTCCAGCTTCGGGTTCCAGGGCCCGACGGCCTTGTCGTCATCGCCAAGCACCCGAACGAGGTCCGTTGTCAGCGGGTGGGTTTCCGCCGCGGGAGCATTGGTGTCGGGACGGGGCGCTTTGCCCGCCGCCGGAATCTTCAGCTTGGAAAAGTCGGGTGTGTCGCCGGGACGGAACGGAGGCTCGGGCACGTGCAGTGCGAGCTTCGGCCTGTTCCGCCGGGAGATCGAGGGGTCCTTGTCGCTCATGTCGCGACGAGCGCTTAATCCTGTCTCGGTCGTGCGGCAACCATGCGAGTAAAGTTTCCTTTACATTGCTCTTCGCGGCGCGGCACTTGGCGTTGACCGGCGAAGGTGCGCGAGGGTAGGGCGCCATTATGGCCGACGCTTCCGACACCCCGCCCGACCGCCTCTCGCTCGATCCGCGCAGCGAATATTTCGATGAGGCCCTGCTTGGTCGTGGAGTCGGCATCAAGTTCAACGGGAACGAGAAAACCAGCGTCATCGAATATTGCATCTCCGAGGGATGGATCCGCATCGCCGCGGGCAAGAGCCGCGATCGCTACGGTCAGCCGATGACGATCAAGCTCAAGGGCAAGGTCGAACCCTATTTCGAGAACCCGCCTGAATCCGAGGCATCGAGCTCCGATCATCCTGAGTAGGGGGCTGAGCGAAGTCTAAGACGGCCGGTCTGGCGTCGCATCCGAAGGATAGGATGGCGAGCGGCGATTCCGCCGGTCGCGCCACTTCTTGATGCCCCACCCAGCAAGGGCAAGGCCGGCCAACGCGGGGACGCTGCGCTTCGCGAGCGCGGCCGCCCCGTAACCCAGGATCGCGCCCTTCGCCCCTTCATTTCGCCCGGCGACCTTCTCGCCGAGCCACGCGCCGAACAACTTGCCGATCATCCATTGAGCTCCTTCCAACGGGATTGGGTTTCGACGCGCCGGACACGGCGAATGTTCCCACGGAAGGTTTGGTGAATCCCACCAACTCTTGGTTGGCGAAATCTCCCATTTTGGCCATCCTGCCGATATTTTTCGCAGTTTTGCTGGATTGGCACGGGTCTTGATTAGCTATGTTCATCGACCCGCAATGTTCCGTCGGGCGAAAAAATGGGAGATTTCAAATGTCGTCGCAATCGCAGTTCACCCGCACCCTCGTCGCGATCGCCGCAGCGCTCGTCATGAGCACGATCGCGGTCGGAGCCGCCGTTGCCCCAGCACAGGCTGGCGGCGTCAATCCTCTGTCGGTCCAGACCTATGCCTGAACTTGAAGTCCTCGAAGCCAAGGTCCCGGTCCGCACCCCTCGTCTGATCGAGGTTGAGCCGGAGCAGCAAACGACGCGCCTGGCGCCCGTCGCAAGCTGGTTCAGCGGACCAGTGTTCAGCCGCGCCCGTGACATCTTTGCGGCGAACATGACCGAGCTTCTCGACCGGTCGGAAGACCCGTCGCGGATGATCCGGATGATCATCCTCGAGATGGAAGAGACGTTGGTGGAGATCCGGGCTTCCGCGGCGCGCTGCATCGCCGACAGCAAGGAAATGCGCCGGATGGCCGATCGGCTGGACCAGCTCCAGCTGAGCTGGACGGAGAAGGCCGAGCTTGCGCTCTCGAAGGACCGCGAGGACCTCGCCAAAGCCGCCCTCGCCGAGAGACAGGACGCCGCCGAAATGGCCGAAGGCCTGAAGGACGAGATCAAGGCGCTCGACGAGACGCTGAAGGCTTACGAGGCCGACATCGCCAAGCTTCAGGCGAAGCTTCGCGAAGCCCGGGCCCGGCAGAATGCGATCCAGTCGCGGTTCGACAGTGCGATCACCAGGGCAAAGGCGCGCGAGATCATGCACGGCAGCCGCACGCACGCCGCATTCTCGAAGTTCGAGCTGCTGGAGCGCCGCGCTGACCTGGCCGAAGGCCGCGCCGAAGCGCTGGGAATCGGCAGCCTCGAAGACGAAATTCATGAGCTGCGCGCCGCCGAAGCGGTCGACCGCGAGCTCGAAGCGATGAAGGCCGCGCTCAAAGCGCGGGTGAATTGAGGAAGGAAGCGATGGAAATGGCCCGCAAATATTACCCCTATTCGCTCGATCGACACGACGCGAAGATTGCCGGCGTCTGCTCGACGCTCGGCGCGAAGTGGGGGATCGACCCGACCTTCCTGCGGATCGCCTGGGTCGCCGTTCCGCTGTTGACGCCCGTGGACTTCACCACCGCGCTCATCGCTTATGCGGTCGTCGGGATCATTCTCGCCGTGCAGAAGCGCCGCGCAATGACCGGCGATCGGCACTTGAGCGACTTTGACCGGATGGAGCAGGTCGCCAAGCGCAAGCCGACGGTTCACGCGATGCGCACCGAACTCGACCCGACCGATCGTCGGCTGATGGCGATCGATCATCACATCCACAGCCAGAATGACGAGCTGGCGCGCGAGATCGAAAAACTCCGCGAGCCCCAGGAGGAAAAGTGATGGACCCGCTGACGATTGGCGTTCTCTCGGCAAGCATCCTCACCGGATTGGCGGCGGCGAGCATCGCAGGCCTCAAGGCCTGGAATGGTTGGCTGGAGCTGAAAAGGTTCGAGCTGACTCACGACGCGGCCGACCGCAGCTTGCCCCCTGCTACCGGCCGGATTGAGATGGCGGACCTTCGCGAGCGCGTCCGCAAGCTCGAAGCAATCGCCGCCGGTATCGATCTCTAGGCACCCCCGCCGCGCTGACTCCCCGCTACGCGGCACCAGGAGGCGGTCCGGGCCCCTTCCCGGATCGCCTCTTTTCATTCGTCGGCGGCAAAAAGATGTTCGTCGAAATCGTCCCGATTATTGCAGCAATGTAATTTGCCTCGCCGCCCGGCTTCCGGCTAGCCCCCTTGCGGAGCGCTGTGACATAATATTATCTCGCGCCACCGGCCGCAGGTTCGCATTCCTTTTCGGGAAATTGGAGATTGATGGCGGTGCTCATTCGCCGACAAGTGGCTGCCGTTCTCGCGTCCTTGTCGACGTCGGCTTGCGTCGTCGGTCCGAACTTCAAGCCTCCCGCGCCGCCCCCGGTTTCCGCCTATACTGCGACTTCGCCTGAAACGACCGAAGCGACCGCCGCGGTGCCTGGCGGCGTCGCGCAGCATTTCACCAGCGCCGCCGATATTCCAGCCGACTGGTGGACCCTGTTTCATTCGAAGCCGCTCAATGATCTTGTCGTTCAGGCGCTCGCCAACAACGCCGATCTCAAGGCCGCTCAGGCGGCGCTGCTCGTCGCGCATGAAAACACCCGCGCCCAGCACGGAGCGATCTTTCCGCAGGTCAATGCCGGTTTCGACCTCACGCGCCAGAAGGATCCGTCCGCGGCCCTCGCGCCGGTGCCGAGCAACAACGCCTTTCTCTACACGCTCGCGACGCCGCAGCTGAGTGTCTCCTACGTCCCCGATGTCTTCGGCAAGAACAAGCGAACCGCGGAAGCGGCCGCAGCGGAGGAGCAGGCGACCCGCTACCAGATGATCGCAGTCGACATCACGCTGACCGCGAATGTCGTCCTGGCCGCGATCCAGGAGGCCTCGCTCGAGGACCAGATCGCGACGACCAAGGACCTGATCGGCATCAACCGGCAGATTCTCAGCCTGCTGCAATATCAGAAATCCAGGGGGTATATCGGCGGTACCGATCTTGCGGCGCAGCAAGCGCAACTCGCGCAGCTCGAAGCTTCGCTTCCGCCTTTGCTGAAGCAGCGCGACCAGCAGGATAATCTGCTTGCGGTCCTGACTGGCCGGTACCCCGGGCAGGCGCCGGCGGCGAAGTTCACGCTGGCGAGCCTGACCTTGCCGTCTGACCTTCCGCTCACTCTGCCGTCGGTGCTCGTCGAGCAACGTCCCGACATCCTGCAGGCGCAGGCCAATCTTCACGCAGCGAATGCGCAAGTCGGAATCGCGATCGCCAACCGCTTGCCCAACATTACCTTGGGCGGGAATGCAGGAAGCACGGCGCTTGCCATCGGCAGGCTGTTCGGCCCGGGGACGGGTTTCTGGAATATCGGCGGCTCCCTGCTCGCGCCGATCTTCGACGGCGGGACCTTGCTTCATCAGGAGCGCGGAGCGCGCGCGGCCTACCAACAGACCGCCGAGCAATATCGCGGGACGGTCCTCACTGCTTTCCAGAACGTCGCCGACACGCTTGCCGCACTCGAACATGATGCGGAGACCCTGCGGTCCACTTCGGCGGCGGCCGATGCGGCCAAGACCAGCCTCGACCTCTCTCGCCTTCAATATAAGGATGGCTATGCGGCCTATCTCGCGGTCCTCAACGCCGATCAGGCGTACCAGCAAGCGCGGCTCAGCCTGGTCCAGGCCGAGGCCGATCGCTTCACCGACACGGCCGCTCTGTTCCAGGCGCTCGGCGGCGGCTGGTGGCATCGGCCCGAACTGATGAGCGCGGCCAATGCGCATTAGGCGCGTCTTCGCTGCGGGTTTTGCGCTGGCCCTGCTTGCGGGCTGCTCTTCGTCGCCGGAGGACAGCAACAGCGCGACCCCGGCTCTCGCCAATGTTCGGCTGACCAGGGATCAGCTGAAGCATATCCAGCTCTACACGGTCGTGCCCATCGGTTACCGGCAGAAGATCGAGGCGCCGGGTACGGTCGATTTCGACAACGACCAGGCGACGGCGGTCGTGTCTCCCTTCACGGGCCCCGTCACGCAAATCTTCGTGGCGCTCGGCCAGCATGTCGCGAAGGGTCAGCCGCTCGCGCTGGTCCAATCCGCCGACTATGCGACCGCGATCGGCGCCTATCGAAAGGCGGTCGTCACGGCGGCCAATGCGCGGAAGCTTGCGATCGCAGACCGCGATCTTGCCGCGCATAACGGCATTTCCGAGCGCGAAGCCGCCCAGGCTCAAACCGATGCGGCAAGCGCCGATGCCGACCGCGATGCGGCGCTTCAGGCGCTCATCTCGATGGGCGTCGACCGAGGAACGGTTGCAAGGGCGATGGCCGGAAATCCTCGGGCGGGCCTGGCCGGCGTCATTCGCGCACCCGTCTCCGGTGTCGTCGTCGAAAAGCAGGTCACGCCCGGCCAGCTGCTGCAGGCCGGCTCGTCGGCAGCCTTCACCGTCGCCAATCTCTCCCAGGTCTGGGTCCTCGCGCAGGTCGCTCCCGGCGACCTGTCGCAGGTCGGCGTCCATGACGCGGCGGTGATCGATCCCGGCAACGGAACGGGTCCGTTTCGCGGCACCGTCGAGAATATCGGTGCGACGGTCGATCCGAACACCCGCGCGGTTGTGGCGCGGATCGTCGCTCCCAACCCCGGCGACCTCCTGAAGAAGCAGATGTACGTCGGGGTCTCGATCGAGTCCGGCCGAGTCAACACCGGCTTGCTCGTGCCGGTGTCGGCGGTGCTCCGCGACGATGAGAACCTCCCGTTCGTCTACGTCGCAATGCGGGACGGCACCTTCGCTCGCAGGCACGTAACGGTCGGCTATCGCGACAGCCAGAATTACGACGTGACCAGCGGCCTTGCGAGCGGCGACAGGGTCGTTTCCAACGGAGCCCTCTTCCTCCAGTTCATGCAGAGCCAATGACCGAAGGCGGGCCTGAGCCGAAAACCGGCTCCTCCTTCATCAACCGGATCGTCGCGCTCAGCCTCGAACAACGGATCCTCGTCGCTGTCCTGACGGTGTTGATGATCGGCGCGGGTATCCGCGCGTGGGACCGCTTGCCGGTCGATGCTTATCCCGACCTCTCGCCGCCGATGGTCTCGATCACCGCACAATGGCCGGGCCACTCGGCGGAGGAGATCGAAAGGCTGATCACCGTCCCGATCGAGCGCGAGATGAACGGCATTCCGAAGGAGAACAACCTTCGTTCGGTCTCGCTTTACGCGCTGTCCAGCATCGACATTACGTTCGATCAGGACACCGACCGGAATTTCGCGCGGCAGCAGGTGTTCAATCGCCTGGCGAGCCTTGACCTGCCCGCCGGCGTTTCGCCGGAGGTCGAGCCGCTGACATCGCCGTCCGGTCTCATCTATCGCTACACGCTGCAAAGTCCCGACCGTTCGCCGACCGAGCTCAAGACGTTCGAGGATTGGACCGTCGAGCCGCAATATCGGTCGGTCCCGGGCGTCGCCGACGACTCCGGCTTCGGCGGCGGCACGATGCAATATCAGGTGCTGCTCGACCAATATCGTCTCGCCGGCGCAGGCTTGTCGCCACAGCAGGTCGAAAGCGCCCTCGGCGCGAACAATGGAAACGGCGGTGGCGGATTCTATTCCGAGGGCGGGCAATTCTATTACGTCCGCGGCCTCGGCCGGCTTTCGACGATCGAGGACATCGGCAATGTCGTCGTCGCGGTGCACAACGGCATCCCGACCCTTGTGAAGGATGTGGGCCGGGTCACGCTCGGAATCGCGCCGCGCCTCGGACAGTTCGGGATCAACAAGCAGAATGATGCCGTCGAAGGCGTCATCATGCTGCGCACGGGCGGCAAGACGCAGGACGTGCTGAAGGGCGTCGAAGCCAAGACGCAGGAGCTCAACGCCAGCCTGTTGCCCAAGGATGTGAAGGTCGTGCCTTTCTACGACCGGTCCGACCTCGTCCACGAAACCGTCGTGACGGTCGAGAACAACCTGCTTCGCGGAATGCTGCTCGTCGTCGTGATCCTGATCTTCTTCCTCTATGATTTTCGATCCGGACTGATCGTCGCAGCGACCATTCCCCTATCCTTGCTGTTCGCCTTTGCCTGCCTCGACCTGCAGCAGGCGTCCGCGAACCTCCTGTCGATCGGCGCGATCGATTTCGGGATATTGGTCGATGCCGCGGTGATCATGGTGGAGAATATCTACCGGCGCCTGGCGGAAAGCGACGAACGGCCCGACAACGTCATGGCGATCATCCGCGACGCCGCGGCGGAAGTCGATCGCCCGCTCTTCTATTCGGTCGTCGTAATCGTCGTGAGCTTCCTCCCGATCTACGTCCTGACGGGGCCGTCGGGCGTGCTCTTCAAGCCGATGGCGGACACGATGATCTTCGCACTGATCGGATCATTGATCGTCACGTTGACATTGCTTCCGGTTCTCTGTTCCTGGCTGATGCGGAGCGGCGTTCGCGAGCGACGGAACGCCATCTTCGAACGCATCCGCGCCTCCTACGTACACGGTCTCGACAAATGCCTCGCAAACCCGCGCGGAACGATCGGAGTTTCCGCGCTTCTGCTGCTCGCGTCGCTGCTCCTTTCGGCTGACGTGGGTGCCGAGTTCATGCCGCATCTGGACGAAGGCGCGCTGTGGGTGCGGGCCAGCATGCCCTACACGATCTCCTTCGATGAATCGGCGAAGATCGTGCCGCAGATCCGGTCGATCATCGCGTCGTTTCCGGAAGTGACGACGGTCGCTTCGGAACATGGCCGTCCCGACGACGGCACCGACGCGACCGGCTTCTTCAACGCTGAATTCTTTGTCGGGCTCAAACCTTATTCGCGGTGGAGCGGCCCGGTCCACACCAAGCCGCAGTTGATCGACGCGATCAACCGCAAGCTGCAGTCCTTCCCGGGAATAACCTTCAACTACACGCAGCCGGCGGAAGACGCGGTCGACGAAGCGGAAACGGGTCTCAAGAGTGCGCTCGCGGTGAAGGTGTTCGGGTCCGACCTCGACACGCTCGAAAAGAAGGGGAAGGCGATCAAAGCCGTTCTCGAGCATGTCCGCGGAATTCGGGACGTAACCCTGGTCCGGGAACTCGGCCAGCCGAGCCTTTCGATCCAGATCGATCGGGCGAAGATCGCCCGCTACGGGCTCAACATCGACGACATCAACGGCCTCATCCAGAGCGCAATCGGCGGCGACGTCGCCACCTCGGTTGTGCAGCAGGAGAAGGAGTTCGACCTCGTCGTGCGGCTCGAAGGCCAATATCGCAACGACCCCGTCGCGATCGGCAACATCCTGGTCGCAACGCCCGACGGCCAGCACATTCCGTTGAAGGAGCTTGCCCGGATCAGCGTCGGCAACGGCGCGTCGTTCATCTATCGCGAGAACAACAGCCGCTTCATCGGGGTGCAATTTTCGGTCGAGGGCCGCGACCTTGCCGGCGCGGTGCAGGACGCGATGGCGCAGGTCTCGCACAAAGTGCAATTGCCCCAGGGATATCGCGTCGATTGGGGCGGTGAATATAGCGAATATACCGCTTCACGGGCGCAGCTGACGGCGATCGTGCCGCTGACCCTGCTGCTGATCTTCTTCTTGCTCTTCTTCCTCTACCGGAACTTCAAATTCCCGGCGATCGCGCTGATTGGAGTGCTGATGTCGGCGCCGGTCGGAGGCATCGTGGCCCTGTGGCTCACCGGAAATCCATTCTCCGTTTCATCGGGCATCGGCTTCCTCGCTCTGTTCGGAGTGTCGGTGCAGACCGCGCTCGTCTACATCTCCTACGTCAATGAGCTTCGGCTCGCCGGTACGCCGCTCGCCGCGGCCATCCGCGAAGCGGCGATCCTTCGACTTCGGCCGATCATGATGACAGCTTTGGTGGCGGCCCTCGGCCTCCTCCCCGCGGCGCTCGCCACAGGCGTCGGCACCGACACCCAGCGGCCCTTCGCCGTGGTCATCGTCGGCGGCCTAATCACCTGCCTGGCGATCGTCATCTTCCTGATGCCCGCGCTCTACACGATCGTTGCGCGCGAAGGGGACCGCCTCGAGGTTTGAGGATCCGCCCGGACGAAAGCGACAGCCTGTTGTCAAACTGCCATAGAGGCAGGCTAATCAACATGGGGGCGTCGGTGGCAGAACTGGGCAGAAGACTTGCGGCTGAAGGACTGGGTTCTTTCTTCCTTTTCGCCTGTGTTATCGGCTCGGGGATCATGGCCGAGCATTTGAGCTCGGGAAACGATGCCATCGCACTGCTCGGCAATACGCTTGCGACGGGAGCCATGCTCTTCGTGTTGATCACCATGCTCGGGCCGATCTCCGGCGCGCATATGAATCCTGCGGTCAGCCTCGTCGCGGCGTCCCGGCACGAACTCGCCTGGCGTGACGCAGGGGCTTACATCGTCGTTCAGTTCGTCTTTGGCATATTGGGTGCCTGGGCCGCGCATGTCATGTTTGGTCTCCCGGCACTTCAGCTATCGGTGAAGGCTCGCGCCGGCCTTGGCCAATGGGCCGGGGAATTCATCGCGACCTTTGGGTTGATCCTGACAATCCTTGGAACGGTTCGCTACCGCCGCGAATGGGTTCCGGCGAGCGTGGCTCTGTACATAACTGCGGCCTACTGGTTCACGTCCTCGACGAGCTTCGCAAACCCGGCGATCACCGTGGCACGAAGCCTCACGAATACCTTCGCGGGGATCGCTCCTCATGACGTGCCATTGTTCGTCCTCGCGCAGCTCTTCGGCGCGATTGCCGCCGCACTGACGGCAAGGCTTCTGTTCGACCGCGATTAGAAACCCAGTCGCGCTGTCAGGCAACGAAGCGCGCCTTCCTTTCGACGAGTGAATGATATCTCCTCAAGTCGATCGAGATTTGCGGTTCGATCGAACGCTCGGCTAGGTCGGTCATCGTGTCCGGTCACGCGCATCATCATCACGACAATTACAATCGCGCCTTCGCGGTCGGGATCGCGCTTAACGTCGGTTTCGTGCTCATCGAGACGGGTTACGGATTTTACGCCAATTCGATCTCGCTGATCGCCGACGCGGGCCACAATCTGTCCGACGTTCTTGGGCTGATCATTGCCTGGGCCGGCGGAATGATGGCCAGGGCGACGCCCTCGCCGCGCTTCACCTACGGCCTGAAGAAGGCCTCGATCCTTTCGGCCTTGATCAATTCGCTGATCCTGTTGATCGCTGTGGGAGCGATCGGCGCGGAAGCGGTCCGCCGCTTGTTCCATCCCTCGTCCACCGACGGCGAAGTCGTGATCGTCGTCGCGGCGATCGGAATCCTGGTGAACGGCGTGACCGCCTTTCTGTTCTCCCGAGGCGAGAATCACGACATCAATGTCCGCGGCGCATTCCTCCACATGATGGCTGACGCGCTCGTGTCGGTGGCGGTCGTCGCTGCCGGCCTCGTCATTCTCTGGACCGGCCAGCGCTGGGTCGATCCGGCGATGAGCCTGGCGGTCGCCGTTGTCATCCTGTGG
>DATLOY010000096.1:0-5964 GCA_035536015.1 Sphingomicrobium sp.
CGCGCTCGCAAAGTCATGGGCGGCAAGACCGATCCTGAACTCGAGGCCCGGCAGCCCCAGTGAAGCGCGGACCTTGGGGGCAAGCCAGGGGTCGGGTTGCGGAAGCCCGGGCCAAACGCCTTCGTTCAGACCCCCCAGCACCATCAGGTCCGCGCGCTGAAGCCGAGCCTCGAGCAAGCCCCAGATGGAAATCCGCGGATGTCCGCCGTAGGGCGGGCGAACGCTCCGTCCGTCGAGCAGCTGGCGAAGCACCGGCACCGCGTCATCTGCAGTCAATTCCAGCTTGGCGGCGCCTTCCGAAGCTTGAAGATCGGCCAGCAGTTCCGCCGCGGCCCTTCCAGCCGCGCCGCGCCAAGCAGCGCCACCTGTCAGCGCTTCAGCCGCACTCGTGACGCCGTCCACCAGGCCAGCAAGCGTGATCCTGCCCTTGAGCAGACCCTGGAGCGGCTCGATCCGGGACCGGATGCGCTGCCAATCACGTTCGGCCCCTTTTTCCGCGAACCAACTGTCCAGGGCTTCCAAGCCAGCGGGCGGGCGCGGTCCCCTGAGCTTCAGGTCGATGGTACGCACCGCCTCCAGCCAGGCGAGGCGCTCATCCCCCTCGCCGCCGACCAGCGGGTGTTTCGCCAAAGCAAGCAAGGCCACTGGCGCAAGCTCTTCAGCAGCGGCGGAAGCAATTCCCTGGAACAGGGTGCCCGTAGCGGTCTGCGAAAGCGGCGTTCCGGCGCTATCGTCTGCTTCGATCCCCCACCGCGCGAGCAAAGCCGACACCCGCATCGCGAGCTGGCGATCGGGCGTAACCAGCGCCGCGGTCTTTCCAGGCGTCTCGACCGCCTCTCGAAGCGACAAGGCGATCGCCTGCGCTTCGGCGGCGGAGTCGGGGAGCTCGGCCAGGCGAAGGCCGGAGAGTCTGCGATCGGCTGGCCGAAGAGCTTCCCATTTGTGCGAGAATTCCGGTGCGGTCATTGCGTTGGCGACGGCGCGAGCGCGGCCCGGCGAAGACGCGGCCCGCCCGGAAACTCGCCACCTTTGGACCTCGCCGCGGCCTATTCCCATGCGGTTGAGAAGTTGCTTGAGGTGGTATTGCGGATGTGTCTCGTCCCCCCTCCCCTCGGCGTCGGGGCCGAGGCTGTCCCACTCCTCATCGGGCATCAGATCCGGAGGGCTGACCCCCGGAAGGACGACCATCCCGTCCGGCAGGCGTGCGACCGTCGCGAGGAGTTCAGCAACGGCCGGGGCCGCCGTCGTCACGCCCGCCGCGACCGTGAAACCCGGCGGCTGAGCCGTCCTCCATCGTTTCGCCACGCGCCGCAGAAGGCGATTCCGCCGCTCGGCGAGGTCGATTGCGCCGCGCTCCTCGAGGATTGCGGGCCACGCTTCGTAGATGAGGCGGAGCTTCTCGAGCGATTGCTCCCAGTGTCGAGCGAGGTCGTCGGACTTGTCGACAGCGTCGCGTAGGCGCCGCGGATCGATCCTCTCGACGAGCAGCGCATCGAGGGTTCGTGCAAGGTCGGCCGAAAGCCGGAGGTTCTCGGCGCTGCCCGAACCACGAACAATCGTCGCCAAGGTTAGCAACCGCTCTGTCGGGTCGATCGCGGGTGGTACCGGCTCGCCATCGTCGATCGGGTCGAGCGCTCCGCCGATCCGCTCTTCGAGGTCTGGATCGCCGATCGGTATCAACCGCGGAAGAAGGAGACCCGTTGCGCTTGCCCGGACGAAAGCGTCGGTCACGGCCCGAACGGCGCGATTGTTGGGAAGCAGGATCCGGCCCTGTGCAAGGCCAAGCGATTCTCTGCCGAAGCGCTGGATCAAACCCGCGGCGAGCGCGTCCGCAAACGATCGATGTGTCGGGATTGTGTAGACCGCCGGGCGGTCAGACATTCTGTAGCGCCGTTTCCGTCATTTTGATCGACTTGGGCGTGCCGACATCGAACCACAATCCCTGGTGGACAGCACCGAAGCAACGCCCCTCCTCGATCGCGCGGTTCCACAGAATGTTCGTCGAGAACGGGCCCTCCGGCGCATCGCGGAGCAAACGCTTGGAGAGCATCTGGATTCCGGTGAAGACGAACGGAGCCACGCGGCTGCGGTCACGGCGTCGCAGCCGGCCTGCCCGGTCCATGTGGAAATCGCCCATGCCTCGATGATTCTCGGCTCGCGCCAGCGGAACCAGCAAGAGCAGCGCATCCATCCGCTCATCGTCCCAGTGCGACGCCAGAAGCTTCAGCGTGTCCGCCGGGCCATCGACCCAGAAATTGTCGCTGTTGACGGCAAGGAACGGATCCGCGTCGATCAATGGTGCTGCCTTGATCAGGCCGCCGCCCGTTTCGAGCAGCTGATCGCGCTCATCCGAGAACACGACCTCCAGACCGCGCGCGACGTTGGCGAGATGAGCTTCGACGGAGTCCGCGAGATAGTGGACGTTGACGACGACCTTCCTGACGCCCGCCGTCCGAAGGTGGTCGAGTACATGGTCCAGGAGCGGCTTGCCGGCGACCTCAATGAGCGGCTTCGGTTTCGTCGCCGTCAGCGGGCGCATGCGTTTGCCGAGGCCAGCGGCCATGATCATCGCTGTCTTCGGCACCTCGGCGGGGACCTCGGCGCGAAGCCGTAGTGCGCGGCGAGCCTGGATCATATTGTCTCGAGCCAGGGCAGCCGGCGAAATTCGGCCGTCACGTTCGCATCGAACCAGTCGCGTACCGGCTTCAATTGCGGCTGCGCGAGGTCGCGCTCCAGCAGTCCCCACATCCGAGGCTGGAATTTTCGGTAATGCGGCTTGTTGTCCCGCTTCCACAGCCTCGTGAAGACGCCGAGGATGCGCGTGTTCCGCTGCGCCGCCAGAGCCCAATAGGCCCGCTCGAACGTCTCGCCGTGACCCGTTGCCGCGACGTAGCGATCGATCATTGCTCGCTCGACTTCCGGCGGAACATCGCGGCGCGCATCCTCAAGGACTGACGCGAGATCATAGGCCGGATGGCCCGCGAGCGCGTCCTGGAAATCGAGAAGGCCGAAATGGGCGACGCCCTCACGGCCCTGAACGAGCATCACATTTTCGGCATGATAATCGCGAAGCACGGTGACCGGGCCCAGGTCATCGTCGGAAACCGGTCCGAGAACTTCTGCCCAGGCGGCTTGATAGGCGCCAGCGTCGATCGCCAGGCCAACCGCCGGGCAATACCAGTCGGTGAACAATTTCAGCTCTTCCAGCCACTGGTCGAGCCCGTGGACCGGCAAGCCCGGCATTGGCGAATGTTGGTGAAGATGGACCAGGACGTCCGTCGCGAGTTCGTAAAGCTCCCGCTCCCGCGCCGGGTCTTCGTCGAGGAATTCGCGAAGCCTCCAGTCGCCAAAATCACCCAGCAACAACAGGCCCTTGTCCAGGTCCCGGGCAAGGATTTGCGGAGCGCTAAGACCGACCGACAAGAGCCATTCAGCAACAGCAATGAAGGGCCGCGGATCTTCGTGCGGCGGCGGCGCATCCATCAGAACGGCGCTGCGCTCTCCATCGACGACGCGGAAATAGCGCCGAAAAGAGGCATCGCCCGCGAGCGGCAGGATATCGGCGCCCTGCCAACCGCACGAGGCAAGGAAATCGGCGGCATGAGTCGGTGGATTCATCGCGGAGGCCATCGGCCCTCCCATGACGGGGGCAGATGGGCTGTCAAGATTCTCTCGCCGTCCTGGCTGAAGTCGAGCGACAGATGGAGCGCGTTCGTCCATGCGTTGTCACCGGCGCGCTCGGGCCATTCGATCAAGAGAACCGCGTCGCCTGCTGAATCGAGCCCCAGTTCCTCGATCTCGGCTTTATCTTCGATGCGGTAAAGATCGACGTGCCAGACCGGGGGCTCGAGCATGTCATATGGCTGGACGATCGCGAAGCTCGGGCTGGGAACCTCGCCCTGATGCCCCAGCTCTTCAATGAAGGCGCGCGCCAATGCCGTCTTCCCCACGCCAAGCGGGCCGGAGAGCGTCACGACATCGCCCGGAATCACGATCCTGGCTAAGGCCGCGCCGAGCCGCGCGGTGGCGTGCTCGTCCTCGAGGATCATTTCGTTCCGCGCGGGATCGTCATCGTGACCGTGGTGCCCTTACCCTTTTTCGACTGAAGCGCGACATTTCCGCCATGGGCTTCGATGAATTGCCGAGTGAGCGGCAGGCCCAGACCGAGCGCTGCTTCTCCACGGACGCCGGCTTCCTCTACGCGGTCGAAACGGTTGAACACGCGCGGCAGGTCATCCTTCGAAATGCCGGAACCATTGTCGCTGATGCGGATCACCACTTGTTGCTCATCGCCGTCGGCCTGCAGCTCGATCCGACCTTTCCGGTCAGTGTACGCGACAGCGTTCTGAAGCACGTGCTCGACGGACTCGCGCAGGCGCCGAGCATCGCCAAAGACGAACCCGGTTTCGGGCGAGATTTGCGCGTCGAGCTTTTGGGACTTTTCGCCCGCCCGGGCGCGAGCGGTTTCAATCGCGGCCCGGCACAGCCCCGCAACGTCTACCCGTTCGCGTTCCAGAGCCACTCCGCGCGTGTCTCCAGTCGTCAAATCCAGGACGTCGTTGATCAGCTTGGACAGGCGAGCGACCGATTCGAGGATCGCGTTCACATAGTCGGTCGCCGTCGGCTCGAGCTTGCCGGCGTAACCGGCAGCGAGCATCTCGGCGAAGCCGCCGATCGAAGTTAGCGGGGTCCGAAGTTCGTAGCTCATGTTCGCGACGAAGTCGGTCTTCACTCGGTCAGCTTCCTCAAGGGCGGTGGCACGCTCCCGAAGCGCCGCCTCGATGCGGGTGGAATCGGTCACGTCGACCATGGTGAAGAGCGCATTGCCATCCGGAAGGGGCACTGCGGCGAACTGGAAATGGCGCCCATCCGTCATGGTCACTCGGCCGTTGGACGACTTGCGCTCATTCGTCGTCTGACGGACCATTTCGCGGATCTGTGCCGCCGCCGTTGGGTTGACGAGCTTCTTGGCCATCGCAGGCACAAGTTCGTCTACCCGCGGATGCTCGCTAAGCCAGGCCTCATCGAGCTCCCAGTCGTCGATGAACCGGCGGTTCCACAGGTACAGCCGGCCGTCGCTCGCGAAGACGCTGATCGCTTCAAACAGGTTGTCAAACGTCGCGGCGCGGACTCGGAGCAAGGTATCGCGAGCCGACGCCAGGCGGAGCTGCTCGGTCCGGTCCTCGAGGAACAACCGCAAGCCACCGTCCGGAAGGGGTTGGGCAACCACGCGAAGGTGGTCCCCATTGGGAAGCATCCATTCTTCTTCGATGACTTCTTCCGGACTGCTGAACCAATTCCGGCGATCACTTTTCCAGACCGGAAAGTCGCGCGCTTCCGGCAGCCGCTGGTTATCGCGCATGCGCTCGAGCACACGATCGAATTCCGGCTTTTCCGCCAGCCATTCCGGGTCGAGTTTCGCCATGACCGCGAAGGGTCGATTGTAGAAACTGAGGTTGCGCTCCGAATCGAACTGCGCCGTGCCGGCGGTCATGCGGTCGGCAAGCTCGCGCTGGGATTCGATGTGCCGGGCGAGCTCGGCTCGGGCATCCTCGAGATCCTGGACATCGATCGCGAAGCCGGCGACTGCGCCGGTGGACAAGGGGACGTTGACGATCCTCAGCATCCGCCGCTCGCCGCGGATGATCGCGGGCTGCATCGATGACTGAATCCGGTTCGTTTCGATCGACAGGCGTGCCATTGCGACGGGGCTGCTCGCGCCTTCCTCGTCGATCAGCTCCGCACCTCTGCCGATGACGTCCCCGGCATCTTTCGCTTCCACCGCCTGGACGAAAGCGCTGTTGACGAGCCCGAGCCTGAGATCCGGTCCGCGATACCACATGGGAAACGGAGCAGCCTCGATAAGGTGCGTCAGCGAATCCAATGCGCCTTCGGTCTGGCGCAGGCGCAGCGCAATGCGCGCAAGCTCCTCCTCGGTGGCGCTTGTATCGAAGAACCACAGCA
>DATLOY010000097.1:0-6540 GCA_035536015.1 Sphingomicrobium sp.
GGAGGGCGATACGATCCTTCCGATCCTGCTCCATGGCGACGCGGCTTTCGCGGGGCAGGGCGTGGTCTGGGAATGCCTCAGCTTCTCGGGCCTGCCCGGTTACGCCACCGGCGGCACGATCCATTTCATCATCAACAACCAAGTCGGCTTCACCACCAGCCCGCAATTCGCGCGTTCGTCGCCCTATCCGTCGGATGTCGCCAAGGGCATCCAGGCGCCGATCCTCCACGTCAACGGCGACGATCCCGAAGCCGTCACATTCTGTTGCAAGCTCGCGATCGAATTCCGCCAGCGATTCAACCGCGACATCGTCATCGACATGTGGTGCTACCGGCGTTTCGGTCACAATGAGGGCGACGAGCCGAGCTTCACCCAGCCGCAAATGTATGCGGCGATCAAGAAGCATCCGCCGATCAGCGAGATTTACGGCAAGCGGCTGATTGCCGAGGGAATCGTCGACCAGCCGTGGATCGACAAGCAGACCGAGGACTATCTCGCGCATCTCGAGCAGGATTTCGAGGCCGCGGTCTCATATTTGCCCAACAAGGCCGATTGGTTCGAAGGCCGCTGGGCCGGTCTCGGGCGGCCCGACGAGCCGGTGCTTGGTCGCCGCAACATCCAGACCGCGATCGATGAAGCGGACGTGCGCCTTCTGTCCGACGTCCTGACCCGCGTCCCTGACGGATTCACGATCCACAAGACGCTGCAGCGAATCCTCGACGCCAAGAAGACGATGTTCGAGACCGGCGAGGGCATCGACTGGGCGACCGCAGAGGCGCTCGCCTTCGGCAGTTTGCTTGAGGAAGGCCTTGGGGTGCGCCTGTCCGGCCAGGACAGCGGACGCGGAACCTTCAGCCAGCGCCATGCCGTTTGGGTCGATCAGCAGACCGGCGCGAAATATATCCCGCTGACCACCGTCGAGCCGGGCCGCTTCGAGGTGCGCGACAGTCCGTTATCCGAGTTCGGCGTGCTCGGTTTCGAATATGGCTACTCGCTCGCCGACCCCCGCACGCTCGTTCTGTGGGAAGCGCAATTCGGCGATTTCGCGAATGGCGCACAGACGATCATCGACCAGTTCGTGGCCGCGGGCGAGGCGAAGTGGCTACGCGCGAGCGGCCTCGTCATGCTTCTTCCGCATGGCTTCGAAGGGCAGGGGCCAGAGCATAGCTCGGCTCGGCTGGAGCGATATCTGCAGCTCTGCGCCGAGGACAATATGCAGGTCGCGAACTGCACGACGCCCGCAAACTATTTCCACATTCTCAGGCGGCAGATGCGGCGCGGCTTCCGCAAGCCGTTGATCATCATGACTCCCAAGTCGCTGCTCCGGCACAAGCTTGCGGTCTCGAATATTTCCGATTTCCTCGGCGACAGCCACTTCCGCCGGATCCTGTCGGACCTCAATCCGCCAGCGGAAGGTCAGACTCGGCGGCTCGTCCTCTGCAGCGGGAAGCTCAGCTACGAGCTGATGGAAGCACGCGACAAGAATGATGACCGGAACACCGAGATCATCCGCATCGAGCAGCTTTATCCTTTCCCGTCCGAGCCTTTGGTCAAGCGCCTCAAGGCGATGCCGGAGTTGCAAGAGCTCATCTGGGCGCAGGAAGAACCGAAGAATGCGGGCGCCTGGCAGTTCGCGGAGGACTTGCTCGCTCAGTGCCTCGCCGACGCTGGCTTCCCGGGCATGCGCCCCCAATATGCCGGTCGCGACGCCGGAGCTTCACCGGCGACCGGGCTCGCCAAACGGCACGCCGCCGAACAGGCGGCCTTGATTGCGGCGGCCCTGGGTCATAGCAGCCCCGCCAAGGGACCGGCTGTCGCGGCGGAATAAAGGGATCAAATGACTGACGTCCAAGTCCCCGTGCTCGGGGAATCGATCACCGAAGGAACGCTCGCTCAATGGCTGAAGAAGCCGGGCGAGGCGGTGAAGGCCGACGAGCCGATCGCCAGCCTCGAAACCGACAAGGTCACTGTCGAGGTGCCTGCGCCGGTCGCCGGAGTGCTTTCGGAGCAGTTGGTGCAGGAAGGCGAAACTGTCGCGGTGGGGTCGCTCATCGCGCGGATCGACGAGAGTGCGGCGGCTGGGGCCGCTCCGCCAGCGGCCGAGGCTGCTGCCGCCGCGACGACCAATCCGGCCGGGCCGGCCGAGACCCCGGCACTTCGCGGGGACGACCATGCGCCCGTCGCGGAAGCCGAGCATGACGACGACCATATCCTGACGCTTTCGCCAGCGGTCCGCCGCGCCGTGCTCGAATATCATGTCGATCCATCGAAGATCCACGGCACCGGCAAGGATGGACGCCTTACGAAGGACGATGTGATCGCCGCTGCTCAGGGACGTAGTGCCCCGGCGGAGGCGGCGGCCCAGGCGCCGCAGGCGAAGGCTCCTTCAGCGCCGGCGCCTTCGGTCCCCGCTCCACAAGCCAAGGCTCCAGCGGCGACCGGCGAGCGCCGGGAAGAGCGCGTCAAGATGTCGCGGCTTCGGCAGACGATCGCGAAGCGCCTGAAGGATGCGCAGAATACGGCGGCGATGCTGACGACGTTCAACGACGTCGACATGTCCGCGGTCATGGAAGCTCGCAACAATTACAAGGACCTGTTCGAGAAAAAGCACGGCATCCGCCTCGGCTTCATGAGCTTCTTCGTGAAGGCCTGCGCGCTGGCCGCCCGCGACGTGCCGTCGGTCAACGCCAGCCTCGAAGGCGATGAGATCGTCTATCGCGACTATCTCGATGTTTCGATCGCCGTGTCGACGCCGAAGGGCCTGGTCGTTCCGGTCATTCGCAATGCGAACGCGCTGACTTTCGCCGAGATCGAGAAAACGATCGCCGACTTCGGCAAGCGCGCCAAGGAAGGCACGCTGACGCTCGAAGAAATGCAGGGCGGCACTTTCACCATTTCCAACGGCGGGGTGTTCGGGTCGCTGCTGTCCACGCCGATCATCAACCCGCCGCAGTCGGCGGTCCTCGGGATGCATCGGATCGAGGAACGGCCGGTGGTCAAGGACGGCCACATCGTCGCCCGGCCGATGATGTACCTTGCGCTTTCCTATGACCATCGCATCGTTGACGGCCGCGAGTCCGTGACCTTCCTCGTCCGCGTCAAGGAAGCGATCGAGGATCCGACCCGGTTGTTGATTGACCTTTAGCTCGTCGCTCCCGCGCAAGCGGGAGTCCCGCTTACTATATTACCCTCGAACACAAGCGGGACCCCCGCTTTCGCGGGGATGACGGAAGAGAAAAATGGCAGACAATTACGATTTCGACGTTCTGGTGATCGGTGCCGGCCCCGGCGGCTATGTCGCCGCGATCCGCGCCGCGCAGCTCGGCCTCAGGACCGCCTGCGCTGAGAGCCGCGAGACCCTGGGCGGAACCTGTCTCAACGTCGGCTGCATCCCCTCCAAGGCCCTGCTCCACGCATCCGAGCTGTTCGAGGAAGCTGCGCACGGAACACTCGCCAAATGGGGTGTGAAGCCGGGCAAAGTCGAGCTCGATCTCGGCCAGATGCACGGCACGCGGCTCGAGGCGGTGAAGGGGCTAACCCAGGGCATCGAATTCCTCTTCAAGAAGAACAAGGTCGAATGGCTGAAGGGCCTCGCCACCTTCGAAACCGCCGACACGGTGAAGGTCGGCGACCGCAAGGTTCGTGCGAAGAATATCGTCATTGCGACCGGATCGTCGGTAACTCCGCTTCCAGGCGTCGCCATCGATCAGGAGCGGATCGTCGATTCCACGGGCGCGCTCGAGTTGCCCGAAGTCCCCAAGCGCTTGGTCGTGATCGGCGGTGGAGTGATCGGGCTTGAGCTCGGCTCGGTCTGGCGGCGGCTCGGAGCCGAGGTGACTGTCGTCGAATTCCTCGACCAGATCCTGCCCGGCTTCGACGACGATGTCCGCAAGGAAGCGAACAAGATCTTCAAGAAGCAGGGTTTCGACTTCAGGCTCTCGACCAAGGTCACGAAGGCCGAGCGTAAGGGGAAGACCGTCACACTGACGGTCGAGCCCGCGAAGGGCGGCGCGGCCGAGACGATCGAGGCCGACGTGGTGCTCGTTTCAATTGGCCGGCGCCCGAACACCGAAGGGCTCGGGCTCGACAAGGCCGGGATCCAGCTCAACCAGCGCGGCCAGATCGAAACCGATCACGACTTCCGCACCAAGGTGGCGGGAATCTGGGCGATCGGCGACGTGATCCCGGGCCCGATGCTCGCACACAAGGCCGAGGACGAGGGGATTGCGGTCGCGGAGAATATCGCGGGCCTCACCGGCATCGTGAACCACGCCGTCATCCCTTCGGTTGTCTACACCATGCCGGAGATTGCGGGCGTCGGCCTCACGGAGGAGGACGCCAAGGCCGAGGGCGAGGTCAAAGTCGGCAAGTTCCCGATGCTCGCCAACAGCCGCGCCAAGACCAACCGTGAACCCGACGGCTTCGTGAAGGTGATCGCCGACGCGAAGACCGACCGTGTGCTCGGCGTCTGGATGATCGCGAGCGTCGCCGGCACGATGATCGCCCAGGCCGCGCAGGCGATGGAGTTCGGGGCGACGTCGGAGGACATCGCTTACACCTGTCACGCCCATCCGACCCATAGCGAAGCGCTCAAGGAAGCGGCGATGGCGGTGACTGGCAAGCCGATCCACATCTGATCGGCCTTTCGGAACTCTTCACTTCGATTTGAGGTAGGTGTTCAGCCAGTCCAGGCCCGTCGCTATCGCGTCCTTCGTATCCGAACGGCGCGGCGGGTCGATGAACCTTCCGGGGACCGGCTTGCTTTCAACAGCGACCTTGTTCGTTTTCAGCGCCGCTGCGAGCAAGTCCGCCTGCGCGTCATAGGGAGGAATGGCCACGCGATAAATGAGCGTGGGCGTCCTGATCGCCGCGGCATTGCGGATGGGGTTGATCGCGTCGAATTTCGCCGGCTCGGCCAGCGGGGAGCCGCCGAAATAGCGCGTGCTGAAGGCGTCCGGCGCCAGGGCGAACGCAGAGACGACGTCGACGATCGGGATCGTCAGCACCGCGGCCCTGTAGCGGCTGGTCCTCGTCAGGCCATAAACGACCCGATAAGCGTCGTAGGGGCCTGTCGCGACGATCGCGAGACGGTTGGGGTCGGCAATGCCCTCCTTCACCATCTTGTCGACTCCGCTTTCGATGTCCGAGAACGGACCGACCGCGGGATCGCCCGCCACCACATTCTGGAAAGCCTCGCCATAGCCCCAGCTTCCGCGAGGGTTCGGCATGAGGACGGCATAGCCCTGGGCGACCAGCAAATGGTGGTTGATGTACGGGAACCACGTGTCGTCGGCGCTTACCCGCGTCGTGAACGAATGGTCGTAGGTCCCATGCGAGCCGACATTCAGCGCGACCAGCGGAAGCGCTCCCGACGAATGTGCCGGTATGGCCAACAGGCCCGTGACGCCCGTGCCGTCCGACGAGCGCCATTGCACCTCGCGGATCGTCTCCTGGCCATTCAGGTCCAACGCCGGATTGAGGCGGGTCAGTTGCCTCTCCGACTGGCTTCCGAACCCGCGCAGAACGACGTCCGGCGGCGTCAGGAGCGAGGACGTGACACAGGCATAATGCCTGCTCGCCGAGGACCAGCTGCAACCCGAAAAGACCCGGTCGCCGGGGGTCAAATCACTTGCGACTGCCGGCTTGTCCAAATCGACCGCGTAGACGTGCGTACGCATCCGGGCGAGGCCGGTGAAGAGCAAGGTTCGGCGACCGGTCCATTGCACCCATCGCGGCGGCTGGCCGCGAAGCCAGGTCGTGAAGTTGCGGGCGATCGGGCTCGGTTCGCCGCCCGCAGCGGGGACGAGCTGGAGGCCGATCGTACCCAAGGCCTTTCCGCCCTGGGTCGCGAAGACGATTTGCGAGCCGTCCGGCGACCAATGCGGCGCAAGATCGCGCCCCGGGCGCTTCACCAGCGTCGTCCGTTTGCCGTCTACCCCGATCAGTTCGATGTCGCCGTCCACCGAGGCTGCGATCCGCGCTCCCGTCGGCGACCATTCCGGATCTGCGACACTGATCCCGCTAACGAGCTCGCGCAGGTTTCCGGTCTCCACGTCGGCAAGGAACAGGCTGTTCGCGGCCGGAGCTTCGCCTTCGGTGGGCGCCGTCCGGCTCCCGACGACCGCCAGCTCTCTGCCGTCAGGAGAGCATGCAAAATCGCTGACGTTCTTTATTGCCTGCAACATCGGGCGAGAAACCGATGCGCCGTCCGAGACCTGAAGCTGCAGCTGGTCCTTGGTTCTGCTTAGCGAGACCAGGCCGAGCCCGGGACACCAGCGAGCGCCTTCGCCATTTCCCAACAGGCGCGGAAATCCGCCGGCCGCAGGAACGACCCAGAGCTCTGACTGCTGCAGGTCCGTGGCCGGATCGAAAACATTGACGGTGAAAGCAACATGCTTTCCATCAGGCGAGATCGCGGTGGCCGTGGCCTGTTTGAAGTCCAGGTACGACCCCGCGTCAAAGGCGGTCGCGGTCGCCGGTGCGGGGAACGCCAGCAGTGCGGCGATGATGGGCAGGGCTTTCGTGGCGATCATCGGCCTG
>DATLOY010000098.1:0-12292 GCA_035536015.1 Sphingomicrobium sp.
GCCCGGGTTTTTCGTCAGCCGCTGGCTGATTCTTCCTTTTGTGGTGGGAATCTCGGCATTGGCCGCCTGTGCGGACAAGCCGGGAGGTCCGATTGCGTACAACGTACCGCTCGCCGCTCCGGACACGCCAACCGTTGTTCCACTTGAATCCGATTACAAGATCGCGCCGATGGATACGGTGTCGGTCAAAGTCTTCAAAGCCCCGGACCTGTCGGGCGATTATGAAGTCGATCTCACTGGACACATCTCTCTGCCGCTCGTCGGCGAGGTTGAAGCGGCCAACCTCACGACCGCGCAGCTTGACCAGCGGCTGACGGAAACACTTGGCCGGAAATATTTCGAGCACCCGGACGTCAGCGTCGGCGTGAAAGCGTCGACCAAACGGGCGGTCACGGTGGATGGTGCCGTTAAACAGGCCGGTTCATTCCCGGTCGCTGGATCTACGTCGCTGATGCAAGCCGTCGCCCTTGCGGGTGGCACGACCGAAGACGCGAACGCCCATCGGGTGGCGATCTTCAGGACGATCAGCGGGCAACGCCAGGCTGCCGCGTTCGATCTCGTTGCGATCCGGCACGGACAGGCCCAGGATCCGCAAATCTATCCGGGAGACATTGTCGTCGTCGACGGATCGTCGATCAAGGAAGGCTTCAAGCGCGTAATGCAGGGCTTCCCGTTCCTGTCGCTCTTCAGGCCGTTCTAATGGGGGCAGGTACATTCAGCCACGAGGCGAGAATTAAGTGAACAACAGCATCGCCGTTCCGAATGAGGGGCCATGGCCTCTCCAGCCTTACGAAACTCCCGGCCAGCCTCTGCCGGGGCAGCGTACCTATTCCGCTTCCAACATCCTCGATTTCCCAACACTTCTCCGAATCCTGTACCATTGGCGCTGGCTGGTCCTGGGGGCAGTGGCGCTCGGGCTCGCGGCAGCGATCGTGGTCACGCTGCTGACCAAGCCGGTCTATCGTGCATGGGTTACGATGGAAGCGAATCCGCCGACGGTCCAAATTACCGATGAACAATCGCGAGAACATGATGCGACGGTCCAGGATCCGTATCAATTCGTCGCTACTCAGGTCGGATTGCTGCAGAGCAAGAGTGTCGCTGAGCGAACCGCGCAGGAGCTGAACCTCGCCAACAATCCCGATTTCGTGTCCCCGAACCTGGACGCGTCGGCGCGGCTCAAGGCAGCGGCCGGCAAAATCCAGAGGGGCCTCCATGTCGTTCCTCCCGAAGATGGTACGCTGATCAAATTCAGCTTTGAAACGGGTTCCCCGCAACTGGCGGCATTGGTCGCGAACGGCGTTGGCGACAGTTTCATCAACTCCACGCTTCAGCGGCGCTACGAGGCTTCAGCCTACGCCCGTAAATTCCTGGAACGCCAAATCGCGAAGACGCGCGGTGACCTGGAAAATTCCGAGCGTTCGCTTGTCGCCTACGCGCAAGCACAGGGGATCATCAGCACGCAGGTCGGTCAGGACGGCAAGCCGGTCAACAGCGATGCCGCCTCACTGCAGGGTGAATCGCTCATCACCCTCAACAAGGCCTTGGCTGATGCCACCGCTCGCCGGGTCGCAGCGGAAGGTGCGTACCGTCAGGGCCTGGCCACAGGACCGACGTCGGATGTGACGTCGAGCACATTGCCGCTTCGCCAGCAGCTGGCGACGCTCCAAGCCGACTACGAGCAGAAACGCACATTCATGAAGCCGGACCATCCGGACATGCTGAGCCTGAAGGCGCAGATCAATGAGCTCAGCAAGCAGATTGCGAGTGCGAGCAGCCAGATGTCGTCGGGGCATACGAACACCCTTCTGGCTGACTATCGCGCTGCCGCGTCCGCCGAGCGCGCGCTCCAGGCGCGGGTCGCGCAATTGAAGGGCGCAGTGCTGAACCTGCGCGGCCGGAGCATCCAGTACAACATCCTCCAGCGCGAGGTGGATACCAACCGAAGCCTCTATGATGCGCTTCTTCAGCGCTACAAGGAGATCGGCGTCGCCGGCGGTATTGGCTCAGCACCCGTGTCGATCGTCGATCGGGCCGATCCGCCTGGCGGTCCTTTCAAGCCCAACGTGTTGATGAACCTGCTTCTTGGAGTGGTCGGCGGCCTTCTTGCAGGCATCGCCGCCGCGGTCGGGCTCGAATTTGCCAACGATACGCTCAAATCGCGCGAGGACGTCCGCTCCAAGCTCGGGATCCCCTGTCTTGGGGCCATTCCGAAGACGAGTGCGAAGGATGCTTTTGTCGACGAACTCAAGAATCCCACGTCGATCGTGTCGGAGGCCTATTCCGCGGTTGTCGCAGCCCTGAGATTCAGCACCGAATCCGGAATGCCGAAGGTGCTGCTGATCACAAGTACTCAATCGGGCGAGGGCAAGTCGTCGACCGCGCTTGCGATTGCCCAAAACTTTGCGCGCCGAGAGAAATCGGTACTGCTCATCGACAGCGACTTGCGCAAACCGGCGTTCAAGGCCGCCAGTGACAAGGTTGGTCTGACGAAACTGCTGACCAACGATGAGAAACTTGAGCCACACGTCGTCGAAACGCAGCACAGCAATCTCTGGCTGCTGCCGAGCGGCCCGGTTCCGCCCAATCCGGCCGATCTGCTCTCGACTGGCCGAATTCGGACGATTCTTGCCGAGGCCACGGAGAAGTTCGATCTGGTGATTGTCGATGCTCCGCCGACCCTTGGGTTGGCCGATGCTCCTTTACTCTCCGCGGCAGTCGGCAACGTGATGTTCGTCGTCGAAAGCGGCAAAACGCGCACGCGCGCAGCCATCGAATCCCTGAACCGGCTGGAAGCGACTGGAGCCCACGTACTCGGAGCGACTCTCACGAAGTCCACGGAGTCGAGCGGCGGCTATGGCAGTCGGCGTTATGGCTATGGGTACGGTTACGGCTACGGCTACGGGAGGCTCGATCGGAAGCGGGATGAGATCCTGATGATTCCGCAGAGCGCCGACAGCTGAGCACCGATCTGGGCAGGAAATAAACACTGCTCGGACGAGCGATCCTGGTTGGAGCAATTGCGCTGCTCGCGGCGGTCTCCATCGTGCGCAGTGCGCTAGTCTCGGCTCTCGCGGAGACCAATCCTGCCGTCGCATCGCGCATCTGGCCGCAGCACCCTGCGTCCCAGCTGTGGCTGGGGCTCACGGAAATCGGAGTCGCAAGTCGCGAGCGGAAGCCGGTGACCGACGCGACAATGGCAAAGATCATGGATGCGGCGCGCAAGGCGCCGCTCGCGGCCGAGCCCTTCCTTGCGCGCGGAGTCCAAGCACAGGTTGCCGGCAACGAAAATCTTGCCCGTGAAGCTTTCATCGCCGCCAAGCTGCGCGATGGGCGGTCCATCCCCGCTCGTTATTTTCTGGCCGAAACCTATTTTCGAGAACGTCGCCCCGGGCCCGCGCTGACGGAGATCGCGTTCCTTAGCCGCAGCCTTCCCAACGGTGTGACGAGATTGGCGCCTTATGTGGGGACCTACGCGAAGGATCGTCGCAATTGGCCGCAATTGAGATCGCTCTTCCGTTCAGACCCGAGGATCGCCGACGCGACCTTGGCTGCCCTCGCTACGGACGCGCGCAACGTGGACCTCGTTCTTGCTCTCGCAAACCCGAGCCTGGTGAATCCGCACACCGACTGGGCCCCCAGGATGGTCGAAACACTTGTCACAGCCGGCGATTATTCGAGGGCCCATGCGCTGTGGGCGCAGATGTCGCGAGTCCCCGCGCACAGCAAGGAGCTGGTCTTCGATCCCGAGTTCCGCGACGGCACTCGTCCGCCGCCGTTTAATTGGGCTATGACGTCGTCCGCCGTGGGTCTCGCCGAGCGGCGCAGGGGAGGCGGTCTGCACGCCATTTATTACGGGCAGGAGGACGGAACGCTTGCCCGCCAGCTCCTGCTTTTGCAGCCTGGCACCTATCGGCTGGCGATGACCGTGTCGGGCATTCCCGGCGGGTCCAAGGCGCTCGCATGGACATTGAAGTGCGCCGGCTCGAACGAGTCCATCGCTCGGTTTCCGCTTGATCCGGCGGGGGCCGCGAAGGGTTGGGAGTTCGCCGTTACCGCAAACTGTCCGGCGCAGACCCTCGAGCTGGACGGCGCCGGGTCGGACCTTCCGCAGCAGGTTGACGTGACGATCACCGGGCTAAAGCTGGACCGGCTGAATGGTTAGCAGAGCGCGATCATCGGTCGCTCCGGTCTACCTTCTGCTGTGCCTGATTCTTGGGGGCAGCAGCCAGGGCGTCTTCGCGAACATGCTGCTGCAGCTTGTCGGCGTCGCGATCCTCGCCTGGGCCGCCGTCGCGCGACCGGACGAAGTTCCGAAGCCAGCGGAGGCGTGGCTTTTTGGGTGCATCCTCCTCGGGCTGGCTGTTATCCTTTTGCAGATTATCCCCTTGCCGCCGTCGATCTGGCAGCATTTGCCCGGCCGCGGAGACATTGTGGAGGGTTTCAGGATCCTTGGCCTGCAATCGGCCTGGCTCCCGATCTCTCTTTCTCCCTACGACTCCTTCGCGACGTTGCTGAAGTTGATTCCGCCGCTCGCGATTCTTGCGGCGTTGCTCAGGCTCGGCGCGCGTCCCGCGTGGGTAATCGTCGCGCTCCTGTTTGGAACGATGGCAGGCATCATCCTTGGGGCGCTGCAGGTCAGCAGCGCCGATCCGGCGAACTCGCCCTGGTACCTCTACGCGGACACGAATCTCGGCGTTGCAACAGGCTTCTTCGCCAACGCAAATCATATGGCGATCCTGCTTGTGATCGCCTTGCCATTCCTGGCGGCGCTGGTCGCTTCGTCCCGACAAAATGAAGGAGTCCAGCGCTATTCCGCGATCGTCGCGCTTGCCGCGGGTGCTGCGCTTGTCATTGCGGTCGGGCTTGCGCTGAATGGGTCACTTGCGGGCTTCGGGCTGGTCCTTCCCGTTATGGTGGCGAGCGCAATGATATTGACCGGGCACACCAGTCCGATCCGCCGCTGGATGTTGCTGCTTTCCGGGTTGTTGCTGGTCGCCGCTATTGCCGTGATCGCGGTCCGGCCAATCGGCACGAGCGGGCTCGCGGCCAGCGCCGAATCTTCAGTCCAGTCCCGTGAAGCGATCCTTCGGACTTCGCTCGCCGCGACGCGCGACATGATGCCAGTTGGATCGGGCGTGGGCACGTTCGAGAACGTCTACCAGCTGTACGAAGACCATGAACGCCTCGACCCAACGACGGTCGTCAACCATGCCCACAACGACTATGTCGAAATCGCACTGGAAACCGGGATTCCCGGGCTCATCGCGCTGGCACTCTTTCTCGGCTGGTGGATCCGGATGACCTGGGCGGCGTGGCGAAGCGAGGAATTTGGCCCTTACGCCAAAGCCGCAACAATCGCATCGGCCGCAATCCTCGGTCACAGCCTGGTTGACTTCCCGCTTCGGACTGCAGCGATCAGCGGCTGCTTCGCAATGTGCCTCGGGCTGATGGCGATGGGGCCCCCGCGGCGACAAGGCGACCCGTCTGAGCTCTGGCCGACCCGCCACGTTGTGGTCGGTTAGCCGCCGCGCTCAGGCGACTTGATCCGACCTGCTGCGATGGCGGACGACGGGCGCGGGCGCGGCGTGCGGCCGTAAGGGGACCGCAAGGTAATCGACCGCAAAGTCCGCCGGCTTGTCGCGGTAAGCACTTGCTCCAATCCATTGCACGGGGTCTTCGGATCGAACTTTGAGGGATGCAAAGATATTCCTCGTCACGACGAGGGACCGGAGAAATGCGCGCAGCGATATCGGTTCAAGCGATGCCCAGGCGGTCCAGATCAGAGCTGTCATGCTATGGAAATCGAATGAAAGCCGTCCGCGCTTCAAGAGTCGCCTGAAAAACCTGGGCTTGCCGCCGGCCCACAGCAGTTGCGACCCCAGCGAAATGAAAACCCGTGGATCAACTTTGTCCCGCTGGCTGCGCGTCGGTCCGAGCAGGTCCTCATACCGCTGATTCCTCGCCAGGCGTTCGGTCGAGTGGAACATCAGGTCCACAGCACGTTCCAATTTGAAGGCTTCCGAGGCCGCGCGGGTGCTCGTCGGCGACAATCGGACCTCGTAGAGAGCACGCGGGATCACCATAACGGGCGCGGCTCCGGCCATTCGAGCGACGAGATCCTGATCTTCCCAATATTCGCACTCGCGTCGGTAACCTCCAACTTTATCGAAGACGTCCCGACGATACATCATGGCGCCATGCGCGAACGGAACGAAAGGCGATCGCCGCGCGAGCCTCCAGCGTTCGGAACTGCGGAGCATTCGTCCCTTCACATCGATGAAATCACAAAGGCAGGCGACTACGCCCGCGTCCGGATGACTCTCGAAGACGGAAATCCCTTCGCGGAGCCTGTCAGGATGTGAAATGTCATCGGCATCCATTCGAGCCACGATCGGTGCCGACGCCGCTTTCGCGACCTTTTGCGAGCTGAGGGCGGGCCCCAATTGGATCGGCGATTGAAGGAGCCGAATGCGTGAATCGCGAAGCGCCCATTCCCGCAGGCGCTCTGTCGAGCCGTCGCTGGAAGCATCGTCGAGGATCAAGAACTCGAAAGCCTCATAGGTTTGAGCGAGGACGCTCTCCACAGCGGCATCAAGATACGGGAGCGCGTTGTGAACGGGCATCACGACGCTCACCTTCGGTGTCTTCGCAGCTAACATTCAGATCCGGCTACTTTTACTAAGACCGATGGATTAAATGGACTATCTCGAAAAGTCGATGATGCGGCGTCGGATCGGCTCCGCAACGGACACTTCCGAGGCGCGCCGAAGCAGGTCATTGAGCCGGCGATTGTCATCATCGTAATAACGCCGGATCTCTTCGCGGAGTTCTGGGCTGATCTGATTTTTATATCCCGGGGCAGAAAGCAGGCCGACGGTCTTATGGACCGCCGGATAGATATTGCGGCCTTCCAGGCCCGCCATTCGCTTGATCAGACGTGCTACCTTTCGCGCTAAAAGTGGCGGGTAGAGAATGAAGCGGACCAAGCCGCGCGAAACGTATGTCGTCCCTCGATTGACCTTCGGAAATTGGGTGCGCCCGTCGTCCTCCAGTCCAAGGAACTCGAGAATTTCGAGGTAAGCGGCTCGCGGATCCGCGATCCAGTCCCGGAAACGGATGACTCGAACCTGATCGGAGGGGAACAGGTCCAGGTAGCGCTTCACCTGCTCGGCAAACCCGCCCATGGCCGCATAATCAAGTGTTCGGGGTTCCAGACAGGTGGCAGGGATGGTCTCTCGCGGACGTCGACCGGACAGCTTCCAAACGGTTTCGAAATCCTCGATTTCTTCCGAGAACTCGCGGAGAAACTGGTTATGGAGCGAAGGGAGGAATTCTTCCTGGTCACGAAGGAAGATCAGGATTTTCGCGTCCGGATTGAAGTCATTGATCGCCTTCGCGGCGGTTTCCGAAAAGAGGTACATTGCGGACGCCTCGCCAACGATCCTCGCGGCGCCACTTTCGGCGAACAGCTTCAAATATTCCGCTTCGGAGCGGCTGAACCGGAATTTGGGGAGATCGTGGGCGAAAAAGCAGTCTTCCTTCGTCGACGGGAAAAATATGTCGGGGTGGCTGCTCAAATACTCGAACCACGCGGTGGTGCCGCATTTGGGTGCGCCGACGATGAACAGGTTCGGTATTCGACGCTGCGCATTCATATGCATGCCCATCCTTGATCGCTCTCGATAACCCGGCCGAAAGCAGCAACGCAGCCGACGCTCATTTGATCAATTCACGGACGAGGTCGCCGAGTTTCCGAGGACCCCTGGTCGGAATCTTGGCGAGAAACGTGCCCGCACGCCGCGCAAGATGTTGTGACAGCGAAACGTAGCCCGGCCGCGCCGGCGCCGACCGCGACATGACGTAGACATCCCGGTTGACCCGGTAGGTTTGAAGGCCTGCAACAGCAGCAACAGCTGCTAGATCGTCGAAGTCAAAACCCCAGCGGCGAGGGCTCCCTGGCGCGACCCAGCCCAGGCCCATCCGGTCAGTTACGATCTGGCCGCGCTCCTTCAGGATGCTGGTATAAAATCCGAACATTTCGCCGAGATGTCGAATGCAGCAGCACGGGCTCGTGGGATTGTTATCGAGAATGAGATCGAACTGGCCGCGGATCGAATCGCTGGACCCGGTATATTTGTTGTGCACCAGGACCGAATAGTTACCGTAGCGATATTCGCGAGCGACCCTTAACTCCGGTTCGTCGATCGTCGTGCCGACGATCTCCTGCACTCGGCGATGAAATCGCTTTGCGAAGCCGGAATTGCCGATGCCGACGTGAAGGATCCGCTTCTGCCTCAGATCGAAGCGATCGATATAACGTTCCATGCGGTATTGATCCGGCGTCGTCGCTTTATGGGACCAGTCGCGCAGGTCCGGGCCGTAGATCACGCCGGGGTCCTTATTGTTCCCGCAATCGAAGAGCAGTTCCGGGAAACGCTGTTCCTGAAGCCTACGCCACGCACCAATTTCAACCACGTCGAACTGTCCGAAGCATGGCGCCAAGCAGCCGTCGACCACGCGGTCCAAGATTATAGACGGCCGGCAGTGCCGTCTTGAACCAGAACCTCCATCCTTTATCGGTCGAGAGAATAATGACCCGCGGAAGGTCGAACCGATCGCTGACCCGGCTGAGCCAACTTTGTTTGAGGCCGAATGCAGCCACGAAGCCAGCATTCCTGACGGACGATTTCGATCCCTCGTCTAGCGCCCCGTAGGGATACGCAAAAAACCGGGGAGGAGGCAGGCCGCCCGCCACCAGGTCGGCAGAGGATTCCAGGACCTCGGCCTCACGGTCCTTGGATGAGAGCAACGGCATCTCGCGATGCGAGCGGGAATGCGAGCCGATCTCGACGCCGAGCGACGCGATCTCTTTCCATTGCTCGGGCGAGAGCAACGCGGCCGGGCGCGCGCCGTACGCCCGGTCCCATTCATTGCTGGCGGCGTCGGTCACGACGAATGCCAGTGCTTCTATTTTCCGTGGCAGAAGCAAGTCGCGCGCAAGACCAAGGAGGTGTGCATAGCCGTCGTCGAAGGTCAGCAGCACTGGCCGGCGCGGCAGTGGCCCCTGCGATCGCAGAAAGGCATCGAGCTGGGACGGGGTGATGAATGAGAATCCGCGATCGACCAAGGAATCGAGTTGTTTGGCGAACTGCGCGGGAGAAACCCCGTAGGAGGCCAGCACCGGATCATCGGATTGATCCTCGATCGCATGATAGCAAAGGACCAGAAGCTTGTCGGAGAATGGAAGCCAGCCCCCCGCTCGAAGCTCCGACCAGTAAGCGACCGAACGGGCCCCGGAAAAGAACCGCGCGATCACGCGGTTCGATCGGAACCTGGTTGCGAGGGCCCAGTCGGCCAAGCGAACCGCAGTCTTCGAGATGAGTCTCGCCGCGAAGGGAATCCGCGTAAGCGGCAAATACACCCATTTCGTCAGTGGGCGGTGGATGCCCTTTCGGTCGAACAACTCACGGGCGAGCCCGGGGTACTTTCGAATGAACTGAAGGTCTGCGGCGACCGCTCGCGCCGCCCGGTCCATATATTCGCGCGGTTCCACGACATAAATCTGGCGGCTCACCGCGGCTGGATTGTGCCGCACGTCGTAGCGGGACAGCAGTCTCGCCCCGAAGTCGGCGTCCTCATTCCCAAATGCCGGCCCAGCCGTCAGTGCAACGTCGAAGCCGCCTAGCTGCTCGAAGACCGAACGACGAACTGAAAGCTGCCCCGTGAAGATGTCGAATGGCGAGAGAGGATTCTGGACTCGTTCGGATGAAATCCACCTCGCAACGCTATCGGCGAGAAATCCGGCGGTCGAACGCTCATCTATGGGCGTGTCGCCGATCACCGCATCGGCACCATTGCGGTACAGCTGAGCATGCTCCCGAAGCAGATCCGGTTGGACGATCATGTCGTCGTCGAGAAACAGGATGATCATGTGCCGGGCGAGCGCTGCACCGCGATTGCGCGCGTCGGAGGAGCCGCGGTTCGGCTGCTCGACGACCGTGACCTCGTATGGAGACTTGATCGTCGCCAAAGCCTCGCGCGTGCCGTCCGTGGACCCGTCGACCACGACGATAATCTCTAACTTGCCGTCATATTCGAGCCGGCACAGGGCGCGAACGGCCTCGAAGACGACATCCCTTCGTTGGTACGTCGGAACGACAATCGAGAATGACGGCCATTTAGCGCGGTCGGCCGCGCGGTTCCCGGAATGCTTTCTGATTTCCGTGGCCAACGTCATTGATCGACCATTGCGGCCGGAGATCCGGCCATCGACCTGAAATAGGCGAGGTCCTCGAGCCGTCCCGCCTCGGCCACCCTGCCATCGTTCAATACGATTCCACGCTCGCAAGCGGAAATGGTGGTTTTGCGATGGCTGATGATCAACAACGTGCGGAAGAAGCGGTGCTCACTCGCAAGCCTGACGATTTCGAGGTCCGACAAGGCGTCCACCGCGCTGACCGCCTCGTCCAGGATGAGAAGATCCGGATTCAGGAGGAGCGCGCGGGCTACGCCAATCCGTTGCCGCTGGCCGCCCGAAAGATTGAGGCCCTGCGGACCGACGAGCGTGTCATATCCTTGCGGAAGAGCATCGATGAAGGTGTCCGCTCCGACCGCGCGAGCGACGGCTTCGATCTCTTCGAAGTGTGCATCGGGTCTGCCGTAGGCGATATTTTCGGCAACCGTTCCGGTGACGAGATCCGTGTCCTGTCCCGCAACGGCGATATGTTTGCGCCAGCCGGCCACGTCGTATTGAGAGATGCTGTCGGCTCCCAACCGAATTTGCCCGCTTTGAGGTTCGAATAAGCGGCACAGCAAATTGACCAGCGTCGTCTTGCCCGACCCTGATTGGCCGATCAGAGCCGTTGCAATTCCGGGCTCAATCGTGAGCGTTACGCTGTCCAGCCCGGAGCTCCCGTTGGGATAGACAAAACTCACATTTTCGAACGAAATCGGTCGATCTAGCCTCGCGCCTTCCGAGGCCACGTTTTTATCCGGGGCCGCATTGGCTTGCAAAAGAAGCCAATCGACCTCGCGGACGGAGCTCTGGAATGAGGCTATTCCCAGGCGAGCGCTGGCGATTGCCTTCGCGTGCGGCTGAGCCCGTGTCAGGAGCAGCAGGAATGCCGTGATCGCGGGCACGGACATGCCATTCCAGTAACCGGCGAGAAGCACGGTCAGGAAGAGCAGGGCGACGAGCGCATCGACAGCAGGGTGCGCTATCGCATTGACGTAATTCGCGGTTCGAACGCTCCATCGCACCCGCTCTATGGCGGAGTCGGCTCTTTCCTGTTCGCGTCGTTCCTGGCCGAAAAGGCGGATGACGCGCGGAGCTTGCAAAAGGGTGAGCATCCGCTGCCACAGCAGGCGGTTGCTCTCGGTCAGCTCGAAGCTCAACCATCGCTGCCGTCGCTCAAAGAGATAAATCAGCCCCTGTACCAATGCGCCGCCCAGGACGATGATCAGGAACAGCTTGAGGTTGAGCAGGGCCAGGAGCGCCGCAAAGACGAGGAGTCCCGCCACCGCTGGAATGAGGTCCAGGACCGATCGAGCGGCTTGAACGACGAACCAGCTGTCAGTGGACACGACGCGAGTCAGGCGCGCCGAATCCTGGTGCAGGAAGAAGGGGTAATCCACGGCAAGCAGGCTGCGGGCCATGCCGCTCCGGATCTCTCGTCCTATTCGGGCCTGGATCGAACCGAGCAGGCTCTGGTTGGCGATCTGAACCAGCCCCTTCAGTACGACGAGGGCGAGGATCGCCGTTCCGAGCAGGATCGCACGGGCTTCAGGATCATAGCCGCCAAACATGTGAGCCAGTGCGCGCAGCGGTCCGGACAGTCCGGCGGACGGATCTTTGGCCAGCAAAACTGACAAAAGAGGTATCAGGAGGCCGACGCCCGCGCCCTCGAGCAGGCTTGCGATGAGGCCCAACACCGCAACGACTGGCACGAGGGGGTAGATCTGACGCCTGATTTGATTCAGCGGCCATCTTCGACGAGTTTCGTCGCGCCGCAGCATCCAGGCCAGCACTCCCAACATTTCAGGCCGCAATCGACCGTTCAACGCGAACTGGTGAGCCCAGCTGGATTCGAACCAGCGACCTACTGATTAAAAGTCAGTTGCTCTACCGACTGAGCTATGGGCCCACTTGAGGCGGCGGTTAGCCGTGCGGCGCGCGGCGGGCAAGGCGGTGCGCGAGATGACGTGCGGTTAGAGCGCCACGAATTCGCCAGCTTGGGGCGATGGCTGCGAGCGGCTGAAGCACGAAGCTGCGCCTTTCCAGGCCGTAGTG
>DATLOY010000099.1:0-2972 GCA_035536015.1 Sphingomicrobium sp.
CAGCCCGCTGCGCAATGAGATCGAGGAGCGCGATCCAGACGGAGTGGATTCCGCAATCATCGCGACGACACATGCGCTCAATCGCCTTGACGTCAACGGCCGGCTCGACTCGCGCCTTTCGGCGCACATCGTAACCTCGACTAAATGAGTCCCGCCAACGGGCTCGACGGATCGGCGTAGCGGCGCTTCTGCATGCGTCCCGCAAGATAGGCGAGCCGTCCCGCCTCGACGGCCTGCTTCATCGCCCGAGCCATCAGCACCGGCTCCTTCGCCTCGGCGATGGCGGTATTCATCAGCACTCCGTCGCAGCCAAGCTCCATCGCCTGGGCCGCGTCGCTGGCCGTGCCCACTCCGGCATCGACAAGCACCGGAACGCCCGCACCTTCGACGATTAGGCGGATCGTCACTCGGTTCTGGATCCCGAGGCCCGATCCGATCGGCGCGCCCAAAGGCATGATCGCCACCGCGCCCGCTTCCTCGAGCTGCTTCGCGGCGATCGGATCGTCGACGCAATAGACCATCGGCTCGAACCCTTCCTTGACGAGGGTTTCCGTCGCTCGAAGCGTCTCGCGCATGTCGGGATAGAGCGTCTTCGCCTCTCCCAGCACTTCCAGCTTCACGAGGTTCCAGCCGCCCGCTTCCCGCGCCAGGCGCAAGGTTCGGATCGCATCCTCCGCGGTGAAGCATCCTGCCGTGTTCGGAAGGTAGGTGATCGTCTTCGGATCGATGAAATCGGTCAGCATCGGCTGGTTCGGGTCGGAGATGTTGACCCGCCGGACCGCGACCGTGACGATTTCCGCCCCGGACGCCTCGACCGCGGCCGCATTCTCCTCGAGGCTCTTGTACTTCCCCGTCCCGACGATCAGCCGCGACGAGAATGTCCGCCCTGCGACGGTCCAGGTGTCGGCGCTGATGTCTTGCTGCGCAGTCACTCAACCGCCTCCGACGAACTTCACGATCTCATAGGTATCGCCGTTCGCGACCGCGACATCGCCAAGAAGTGAGCGCGGAATGACTTCGAGATTTCGTTCCACGGCGACCTTGCGCCTATCGAGTCCGAGCTCCTCCAGCATCGCCGCGACGCTGATTCCGCCGGACACCTGCCGCGGCTCGCCGTTAACGCTAATAGCCAAAGTTGGGTTGTCGCTCATCGCCGGGCGAGATAGGAGGACGGCCCCGCAAGCGCAAACCCGTTCGGGACACGCCTGCACTAACCAAGGACGAACATGGCCGAATCGAAGAAGGGCGCGGCCCTCAGCGATGACAGTGCGATGCGTATCGATGCCGCGCTTGTCCAGGAACTCGCGGAACTCCTGCACGCGAATGAGCTGACCGAGATCGAGGTCGAGGACGGCGATCGGAAGATCCGCGTCGCCCGGCACGCCGCAACCGGCGCAACCCCGATGTTCAGCGCTGCTCCGGCGCCCGCGGCCCCTGCCGCAGCCCCGCCCGTCGCTGCTGGCGAAGCCGTGGCGGAGGAGATTGCCGGGGAAACCATCAAGTCGCCGATGGTCGGTACAGCCTATCTTTCCGGCGAGCCGGGCGCGAAGCCGTTCATCGAGGTCGGGGACGCGGTGAAGACGGGCGATACCCTGCTGATCGTGGAAGCAATGAAGGTGATGAACCCGATCACCGCGCCCACGGGCGGTGTAATCAAGAAAATCATGGTTGCCGATGCCCAGCCGGTCGAATTCGATCAGCCGCTCGTGATCATCGGCTAGCGAGCCCGCGCTTCCATGAAAATCAAGAAGCTGCTGATCGCCAACCGCGGCGAGATCGCGCTCAGGATTCATCGCGCCTGCCACGAGATGGGAATCAAGACGGTCGCGGTCCATTCGACTGCCGATGCCGACGCGATGCACGTCCGCCTTGCCGACGAGACCGTCTGCATCGGCCCGCCGCCGGCGACCGATTCCTACCTGAACGTCCCGAACATCATTTCCGCCGCCGAAATCGTTCACGCCGACGCCATCCACCCCGGCTACGGCTTCCTCTCCGAGAACGCGCAGTTCGCGGAGATCGTCGAGCTCCACAACATCATCTGGGTGGGTCCCAAGCCCGAGCACATCCGGCTGATGGGCGACAAGATCGAAGCCAAGCGCACTGCCGCCGGGCTCGGCCTTCCTCTCGTGCCGGGCTCCGACGGCCCGATCACCAGCGTCAAGCAGGCGCAGGAGCTGGCGGCCGAGATCGGCTACCCCGTCCTGATCAAGGCGGCCTCCGGCGGCGGCGGTCGTGGAATGAAGGTCGTCGAGGCCGAAGCGCAGCTCGACAGCCTGATGAGCCAGGCGGCGTCCGAGGCGCGATCCGCCTTCGGTGACGACACCGTCTACATGGAAAAATATCTCGCCGATCCGCGCCACATCGAGTTCCAGGTGTTCGGCGACGGCGAAGGCGCCGCCATCCACTTGGGCGAGCGCGATTGCTCGCTGCAGCGCCGCCATCAGAAGGTGCTGGAGGAAGCTCCCTCACCGGCGATCACGAAGAAAGAGCGTCACCGCATGGGCGAGGTCGTCCGCAAGGCGATGAGCGACATGGGCTATCGCGGCGCCGGGACGATCGAATTCCTCTACGAGAACGGCGAATTCTATTTCATCGAGATGAACACGCGGCTGCAGGTCGAGCACCCGGTGACCGAGATGATCAGCGACATCGATCTTGTCCGCGAACAGATCCGGGTCGCGGCCGGCGAAGGCCTTTCGCACACGCAGGAGCAGGTTCATCTCCACGGCCATGCGATCGAATGCCGCATCAATGCCGAGGATCCGGAGACTTTCGCTCCATCGCCGGGCCTGGTGAAGAATTACGTTGCCCCCGGCGGAATGCATGTGCGCGTCGATAGCGGTCTCTACACGGGCTATAAGGTCCCGCCTTATTACGACAGCATGATCGGCAAGCTCATTGTCTATGGAGTGACCCGCGAGGACTGCATCATGCGCCTTCGCCGCGCGCTCGAGGAATATGTCGTCGAG
>DATLOY010000100.1:0-5690 GCA_035536015.1 Sphingomicrobium sp.
TAATGGCCGGCACCGCTTCAATCCTCGACGACGCCGAACAGCGCGCGCGGTGGGAAGGCTTCGCCTGGACCGAGGCGAACGCCAGGGCCGCGGCGGAGATCATCGCCCGCTATCCCGAGGGGCGGCAGAAGTCCGCGGTGATTCCATTGCTCGACCTCGCGCAACGGCAGGTTGGGGCCGAAACCCAAACGCAGGGCTGGCTGCCGATCCCGGTGATGGAGTTCGTCGGGAAAGAGCTCGCGATGCCGTTCGTCCGGGTGCTCGAGGTCGCGACCTTCTATACGATGTTCAATCTCGCTCCGGTCGGCCGGTTCCACGTCCAGGTGTGCGGGACGACGCCCTGCATGCTTCGTGGATCGGATGACGTCTTCGCCGCGTGCAAGAAGCGCGGCCTAAGGAAGGGCCACACGACCGAGGACGGGTTGTTCACATTGACCGAGGTCGAATGTCTCGGCGCCTGCGCCAACGCGCCGATGGTCCAGATCAACGACGACAATTACGAGGACCTGACAGAGGAGAGCATGGGCGCGATTCTGGACGCGCTCGCGGCCGGCCAGACGCCGAAACCCGGCCCCCAGATCGACCGCCAGACCAGCTGCCCCGAGGGCGGCCCGACGGTGCTCAAGAAGATGGCGGAACGCAATTACGACTACCGGCCGCAGTGGGGCAGCGGCCCGGCCGGGGAGGGTGCGCAATGAGGGACGTCGTCAAGATCATCGTCGCGATCCTGATAATCGTGATCGCGTGGAAGATCCTTAAGGGGATCATCGGCCTCCTTGTCGGCCTCGCGGTCGCGGGGCTCGTGATCTACGCGGGCGTCAAGCTGATCGACGGGCAGAAGCGCCTCAAATGACCATTTTCGCCATCATCGTTGCGGTTCTGCTCGCCTTCCTGGCGTTCCGGTTCCTGAAGGGCGTGATCAAGTTCGGCCTGATCGCGATCATCCTGATCCTTGCCCTGATCTTCGTCAGCGGCGGTCTTCACGGAATGGCGATCCGCTGATGGGTTACACCGGGCCTCTTGCGGACAAGGACCGCATTTTCACCAACCTCTACGGCTTCCAGGAGCCGTGGCTGAAGGCGGCGCAGCAGCGCGGCGATTGGGACGATACCAAGGCGCTCTTTGCGATCGGGCAGGACGCAATCATCGACGAGGTCAAGGCATCGGGCCTTCGCGGCCGCGGCGGCGCGGGCTTTCCGACCGGCATGAAGTGGAGCTTCATGCCCAAGGAGCCGAAGCCCGGGAAGCCGAACTTCCTCGTCATCAACGCGGACGAATCCGAGCCTGGCAGCTGCAAGGACCGGGAGATCATCCGCCACGATCCGCACAAGCTGATCGAGGGCGCCTTGATCGCCGGCTATGCGATGCGGGCGCGGGCCGGCTATATCTACATCCGCGGCGAATTCATTCGTGAAACCGAGGTGTTGCGACGCGCAGTTGCCGAAGCTTATGAAGCTGGATTTCTGGGAAAGAACGCCTGCGGGACTGGCTATGACTTCGACCTGTTCGTCCACCGCGGCGCCGGCGCCTACATATGCGGCGAAGAAATGGCGATGCTCGAGAGCCTTGAGGGCAATCAGGGCAAGCCACGCCTCAAGCCGCCGTTCCCGGCCGGCGCCGGCCTCTACGGCTGTCCCACCACGGTTAACAATGTGGAGAGCCTCGCGGTCGTCCCGACGATCCTTCGGCGCGGCTCGGCATGGTTCGCGGGCTTCGGCAATCCGAAGAATGAAGGTACCAAGCTGTTCCAGATCAGCGGGCATGTGAACTGCCCATGCACCGTCGAGGAAACGATGGGGATTGGCTTCCGCGAGCTGATCGACCGCCACGCGGGCGGGATTCGCGGCGGCTGGGACAATCTGCTTGCCGTCATCCCGGGCGGGTCGTCCGTGCCCCTGGTTCCGGCTGCCGAGATCATGGACGCACCGATGGACTTCGACGGCCTCAAGGCCTTGGGATCCGGCCTCGGCACGGCAGCCGTCATCGTCATGGACAAGTCGACGGACATCGTCCGTGCGATCAGCCGCATCAGCTATTTCTACAAGCATGAGAGCTGCGGCCAGTGCACGCCGTGCCGCGAAGGCACCGGCTGGATGTGGCGGATGATGGAACGCCTCCGCGTCGGCGATGCCGAGGTCGAGGACATCGACAAGCTGATCGACGTCACCAAGCAGGTCGAAGGGCACACGATTTGCGCGCTCGGCGACGCCGCCGCCTGGCCGATCCAGGGGCTGGTGCGCCATTTCCGGCCCGAGCTTGAGCGCCGCATCGCAGAGCGCACCGGCAAGCAGATGCTGGAGGCGGCCGAATGAGCCTCGCATTCCTCCTCGCCTTCGCTGCTGCTGCCGCGAGCAACACCGACCCGCTGGCGATCCAGGCCGTGCACAATTACGGGGCGTGCATCGCCCAGCAGACGCCGCGCGGCGTCCGTTCGGTGCTCTCGATGGATTATCGCAGCCCGGACTATGAGAAAAAACTCTGGTCGATCATTCGGGGGCACGATCGCTGCATGCCCTTCGACGGAAGATTGGGATCGGAAACCCTGCTTTTCGCCGGCGCTATGGCGGAGGCGATCCTCAAAGCCGATGTCAGCGGTACGGAGCTTCCCAGGCGGCTCGCCTACGACCCGGGTCGCGAACTCATCGCGGCGCGTAGTCCGATGGAAGCGATGGCGCTCTGCACGGTGATGAAGGCGCCGGAAGTGACATCGAAGGTCCTCGCGACGAAGCCGGCGACACGCGATGAGATCGAAGCCATGAAGCCTCTCGGACCCGTGCTTGGCGAGTGCCTGCAAAAGGACGTGAAGCTCGAGGTGAACAAGCCGGCGCTGCGTTCGCTGCTCGCGCTCGCGGCCTGGCGAATTGTGACGACGCCGAGGAAGCCGTCGTGACGACTACGCAAATCATCATCGTCGCGGCCGTGATCGTGGCCATCGCCACAGCGCTGCTAGCCGTGCAGCGAGGCGGTCCGCGAGTCACTCAGATCGATCGCACCACCATTCGCGACAAGGAAGGAGAGTGACATGAAGAGCATTGCCGCGTTCGCATTTCTGTCATTGGCGTTCTCCCCTGCGGCAACGGTGCCAACGGCCGCCGCCACACGCGACAAACAGCTCGAGATGGCCGCCTGCCTCTTCCAGAAGCATCCCGGGAACGTGGACCGTCTGCTGAACGCGAAGACCGCGCAGGACGCCGACCACGCCTTCTACAATCTCATCAACGAATCGGGCTGCTATCGCCAGGTCTTCGGCGGCAATCCCGGCGATGAGGATGAAGACGTCAAAATGACGATGGGCACGATGCGCGGCCTCTTCGCCGAGCAGGAGCTGCGCAAATCGGCCGCCGCCGCGAGGGCGCTCGCGTCATTGCCGCAACAGAGAATCTACGTCCGCCCGTGGTTCGTCGGCACTGCACGTGCGCAGGTCGTCGACGAGATGGGTGCATGCATTGCCGACACCAATCCCGCAGGGATTCTCGCGTTGCTGGAGCAGCCGCCCGAAAGCGCGGGCGAGGATTCGGCCCTGAAGGCGCTGGAGCCCAGCGTTGACGCCTGCCTGCCCAAGGACGTGCAGATCAATGCGACGCACCGCCAGGTGCGCGCCGCTTTGGCCGACGCGCTCTATCAGCGCGTCAACGCGCCGACCCTGTCCTATTCCGAGATCGTGGAGACGCCGAGATAAATGCCCAAGGTTACCGTCGACGGCGTTGAACTAGAGGTCCCGCAGGGCGCGACCGTGCTGCAGGCGTGCGAGCTTGCCGGCAAGGAGATCCCGCGCTTCTGCTACCACGAGCGGCTCTCGATCGCCGGCAATTGCCGCATGTGCCTGGTCGAGGTCGCGCCTGGGCCGCCCAAGCCGCAGGCGAGCTGCGCTTTGCCTGCCGCCGACGGCCAGGCGATCCGTACCGACACGCCGATGGTGAAGAAGGCGCGCGAAGGGGTGATGGAGTTCCTGCTCATCAACCACCCGCTCGACTGCCCGATCTGCGACCAGGGCGGCGAATGCGACCTCCAGGACCAGGCGATGGCCTATGGGCGCAGCTTCACCCGCTACGAAGAGAATAAGCGCGCCGTCGACGACAAATATTTCGGGCCGATCATCAAGACTTCGATGAACCGCTGCATCCAGTGCACGCGCTGCATACGCTTCGCCGAGGAAGTGGCGGGCGTGCCCGAGATTGGGATGCTCTACCGCGGCGAGGATTCGCAAATCACCACTTACCTCGAACGGACGGTGTCGAGCGAACTCGCGGGCAATCTGGCGGATGTCTGCCCGGTCGGCGCGCTGCTGCAGAAACCGATCAGCTTCGAGATGCGGTCGTGGGAGCTCAGGCGGGTTCCAGGAATCGATGTCATGGATGCGGTTGGGTCGAACATCCGGCTCGATACGCGCCAGCGCCAGGTCATGCGTGTGCTCCCGCGGGTCAACGAGGACGTCAACGAGGAGTGGATCAGCGACAAGACGCGGCATCACGTCGATGCGCTCGTCCGCAATCGCCTCGACCGGCCTTGGGTGCGCGAAAAGGGCAAGCTCAGGCAGGCGAGCTGGACGGTTGCGCTCGAGCTGTTCGCCAAGCGCCTGAAGAAGGCGGGAAGCAAGGTCGCAGCGATCGCGGGCGACCTGCTCGATGCCGAGACGATGTATGCGGCGAAGAAGCTGCTCGAAGGGCAGGGCTCGACTCTGCTCGAAGGCCGGCAGACGGGCCTGACCTATGATGTCAGCAGCCTAAGCGCGGTCGCATTCAACTCGACGATCGCCGGCATCGAAACCGCTGATGCCGTCCTGATCGTCGGCTCGAACATCCGGTGGGAAGCGCCCCTGATCGCGACCCGGGTACGCAAGATCGCGCGCAAGGGCGGCAGGGTCTTCGCCATCGGTCCGGAGATCGATCTCGGCATGAAGGTCGAGTGGATCGGCAATGATCTGAAGCTCCTGGCCGATCTTCCCAAGCCGGTTTCTGATGCTTTCGCGAAGGCGGAGCGACCGGCGGTGATCGTCGGACCGGGCGCATTGGCGGCGGGCGGGCTCGGAGCGGCCCTGGCGCTCGTCGGACCGCTCGGCCTGATCAAGGACGGCTGGAACGGTTTCAATGTCCTCCACACCTCGGCGTCCCGCATGGCCTCGCTGGTGCTCGGTTATGCGCAAAAAGGCGGAATCGCGGACCTCGAGGCGGCGAAGCCGGAGCTTGTGCTTCTGCTCGGCGCGGATGAAATGCCGGCAGACCGCTTCGACCGCGCATTCAAGGTCTACATCGGCCACCACGGCGACAATGGCGCCAAACAGGCCGACCTGGTGCTTCCGGGTGCGACCTATGCCGAGAAGCACGGCACTTACGTCAACACCGAAGGCCGCGTGCAGCGGGCCGAGCGTGCGGTCTTCCCGCCAGGCGAAGCTCGCGAGGATTGGTCGATTTTGCGAGCGGTCAGTGAGCTGGCGGGCAGGAAGCTCCCGTTCGACAATTTCGCTGAGCTCCGCGCGGCGATGGTTGCCGAGCATCCCCAGCTCGGCCGTGAGGGTCTGATCGACCTCAAATGGTCTCCCCCCAGGCTCACGTCGAAGGCCGAAGGACCGATCCGCTATGCGATCGCGGACTTCTACCTGACCAACGCCATCTGTCGCGCGAGCCCGACGATGCGCCGCTGCTCCGAGGAGCTTGTGGCCGGCGTCCAGCACAAGGAGGCGGCGGAGTGAC
>DATLOY010000101.1:0-29273 GCA_035536015.1 Sphingomicrobium sp.
CGCGATCGCCTCGATCCTGCTGGCGGGCTGCGCTACGGCGCAGGTGCCGGTCGCCGCACCCGTACCCGCGCCGGTCGCGTCCCCCCCTCCGGCGGTGCCCAATCCGCCTGCCGGCATGCAGTGGCTCTACGGCTCGGGTGAAGCGGGGGCGGCGAGCCAGCAGGCCTATACGGCCTTCCACGATTATGTCGTCTACCAGGCTGAGCACCGTCCGCACGATTCCGTTGTATTCACAGCGGACTCGACACTCGACTCCCCGAATATGGTGCCCTGCGGCGACAAGCCGATGGCAGTCATCCTCGACGTCGACGAGACTGCGCTGCAGAATCTCGGCTATGAATTTGACGACGCCACCCATCCGGGCCGTGCCTATGACCAGCAGCGCTGGAACCGCTGGGAACGGACCGGCGCGCGTGCGGTGCTGCCGATGCCCGGTGCGGTCAATGCGCTGGAGTCGATCCGCCATTACGACGTCACCGTGATCTTCAACTCGAACCGGCTGGCCGCCAATGCAGCGGCGACCGAGGCGGCGCTGAACGACGCCGATCTCGGCCCGGCGGTTCACGGCCAGACGCTCTGGCTGCAGGGCGATGTCGCGCCCGGCAGCGCCAAGGATCCGCGCCGCGCCGCGATCGCCGGGCGCTATTGCGTGATCGCCATGGCCGGCGATCAGCTCGGCGACTTCTCCGATCTGTTCAACGCGCGCACGCTCGGCGTGCAGCAGCGCCGCCATTATGCGACCGAGCCGCCGATCAGGGACATGTGGGGGAAAGGCTGGTTCATCCTGCCGAATCCGGTCTACGGGCCGGGCCTGCGCGGCACGCTCGACGACATCTTTCCGGCGGACCGCCGCTGGTCCGACCCGCAAGGAGGAAATCACTGATGCCCTGGGACCGCAACCAGATGGCCGCGCGGGCCGCTAAGGAGCTGCGCGACGGCTATTATGTCAATCTCGGCATCGGCATTCCGACCCTGGTCGCCAACAACATCCCCGAGGGGATGGAGGTTACCCTGCAGAGCGAGAACGGGATGCTCGGCATCGGGCCGTTCCCCTATGAGGACGAGGTCGATCCGGACCTGATCAATGCCGGCAAGCAGACGATCAGCCAGCTGCCCTCATCTTCCTATTTCTCTTCTTCCGACAGCTTCGCGATGATCCGCGGCGGCCACATCGATCTTGCCGTGCTCGGGGCGATGGAGGTCAGCGAAAAGGGCGACATCGCCAACTGGATGATCCCGGGCAAGATGATCAAGGGAATGGGCGGCGCGATGGACCTCGTCGCCGGGGTCAAGAAGATCATCGTCGTGATGGAACACACGTCCAAGAACGGCGACGCCAAGTTCATCCCGGAATGCACCCTTCCGCTGACCGGCAAGAACGTCATCGACATGATCATCACCGACCTTGCCGTGTTCCACCGGCCGGATCACGACAGCGCGTTCAAGCTGATCGAACTGGCGCCGGGAGTGACCGCCGAGGAAGTCCGCGAAAAGACGACGGCGCATTACGTCGAATGACCACGGCCGCGGGAATGACGAGTAAGAGGCGTTGATCCGCGCACTTCTTTCCCATGAGCCCGGTGGCCCCGAGACGCTGCGGCTCGACGAACTGCCCGATCCGACGCCGGGACCGGGCGAGCTGCTCGTCCGGGTGCGCGCCTGCGCGATCAATTATCCCGACGTATTGATCATTGAAGACAAATATCAGCTGAAACCCCCGCGGCCGTTCGCTCCCGGGAGCGAGATCGCGGGCGAGGTGATCGCAGCCGGCGACGGCGTCAGCGGCTGGTCGCCCGGAGATCGCCTGATCGCGGCGACGGGATTCGGGGGGCTGGTGGAAAAGATCGCCATTCCGGCAAGTCGCGCGATCCCGCTCCCAGCTGATCGAAGCTTCGAGGAAGGATCGGCGCTGCTTCTCACCTACGCAACCGCGATCCACGCGCTCGTCGACCGTGGCCGGCTGCAGGCTGGGCAGACCCTGCTGGTGCTCGGCGCGGCCGGCGGAGTCGGAATCGCGGCGGTCGAGATCGGCAAGGCGCTTGGTGCGCGCGTGATCGCGGCGGTTTCTTCCGAAGAAAAGGCGAAGGCCGCGCTGGATGCTGGCGCCGACGCGACGATCATCTACCCGGCGGGCGAGCTTGATCCGAAGGCCTTGTCGCAATCGTTCAAGGACGGAGTGGGACCCGAGGGAGCGCACGTGATTCTCGATCCTGTCGGCGGCGCCTACAGCGAGGCGGCGCTGCGCAGCATCGCCTGGGAAGGACGCTTTTTGGTCGTCGGCTTTCCGGCGGGCATCGCCAGGCTTCCGCTCAACCTCACCTTGCTCAAAAGCTGCGACGTCTGCGGCGTCTTCTGGGGCGCGTTCGTCGCACACGACCCCGACCGTAACGCGGCCCATGTCGCGCAACTCTTCCGCTGGTGGGCGGAGGGGAAGATCGCACCGAAGATCAGCGCGACATTTCCGCTGGAACGCGGCGGCGACGCCATCGCGGCACTTCGCGACCGCAAGGCGATCGGCAAGCTCGTGGTAACAATTTGAACAATGTCGCCGTGCGCCGAATGCTGTTCTGGGCAGCGGCAGCCTTCGCTTTCGTGATGGGGGTATTGCCTCATCCCCCCGAGCTGCCCGGATCTCCGTCGGACAAGGTCCAGCATGCCGTTGCCTTCGCAGTGCTCGGCTTTCTCGGGGACTGGGCTTATCGGAAGACCTCGGCGCTGAAATTGCTCCTGGGGCTGTCGCTGTTCGGCGCCTTTATCGAAGTCGTTCAGGCGATTCCGGCGCTGCATCGCGACAGTGATCCGCTCGACTGGCTCACCGACACGATCGCCTGCGGGCTCGTCCTGGTCGCGTTCCGCTGGTGGCACGGTCGACGCTAGCGCGTTGCCTCCGGCGCCCTCCCGCCCTATCTCGCCCACGAAATCACATCGGGGAACACATGACGCAATTCGACGACCGTGAGCGCGCATTCGAAGCGAAGTTTGCTCATGACGAGGAGATGAAGTTTCGCATTATTGCCCGGCGCAACCGGCTGCTCGGCGAATGGGCCGCCCGGCGCATGGGCCTCAGTGCGGCTGAAACGGAATCCTACGCCAAGGACGTGGTCCGCTCGGATTTCGAAGAGGCCGGCGAGCATGACGTGATCCGCAAGGTGCTGGGCGACCTGACGGCGGCCGGGCTCGATTGCGATGAGTCGATCGTCATGGATGCGATGCGCAACAAGGAGATCGAGGCGCGCCGCCAGATCATCGAGGCGACGAATATCTGATGCCGATGGCTGCATCCGAGATCGAACGGCTGATCAAGGCGGCCATTCCGGACTCCGAAGTGACCATTCGCGATCTTGCCGGAGACGGCGACCATTATGCCGCACGTGTTGTCAGCCGCAGCTTTGAAGGGCTGAGCCGGATCAGGCAGCACCAGGCGGTCTATTCCGCGCTTGGGGGGCGAGTAGGGGGAGAGCTTCACGCACTGCAGCTCGAGACCGCGGTGCCGCAGGAGACAATCAGTGAGTGACCCAAAAGCCCGTATTGCCGACATCGTCGGTTCGAACGACGTCGTCCTTTTCATGAAGGGCACGGCGCTCTTCCCGCAGTGCGGCTTTTCGAGCCGCGCGATCGCGATCCTCGACCGGCTTGGAACCAAGTATGAGACGGTCGACGTCCTGCAGGATCCGGAAATCCGCCAGGGCATCAAGGAATATAGCGACTGGCCGACCATCCCGCAGCTTTATGTGAAGGGCGAATTCGTCGGCGGTTCGGACATCATGATGGAGATGTTCGAGAGCGGCGAGCTCCAGCAAATGCTTGGGGCGGAGGCCTGAAACGAGGAAGGGACGGATCGTCGGGGACCAGAGAACCCTTCGAACCGTCCCTTCATTGGCGTGGAACCAAGTGGACGCGATAATTGTAGCAATCGGCGTGCCAAACTGAGTAAACGGCAGTTTTTAGCCAATTATTGAGCAGACCGCCAGAGGGGAACAGACGCGGTGCGTAAAATTTTCCGACAGAATGCGCCATGCGCGGGAGCCGTTCGTTGGACTGGCCGATGAGCCGTGACGATCCCAAGCTTGAACCGCCGCGTGGCGGTCCGAAACTGTTCTGCGACCTGACCCAGAGCTGGTCCGAGGTCGGCGGCGGCGTTCGGACTTACCTGCTCCACAAGCGCCGGCACGTCCTCGATGCGACACCCCATAATCATTTGATGATCATTCCCGGCGCTCGCGACGAAGTGATCGAAGATGGCCGCGCCACCACCGTGACCGTCCGCTCGCCACGCGTTCCCGGCAGTCCCAACTACCGGCTCCTGCTGCGCAACACCGCGGTCCGCGCGATACTGGAGCGCTTTCGCCCGGACCTGATCGAATGCCAGGACGCGTATAATCTGCCGTGGGCGGCGCTCGCCCATCGCAAGCGCTTCCCCGACACGGCGGTGGTCGCCGCCTACATGACGGATTTTCCGACGGTCTATGTCGAGCGGCCCTTTTCCAGGGTGATCGGGAAGCCGCTTGCCGGCCTCGCCAGCCGAATCTGCTATTCCTATTGTGGTGCGCTCTATCGCCGCTTCGACAGCATTTATACGTTGAGCGAGAATGGCGGCGCAGCCAAGCTCCGCTCGCTCGGGATCGGCAGGCCCGAAATCGTTCCGCTTGGAGTCGAAGTCGGCGAATTCGGTCCAACCCGCCGCGATCCACAACTTCGCCGCAAACTCGGGCTGACCGATGAACAGCCGTTGCTCATCTACGTGGGGCGCCTCGACGGAGAGAAGAAACCCGACGTCGTTGTTGAGGCCTTCCGCCAATTGCCCGAGGGCCTGGGGGCGCGTCTCGCATTGCTTGGCGAAGGTCCGCTCAAAGCAGAGATTGCCGCACTCGGCGACGACCGAATCATCCTCCCTGGCTATGTGAAGAACCGCGCGGAATTGGCGAGGTGGCTCGCGAGCGCGGACATCTACGCGTCCGGCATGGCCGACGAGACCTTCGGCATATCGATCGTGGAAGCGCAGGCTTCGGGCCTGCCGGTCGCCGGTGTGGCGGCGGGTGCGATGCTCGATCGCGTGACAGATGAGGTCGGCCGCCTGGGCCCGGTCGGCGATTCCGCGGCGATGGCGAGGAACATCCTCGCCTTGTGGAACGAAGACCGCGGCGCAATGGCCGAGCGCGCTCGAGACCATGCGCTTCAGTTCAGCTGGGATCGCAGCATGGAGGCGCTCTTCACGCGGGTCTATCCGAGCGCATTTGCTCGTCGCCGGGAGCAGGGCGCCATCGCCGCGGCGAATTCGCGCATCCCGTTCGTTCGCGCCTGACATTCAACGCCAGTTCAACTGACCTGCTGGACAAGCTCCGGGATTCAGGGGAGGAATTTGCTCGATGATCCTGCTGCTCGCATCCGCGCTCGGCGCAGCCCAGGCAGCCGCCGCAGCCGCGCCGGATGCAAGCCCGACCGCCGAAGCCAAGGCCTTCGAGCAGCGCTGCGCCGGACGCCAGTTCGAGACGGCGATTGCCCGCGAAGTGAACGGCAAGAAGCGCCTCTCGCGAATCCATTTGTGCGGCGAGGCGGGCCAGACCGATGCGCAATGGGTCGCGACGCTGAAGGACGCGATCGCGAAGATCGAAGCCGTGCCGGGCTTCTCGGCAGATTCGAAGACCCAGGCTATCGAGGCGATCAAGGATGAGATCGTGAAAGCGGGAGGCAAGGTCGAAACCGCGCCGTCGCCCGACATCGGGGTCGCATCGACAGACCTGCCGGCAGCTCCCGTCGAATATTCGGCTCTTCCGCCCTTGCCGGCGCCCGCACCGGTCGTCGCTGCCAATCCGGCGCCTCCAATCGAATATTCCACGCTTCCGCCGCTTCCGGCGCCGAAGGTCGCGACCTCCGCCACGGTCGCTGCGTCTTTGCCGCTGCTCGCCAAGCCGCAGCTCAAGATCCAATGCTTCAATCCGGCTGACTTCACGGCACCGGCAAATTGCGACTCTCTAGAACGGGAGACGGTCCTGACGGTGAAGGCCGCCGAAGCGGTGCCATCCGGGACAGCGCTGCGTTTCATGCGCCGCGGCGACATGCGCGCGGAAGTTGACCTCGCCCAGCTCCAGCGTGGAAAAGCGGAGAAGATCGCCCTGCCGCGCGAAGTTTGCGCGGGCGTCGTCGAAAGCAAGGTCGAGATCCAGATCGTTCGCCGTACGTCCGCCCAGTCGACCGGACAGGTCGTCGATACTCTCGGGCCCTATTTGCTGCGCTGCTAGCCTCGGGCCCATTGCCGTGGCAGAGCGCTGCGGTGGACGCCCCTTATGCAAAACTCGAGCAGCTCGAGGACGGCATCGCGCGCGTGCTCGCGCACAATCCGTCCGCCTTCACTTATTACGGCACGCAGACATATGTTGTCGGGAATCGTGAAGTCGCCGTGGTCGATCCTGGCCCCGACCTGCCCGAGCATCTCGATGCCCTGGAAGCTGCCATAGGAGGACGCTCGGTCGTTGCGATCATGTGCACTCACACGCACCGCGATCACAGCCCGGCGGCAAGACCGCTCGCCGAGCGGACGGGTGCGCCGATCATCGGTTGCGCTCCGCTCGCGCTCGAAACCGTCGGACCGCGCGCGGATGCAGCCTTCGACGGCGATTATTCTCCCGACCGGGTGCTGGCCGACGGCGAGGAGCTTCTGATCGACGGGGCGCGGATCAAAGCGGTCGCGACGCCGGGGCACACGTCGAACCATCTTTGCTATGCCTACAATGACGCGCTCATCACCGGCGATCACGTGATGGGCTGGTCGACCACCGTCGTGGTTCCGCCCGATGGAGACATGGCCGCGTACATGGCGAGCCTCGACAGGCTGAGACAGCGCAAAGACCGTATCTATTATCCCGCGCACGGGCCCGCGGTGACCAATCCGGGACAATATGTGCGGCATCTGATGGGGCACCGGATGCAGCGCGAGAAGCAGATCCTGAAGCTCGTTTCCGAAAGGCCGCGCGACATTCCGGACATCGTCGCCAACGCTTATCCGGGGCTTGATCCGCGCCTGGTCGCCGCGGCGGGCGGATCGGTCCTGGCGCATCTTGTGGACCTGGAACGCCGTGCGCTCGTTCAACGATTGGAAGGGGACAGTCCCTCGAGTGTAGGGACTGTGCCCGGTGCCGAGGACAAATGGACCGCCGCGTAAAGCTCATCGGACTGGCTGCGATCGTCGTCGCGCTCGTGCTCGGTGTCTTCATCGGAACGGCGACCGGGATCGTCGATCGCTTTTTCGGCGGCCCCGACCCGAAGACGATCGCGAGCGCGAGCCTCGAATCGATGCGCGCCCAGAACCGGCTGATCGCGTTCGTCGCACGCTATGTTTCGGTGACCAGCAGCAAGCAGGAACGCCTGGGCGGGCTCGTCAGCTCGGAAAGGACGCTGATCCTGCCGGGCGACGTGCGATATGAGCTCGACCTGTCTAAACTCGAGCCGAACAATGTCGCGTGGGACGCATCCAGCCACACGCTTCGCGTGCAGCTGCCGGAGGTCGAGATCGCGGGGCCCGACGTCGATCTCAACGCGGCCCGCGAATATGGCGAAGGAGGCGTTCTCTCAGCGCTGACAAACGCCAATCAACAGCTCGACCAGGCGAACCGCTCGGCGGCAGTCGAGGATTTGCGCAAGCAGGCTTCGGCGGCCGTGCCAATGCGCCTCGCCCACCAGGCGGCGCGGCAGGCGGTCGAGCGCAGTTTCGCGATGCCGCTGCTCGCGGCCGGATTCAAGGACGTGAAGGTCGTGGCGCGATTCCCCACCGAGGGAACGGACGAAGCTTCCTATCTCGACCTTTCGACACCATATGAGGAGGCGATAAGGGAAGCGGAACGCAGCAGGGCCGCTCAAGGGCAGAGATGACCGTTCAGACCACCAGCCTCAAAGGGATCGACCTTCTCACCCAGATCGATCGCCTGAAGCGCGAACGAAACGCCGTCATCCTGGCCCATTATTATCAAAAGCCCGAGATCCAGGACCTCGCCGATTTCGTCGGCGACAGCCTTGATCTGTCACGGAAGGCCGCGGCTACCGATGCCGAGGTGATCGCCTTCTGCGGCGTTCGCTTCATGGCCGAGACGGCGAAGATCCTGAGCCCCGAGAAGATCGTGGTCCTGCCGGACATGGATGCTGGCTGCAGCCTCGAGGACAGTTGTCCGCCCGACCAGTTCGCCGCCTTTCGAAAGGCGCATCCCGATCACATCGCGCTGACCTACATCAATTGCTCGGCCGCGGTGAAAGCGCTCAGCGACATCATCGTCACCAGCTCATCGGCCAAGGTCATCCTCGACCAGATCCCGAAGGATCAGAAGATCATCTTCGGGCCGGACCGGCATCTCGGCGGTTATCTCGCGCGCAAAACGGGCCGCGACATGCTGTTGTGGCCGGGCATCTGCATCGTCCATCAGGCTTTCAGCGAGACCGGGCTGCTGAAGCTCAAGGCGGAAAATCCGGGCGCACCCGTTGCTGCGCACCCCGAATGCCCGCCCCACATCATCGACCATGCCGATCATGTGGGCAGCACCAAGTCGATCCTCGATTTCGCCCTAAGTTCGCCGGCCCAGACGATCCTTGTCGCGACCGAACCGCACATCATCCACCAGATGGAAAAGGCCGCGCCGCACAAGACCTTCATCGGAGTTCCCGGCGGCGACGGTGCGTGCAATTGCAACATGTGTCCGTACATGGCGCTCAACACGCTCGAGAAACTCTACGTCGCGCTGCGCGATCTCGAGCCCCGCATCGAGCTATCGGCGGAAGTCATGGAGCGGGCGCGAGTGCCGCTCGAGCGAATGCTCGAAATGGCCGGCCGGACGGTAGGGCAGGGCGACGTCGGCACTCCGATCGTCGACGATCCCGCCTCGATCGATCCGCGGATCAGTGGCGATTAGGCTTTCGAGGCTGGCGGGCCTCGCATTGATCGTCGCCGTGCCTTCGACGGCACAATCGTTCGCCAGTCAGTTCCCCGCGCGCGTGCTCGCGGCGCACAATGCCGAGCGTGCCCGGGCGGGAGTGCCGCCGCTGGGCTGGGACAATGGATTGGGGAACGCGGCGGCTGCCTATGCGCAGCGCTTGGCGATCACCGGGCGCTTCGATCATTCCGACCAGAACAGTCGCGCCGGCACCGGCGAGAATCTGTGGATGGGGACACATGGCGCCTTTCCCGTGGAGGCGATGATCGGCTCGTGGGCCTCGGAAAAGCGCTGGTTCAAGCCGGGGATATTCCCCAACGTCAGCCGCCGGGGCTGGCAGGCGGTCGGCCATTATACGCAGATGATCTGGCCCACGACGCAGCGCGTCGGCTGCGCTCTCGCTTCGACTCCGACCACGGATTATCTCGTCTGCCGCTACGCCGCGGCGGGCAATGTAATGGGCGGCCGGGTGCCCTAAGCGCGAACTCGTGCGATTGCCTCAAGTGTCACCGCGTTGTTGTTGGGCAGAGTCGCGCAGCCGATCGCCGTTCGTGCGTGCCGGCCACTTTCGCCCAGGCGCTCGATGATCCGTTCCGAGGCGGCGTCGATCACCTTGTGCACCTGGGCAAAATCTTCCGTCGCATTCACCTGCCCGCGTATCAGCAAGACCGCCTCGACCTCGCCTGCGCGTTCCAGGACGGCGAGCAAATTGTCCGCCGCCCGCTTCGCGGCTTCGCGGCCGTCTTCGAAAGAGAGATCGCGGCCCACCTTGCCGGTAATCATCGCGCCATCGCGCGCGGAGCTGATCGCCGAGACGAAAACGAGATCGCCGCTCCGCGTGAACGGCTCGTAGACGCCGACCGGTTCGGGCGGACCCGTCAACTGATCCACAGCACCACAGTCGCGACCAGCATCCCCAGGTTGAGATAGGCGGTCGATGAGAAGCCGGGCGCCCGGTACAGCGGATTGATGCGGTAGCCGATCCAGAAGATAATCCGCATGAAGACGAAGGTCATCGTCGCCGCGGGGATGATGCTCATCCGGTAGAGCGGCAGTGTCACCGCCAGCCCCAGCAGCCCGACAAGAAAAAGCACGAACTGCTGCAGCGTATTGTCGGCGACCCGTCCGTTGACGATCATCTTCTGGTCTTCCTTGCCGAGCGTCGGATCGATCGCTTCGCCGAGGAAGCGCGCATTGCCGACTGCCGCCAGCATCACGAACAATGGCAAGGCGCCGAAGGCCGCCCAGGGCAGGGCGAAGCCGAGCCGGTCGCCTGGAGTATCGGTGATGACAGGAGCAGCAATGCTCTTCGACAGGAAAATCACCAGCAACGCCATTATGATCACGCCACTCGCCGCTCCGATCGCGACGGTTTTCTGGTCCTTGGTCATGGCAGCCCCCTTATGGCCCAGACCCTTGTACCAGCTGGGGCTGTTCATGTGAGCGAAATTAACGGCTACGGTGCGTCTCTGGCCCGACACGCTTCACCGTTACCGCATTGCCGATGGAAACAGTCGGCGGTCACAGTCGTTAGACAGACGAAACAGATGAACTGGGGACATGAAATGATGACATTTGGAAAAGTCGCCGCCGCCGTGGGCCTTGCCACGATGACCGCCACCTCGATGACGGTCCCCGCGGATGCACGCACGCGGCACCATTATTCCAGCCGTACGCGCTATTATCACAAGGTTTGCCGCTATTCGTCCGGTTCGACCGGTCTGGTAGCGGGCGGCGTGGCCGGCGGCCTCGTCGGTCACAGCCTGATCGGACACGGCCTGCTTGGCGTCGGAGCCGGTGCGGTCGGCGGAGCGATCGCCGGCCGGGCTGTCGACCGGTCGATGACCGCGCACCGCCGCTGCTATTGGGTTCGCAACAGATAATGCCATGACGGGCGGAAATGCCCGTCGAAGCTGAACGATTCGGATCGGTGCGGCCGCGTGAGCGCGCGGCCGCATTCGCGTTCGTCGCCGTCGTGCAGGTCGCGCTTGGCCTCGTCCTGCTCAGCGGCTTCCACGTCGATTTCGTGCGCGCGCGCGACACGATCCAGCAACTGATCCAGGTTCGGCTTCCGCCACCTCCTCAAGTCGCCCCGCCGCCGGTTCCGGTGCAGGCAAAGCCCGCCAAACGGCGGCAGGAGTCCGCGCCCAGGGCCCAGCCGGCACCTCCTGGCGGATCGCCCGGGCCGGTTGCGCATCATGCACCGCCCAGCGTGACGCCCGTTGTTGCCGTCAGGCCCACTGCCCCGCCCTCAGGAGGAGCCACCGGCACGGGCCCCGCGATCGGCAATGGCTCCGGCGGGGGATCCGGTGGGCAAGGCTATGGAGGCGAAGACGCAGGCGGCACCGATCTTGAGCTGATCTCCGGAGAAATCGGAATCCGCGATTATCCGAAGCATCTCGGCAATGCAGGGATCGGAGGACGCGTCAGCATGGTCTTCACCGTCGGTGTCGACGGCCGCGCGAGAGGTTGCAGGGTCACGCGTTCGAGCGGGGTCGCGGAACTCGATGCGCTCACCTGCCGGCTGATCGAAAAGCGCTTCCGCTTCCGTCCGAGCACCGACCGCTATGGCCGGCCAGTTCCCGACGAGGTCGATTGGGATCACGACTGGATCGCAAACTAGCGCTTACGACCGCCTGGTCACTTCCCCTTCGATCAAGCCCGTTTCGGCATGGTGCTTGTCGAGGTGCCGCTTGATGATCCTGAGATTGCGCGAGTTGGATCGGAAGAAGAAGTCCGGGATGGCGCCGACCCAGGGGATCAGGCCAAGCAGGAAGTCGACTCCGACGTTGCCCGCCATGCGCGTCATCTTCCACTTCGACATTCCAAGATTGCGCGCCTCCCAGATCATGTAGCCGCCGAGGATCGCGCCCAGGAGGTCGCCGACGCCGGGCACGACGTCGAGGATCACGTCGAGGCCGACGGGACGGTTGATCCCCGGAATGACGAACATCCGTTCCAGCAATCTTTCCATTGCCTCGACCCGTTTGCGAACCGACGCCGGATCGGTTCCGATCGCGGGAAACGACAGGCGATCTTCGGGCGGCATCAACTTCCTCCTGGCCGAACCTTCTGCTCGAGATCGGTCAGCGTGTGGCGAGCGTAGCGGTTCCCGGCGAAACCCTCGATCCGTCCGGCAACGAGCGACCAGCGCAGCGGAGCCGTGATTGGAATGAAGAGCTGCTGGCCATCGATCCTCGCCGCAGCTTGAGCCAACAACGCCCCGCGCTGAGCCGGAACGAGCGCGTCTCGGGCGGCAGCGAGCAATGTGTCGGCCTGGCTATCGCAGACCGGAGCGACGCCGCAGCGGAACTGCCGGAGGAACCAGGCCGGCGAGGTCGATGGAGCCACGGAATCGACCAGCTTGAAATCGGCCGAAGCGGGGCCCTTCGCCCGCTCGACGGTCAGTCCGAGGACGCTCCAGTCCGCAAGGAGCCGGCCGAAAAGGATATCCGCGCCCGGCCCCGGCGGCAGGAAGACCCGAATGGCCGGCTTCTGCGCGCCGAACTTTCGTTCGGCCTGGGCGATGAGTTGCGGCCTGCGTTGCGCGATCGGGATGCTCGCCCAACCTAATGGAGGGGGATCGGCTACGCCTTCCAGCGAAGGCTCGAGGACGGTCGCGCGTGCGCCAAGCCCGGAAACTCGCAGTGAAGCGACAAAAGCGTCACGATCGATCGCCTGGCTGAGGATACGCCGGACGTCGGGATCGTCGAGCTCGCCGCCCGAGCGAACGGGGATCAGGCCGAACAGGCCCATCGCTGGATCGAAGCGCAAGGTGCCGCGCGGCAGCCTGGCGGCTTCGGCGAACGGCAGCTCGGCGAACGTCCCGCCAAGAACCAGGTCGGACTTGCCGTCGACGAAATCGCGGATTGCACTTTTCGCTGCGCCGCCGCCCAGGAACAGCTGGTCATGGTGGGTTTCCTCCTCGTCAGGGGAGAGGACGTCGCGCGTGAGCCGAAGCTGCCCCTCCGGGCCGCGCTCCGCCGCGATGCGGAACGGTCCGGTCCCGTCGCCCCCGCGCAGGACGGCAAATTCCGGCTGAGCGAGGATGGCGAGCAGGTTTGGCCTTGGCGCACGCAGGCGGATTTCGATCACGCGATCGGTCATCGCGACGATGTCTTCGACCGCGCCCAGAGCGTCCTTGAGGGAATTGCCGCTCGACGCTGCGATCGATCGCTTGAGTATCCGCGCGACCTGCTGTGCGGAAACCTTGCGGCCGTCCGACCAGTTGGTCGACGCGATCCGGAAGATATAGCTCAAGCCGTCGTCGCTGACGTTCCATCGCTCGGCGAGGCCGCCCACGATGTTTCCGCTCGCATCGAACTGGACCAACCCCTGGGCGACGCTGGACAGCAGAACGGCATCGGGCGCGGAAAGCGGGCCAGCCGCCGGATCGCGCAGCTGCGGCTCGCTGCCGATCACAACGACCTTCGGCGCGCCTTCGTTCTTGTCGCGGCACGCGCCGGGCGTCAGCGCCACCGCTGCCAGCAGGATCGGGCCAAGGTAACGCCGCACCATCACGCCCGTTTAGCCGCAAGCCTCCATTCAGCAAGCGTCTGGATATATCGGGCCGACTGTTTTACTGGAGTAAGGCAGTGCCGACTCCGCGAGAGGTTTCTTCATTGGCCGAGAGGGATGGGATCTGGAGCCGCGGCGGGGCCAATGTCGAGGAATTGCCCGACCCGTTCGCGTCTCAAGCGGAGCCATACCAAGCAGGGCCAGTCCCTGCTGAAGGGACCGTCCCTCAGTCAAAGCGCCGCCGATGGGTGATCTGGCTCTATTCGATCTCCGGCCTTCTGTTCATCACTCTGCTCTGGCTGATCATCACCGCGCCGCTTTCGCGAGCGCTCGAGCCGCTTCAGGATCCAGCGCTGCTGCTTGTTTCGGACGACGGCCACGCGATCGCTCGGCGCGGGGCGGTCAAGGAAGCGCCAGTCGACGTGGACAAGCTGAATGCCCTGACACCGGCGGCCTTCGTCGCGATCGAGGACCGCCGCTTTTATCATCATTGGGGAATCGACCCGCGGGGGATTGGCCGGGCGATGTTCGCCAACATGCGCGGGGGCGGAGTGCGCCAGGGCGGAAGCACGATTACCCAGCAGCTCGCGAAGACGAACTTCCTGTCCGGTGACCGGACGATCAAGCGCAAGGCGCAGGAAGTGATCATTGCCTTCTGGCTGGAAGCGTGGCTCACCAAGAAGGATATCCTCTCGCGATATCTGTCGAGCGTCTATTTCGGCGACGGCGTCTATGGCCTTCGCGCCGCCGCCCATCACTATTTCAATCGGAATCCCGAGAACCTCAATCTCGCACAATCGGCAATGTTGGCCGGAATGGTCCAAGCGCCGTCCAGGCTTGCGCCGACGCATAATCTCGCGCTTGCGCAGAAGCGCTCGGAGCTTGTGCTGAATGCGATGGTGCAGACCGGCGTGATCAGCTCGAGCAGGGCTGCGTCGACGACTCCGGCCCGGCCCGTCGGCCAACAATCCAGGATCCCGACCGGCTCTTACTTCGCCGATTGGGTTGCACCCTATGCGCAACAGGCACTCGACGCCGACTTTGGTGAGGTAAAGGTCCCGACGACACTCGACTGGAACCTGCAGCGCATTGCGGTGAGGGCGATCGGCCGAGCGCCGGCTGGTGCGCAGGCGGCCCTCGTCGCGATGCGGCCTGACGGCACCGTCGTCGCGATGGTCGGCGGAAAGAGCTACAAGGACTCGCCGTTCAACCGCGTCACGCAGGCGCGGCGCCAGCCGGGTTCAGCGTTCAAGCTGTTCGTCTATCTCGCCGCGCTTCGTGCCGGTTGGACTCCCGACAGCATCATCGAAGACGAGCCGATCACGATCGGCGGGTGGAAGCCGGTCAACAGCGACGGAATCTATCGCGGCCCAATCACGGTGCGCGAAGCCTTCGCTCGCTCAAGCAACGCCGCGACCGTTCGCCTGTCGGAAAAGGTCGGTCGCGGAAACGTCATCCGCGCCGCGCGCGACCTTGGCATCTCGACTCCGCTTCCCGACAAACCGAGCCTAGCCCTTGGAACCGCCGGGGTAAGCCTGCTCGAACTTACCTCGGCATATGCGGCGGTTGCGAGCGGCCGCTATCCGGTCGTCGCGCACGGGCTGCCGGACCAGGATCAGGCGCAGGGGCTGTCCGCATTGTTCCGAGGCGGGTCGCTCGACCGCCGCCGCGACCAGGCGCAAATGCTGGACCTCCTCTATGCTGCAGCAAACGACGGCACTGGCCGCCGGGCTGCTTTGTGGATTCCGACCTTCGGCAAGACCGGAACGACCCAGGAGAATCGCGACGCCCTGTTCATCGGTTTCGCGGGCGATCTTGTTGTCGGAGTCTGGGTTGGAAAGGACGACAACACGTCGTTAGGTAAGGTCAGCGGCGGCACTTTGCCGGCGCAGATCTGGCACAGTTTCATGGCCAGCGCAGTGAGCATCGATCACCGTCGCGGCCCCGACCTCCCAACTGAATTCCGCGTTCCCCAGCGCCGGCCCGAAACGACGCGCAAGAGTCCGCTCCCCGATGACTGGAGCGATGCCACCAAAGGTCTGCGCGACATGGCTGACGACCTCGGGAATTTCTTTGACCATCTGTGAGCGTCCCCATCTGGGACAGAGTGGCAAAAAGTTAATGTCTGCCAACCTGCCATCTTAAATCTTTCTCAACCACGGAGCGGATATTTCGCACAAATCCTGGGCGGGAAAGTCTGCACAGGTGGGGACAGTGCTTCCCGTATCAGGCTCTTAGGGAGACCAGAGATGGCCAAGTTTCTTAAGTTGCTGAAGAACGTGAAGGGCGCGACCGCCATCGAATATGGTCTGATCGCCGCCTTGATCGCCGTTGCTGCCATTGCTGCTATGCAGAACATTGGTACGAAGCTCGGCACGACGTTCAACAACGTTTCGAACTCGCTCTAAGCGATTTCGGAGTAAGGATCGCGGCGGCGCTCAAAAGGCGCCGCCGCTTTTCTTTTGTGTACGCCACGCGCCGTCGCTAGGGCGCCCGCGTGCCAGGAGTCCGGACAGCAACGACTTTGACGCGCGCGCTCTGCGCTGCCTCGTTTGCGCTGCTGCTTGCACTTCGGTTGCTCAGCCCCGCGGGGTTCATGCCCGCCTTCAATGCCGGCACCATCACAATCGTCGCGTGCCCGGACGCGGAACCAGCACCGGCAGTACATCACGCCGCAGCCCATCATCACGGCAAGTCCGCGGCCGCGCACCAGCCTTGCCCTTACGCATCCGCGTCGCCGGCCGGCGTTGCGGACACGGGCATGCTGCTGCTCGCCGCCGCCCTCCTCGTTGGAGCCGCCCTCCTGCTCGGCCGGCCGTTTCAGTTTATCGCGCGGTACCGCAATCATGATCGTCCGCCCCTCCGAGGTCCGCCGCTAGCCCCCTGATCCTGTCCGTACAGTTCCGCACGACCGCGCTTCAGCGGCGACCATCAAGGGGTATCATGATCAGTCGAGTTTCGACGCCGCGTGCGCGGCGCAATCTACTGCTTGCAGTTGCTACGATTTTGTCTTCGCCGGCGTACGCCGACCATATGGGCCCAAGCGGTGTTGGTGGAGGCGGGGGCTTCAACGTCCTCAGTCCGGACACTCTGGATGAAGGCCATGCTGCCGTAGGCTTTCGCCTGACCTACACGCGACCGGATCGACGGTCGGACGAGAAACTGGAAGAGCTCGTCGGCCAAAGCATCCATGCGCACAATACCGACTACAACCTCAACGCCGCCGTCGGGGCGGCCTATGGCGTCACTCACGAGCTCACCGTCTCGGCCGAGCTTCCCTACGTTCGTCGCGATCGTCTGCGCGAAGGAGAGAGCCTCGGCGAGGTGGAGCGGCTGGGGACGATATCGGGCATCGGCGATGTCAACATCCTCGCCAGATATCGGCTCCTCGGGGGCAAGCCACTGAAGTTCGCGGTGATCGGCGGCATCAAACTTCCCACCGGCAACACGCATCGGAAGAGCCGGGATGGCGAGCGGCTCGAAACCGAGCATCAGCCGGGTACGGGCAGCTGGGATCCCATTGTCGGGGCCGCTGCCGAATCCAGTTTGGGATCGGTGACGCTCAGTGCCAGCGGGCTCTATCAATTCTCGGGGAAAGGCGCTCAACGCACCCGCCTTGGCGACCGAATGCAGGGAGGAATCGCCCTGTCGCACCGCTTCGGCGGCGAAGCCGTCCATGAGCATCACGATGGACAGAACCATCACCACAGCGATGAGCTCGATGAGCAGCATGAGGCGCACGTGCACGCTTCATGGGACGCCTTCGTCGAGCTCACCGGTGAATGGGAAGGCCGGCAGACCGTCGCCGGAGAGGTCGAGGAAGCGAGCGGCGGCAAGTCGGTCTGGATCTCGCCCGGCGCGCGATTCACGTCCGCCGGCGGCTGGTCGATCGGCGCGGAGCTGGGTGTACCGGTCTGGCAGCGCATCCGCGCATCGCATCCCGACAATGAGTATCGCTTGTCGCTTTCCGTCGGACGAGCTTTCTAGGCGCAAGTGCCATTAACCATCGTCGCTGAGCCTCTCTTAGCGACTTGGCGGCAGAATGGCCGTCATGACCAGGGGAACCCTCGCAGCTGCGGTGCTTTGGCTTTCGCTAGCCGCGCCCGCTGCTGCGCGGGATCCGCTCGCTCCGCTTCCCCCGGCCCCCAAATTCTCCGGCGCGACTGGAGATCTTGCGACGCAGCTGCTCGCCGCGCACAACCGCGAGCGCGCCGCCGTCGGCCATCCGCCGCTGCAATGGGATCCGGAACTCGCCGCATCGGCAGCCTCATACGGGCCCGTGCTCGCCAGCCTTCACCAGCTTGTGCATTCGCCGCGCGAAACCCGGCCGGGCCAGCGCGAGAACCTCGCCAGGGCCTGGCACGGAACACTCAGTCCGGAACAACTCGTCGATCTCTGGTCAGGCGAGAAGCGCCTGCTCCGGCCGGGGCTCTTCCCCGCGGTCAGCCAGACAGGCCGTTGGGAGGACGTCGCGCATTATACGCAGATGGTCTGGCCGACGACGACGCGCGTCGGCTGCGCAATTTATTCGGCCGATTGGGATTATTTGATCTGCCGCTATTCGCCGCCGGGCAATCTGGACGGCAAGCCGGTCTTCACGACGGCCTCCGCGCCCGCACCGGCTCTCGCCGCTCGCGGCGGACACTGACGCCTAAGCGTCGGCCAGACGTTCCTCGACCAATCGCACCGCCTCGCCAATCGCGCCCTCGACATCGAATCCGCTCGTGTCGAGCAAGATCGCGTCCGCGGCCTGCTTCAGCGGGGCGACCTCACGAGTGCTGTCGCGTTCATCGCGCGCCTTGATGTCGGCAAGCACGTCGGCGAAATGCGCCGTCATTCCGCGCTGCTGAAGCTCCTTCATCCGTCGCTCGGCACGGACTTCCGGTGTCGCCGTCACGAACAATTTCACGGTCGCATGGGGTGCAATCACCGTTCCGATGTCACGCCCGTCGAGAACCGCTCCGCCTTCCTGCGAGGCGAATTGCCGCTGGCGGTCAAGCAGCGCAGCCCGAACCCGCGCGTAAGATGAGATCCGCGATGCAATTGAGCTCACGACCTGGCTCCTGAGCTCGGGATCGTCGGGATCGATCTGGGCGATCTCGCAGGCGCGGACGGCTTCGAATTCGCTCGACGGGTCGCCCCCCATCTGCAGCAGATTCAGCGCCACCGCGCGGTAGAGCAAGCCCGTATCCATGTGCGGCAAGCCGAAGTGCTTCGCCAGCGCTCGGGCGATCGTGCCCTTGCCACTCGCCGCCGGGCCATCGACGGCGATGACCAGATCTCCGTCGGGATCGATCCGCGGCTCAGAGTTGGCTGCTTGTGCCATGCAAGGCGGGCGCTTTGACAGCGCCCTTGCCCTATGGCAAGGCGCGCCGCCGAACGCCGGGCAAGCCCCGCCACAAACGACATCTGACTGGAGTTAACATCCTCATGGTGAAGCCCGAATGGGGCACCAAGCGCACTTGCCCCAAGTGCTCGACCCGCTTTTATGACCTCGGCACCGAGGATCCCGTGCATTGCATCAACTGCGGCACCGAGTGGATCCCCGAGCCGGTGCTGAAGTCCAAGCAGCCGCTCGCGTTCGAAGCCGCCGCTCCGGCTCCGAAGGAAAAGGAGCAGGAACAGGACGAGGATCTTGCGGCGGAAGAGCTCACGGTGGACGAGGACGCCGAAGTCAGCGCCGACGAGGAAGTCGATCTCGACACCGGCGACGACGATCTCGGCATCGAGACCGCCGGCGAAGACGACGACACCTGAGTTCGGTTTCGATGCACTACCGTAATTTTGCGGTAGAGTAACGGGCGGCCACCCGGGGTAAACGGGTCGGATGGCCGTCGAACGCCCTTCCAGCTCAACAGCGGCCGCGAAGCGCGTCTACGTGATCGATGACGATCCGGCGATGCTCGAATCCACGATGTTCCTGCTGGATTCGGTGGGGATCCCGTCGAAGCCGTTCTCGGATCCAATTGAATTTCTTCATGCTTTGAAGACTCTCGAGCCCGGGTGCGTTCTCACCGACTTCCGCATGCCGACGATGACCGGAATCGAGTTGCATGAAGCCTTGGCGGCAAGGAAAGTGCGATGGCCCGTCATCGTGATGAGCGGGCATTCCAACGCTAACGAAGAAGAACCGATGCAGGACGGCGGCATTTTCGATTTCATCGAGAAGCCATTTACGCTCGACCGCCTCAGCGGCGCCCTCAAACGGGCATTCAGGGAACTTCGCGGCGATTCGGTGCAGGGGTCAGCGGTCTCGGCCGGCTAGGCTTCCTCTTCTTCCTTCGATGGCAGGAGGATGAAGAAGGACGCGCCCCCCTCCGGGTTGTTCTGCGCCCAGATTGCACCGCCGTGCGCCTCGACGATCGTGCGACAAAGGGATAGGCCGATTCCCATTCCGCCCGTGCTCGATGAGCGTACGGCCGTGAACAATTGCGGGAGGCGATCTCGCGGTATGCCGCGACCATTGTCCCGCACTTCGATCAGGCTTCCTTCCTTGGTCGCGGTGACTTTGAAAATGACCCGGGCGGCCTCATTCATGCCCTCCGTGGCCTCGCAGGCATTACGAAAGAGATTGAGCAGGACCTGCTCGATCTGAATCCTGTTCACGACGACGCTATCCGCTTCGGGGGCGATGCGCGCGGTAAAAGTCACATGAGATCCGACATCGGTCGCGCGAATCAAGTCGATCACTCGGTCAAACTTCCGCTGCAAGGACGCGCGAGTCCGTTCGGACGGCATATTTTTGATAAGCGCCCTTGCATTCCGGATGATCGCTCCAGCGCGCTGAATCTGAAACTCCGCCTGGCTCAAACCCTTGACCAGCAACTCTTGCCTTTCGTCCTGAACATGCGCGGCCAGCTGACCGCAAGCCGCAACATAGTTCGAGGCTGCGGTCAGCGGCTGGTTAAGCTCATGCGCGAGGGTCGATGCCATCGTGCTCATGGCCGAGTTGGTCTGCGCCTCCATCAGTTCGATCTCCAGCGCTTCAGCCTTTGCCCGGGCCATGCGCAAATGATTGGCAAACACGAGCATCGCCGCGCTTGTCGCCAGGAAAAGCACAATGCCGGTAACTTGATCGGAGGAAAGGCCGCCAGTCGCCCCCGGAAGGATGAAGGCCCAGGTTGAAAGCGCCACGCTGAGGCCGATGGCGAAGAGCCCGGGGCCAATTCCGTAGAGGCCCGCTGCAAGGACTACGGCGACCGTAAAGGGCAGCAATGGTGAGCGTTGCTCGATCAGCGGCGCCAAAGCGAACCTAGCGGCGAAGGAAAGGAGAACCATGCCGGCAGAGATCAGATATGGGACCGGCCCGGAGGCGCCAGGTCTCACCGATCTCTTGATTGCAAGGAGCATGCGGCCTCATCCGTTGCGCGCTTCACGCACGTGCACAAGGACCGAGCAGTCGAATGTTAGTGCGCTTTTTGGCCGCATACAAATGCCTCGTTGGTGGATTGCGCTCGGCCCATTTGCAAAGTCAGCGACCCAAAGGTACTCTTTGACGGCTCGGTCCGTTGCCTCAGACGAGGCGAAGAGAGACCTGTTGTGACTGGAGTGAATGGGGAAGCAAACAAAAGTCGTCTCGTCCTAGTCGTGGACGATGACGCCGCGGTTCGAGATTCTACAGCAGCGTTACTTGAGCACGCCGGCCATCGCGTCGTTGCGTTCGATAGCGGATCGGCATTGATCGACAACGGTATCCCGGCGGGCACCGATGTGGTCTTGCTCGACATCATGATGCCGGGGCTCAACGGGCTCGAAACCTTGCGAACGCTGCGTCGCAACCGCGACCTCCCGCCCGTTGTGGTTCTGACCGGCCACGGAGACATTCCTCTCGCGGTCGAAGCGATCAAGCTCGGCGCCCTCGAGTTCCTCGAAAAACCCTATCCGATGAAGAGCCTTCTGGATTTGATCACGACCCTCGACAAAACGACGTCGTTTTCAACCCCCGACGGACCGCAGCAAACCGCGGCTCGGGAAAAGGTGGCGGAGCTCACCTCCCGTCAGCGCGAGGTTCTCAAGGGCATGGCGCTTGGTGAACCGAGCAAGGTAACGGCCCATCGTCTGTCGCTCAGTGTTCGAACCGTCGAAGCCTATCGCGGGCAATTGTTCGGGAGGCTGGGCGTCCGCGGCATGGCGGAAGCCGTCAGGATCGCTGTCCAGGCGGGCTTGTTGGATACCTGATCAAAGCCGCCGTCAGTGACAGATGCCGTCGGTGCCCATGGCACGGCGAAAGTGCCGGGCGATCTCACCGGCGCGCAGGATCTGGATTTCGGCCTTCTCCAGTAAGTCGACCGCCTGTGCGGGAACGGCATTTCCCGAGCCGAGCAGGATCCGCGCGGCTCCAACATAATTGCTAGCAGCGACGAGCGGTTGACCCAATTCATCGAGAAACTCCGCCGTTGCAGTGGCGCAGGCCGCATCGTTTGCGCTTGATTTCCGCTCGCTCACTCTGTTGCCTTTGACTGGCACCGTTGGCCGCCGATCTGGGGCCTGTGGTCAACTGTTGTTTCCCGCAAACCTGACTTCAAGTCATCAGCGCAATTCTACGACATCGCTTCCATTCTGGAGGGAGCGGTGCAGGCAAAATCGTAGTTCTACGATGCTTCGGTTGGGGTGACCGAGGTTTTGGCGGGGAAATCTTCTCCAATGATTAGAGGAACTACGTAGTGATTTTCCTATCTTCCGAAACTGCTCCGCGAGCCGCATTGAACCGGAACATCGCAAATAGAAGGTCAACGAAAATGACCAGCATGAGAATCGTCGCGGAGCAAACATCGGACTTATCGGGCCGGAACTGCAAGCTCGAGGAACTTGCGGCGATGGCGGGTCAGCTCGCGAAAGCTCTGCATAATGTGAACGCCGAATTGGGCCGCCGGTCCGCGGATTCTCGGAGCCAGATTGAGACTCCCGCTGGACGGGACCTTCGGTTCGATGTTCGCAGTGCCCGCCAGCTTCGCCATCTGCGACGGAGGCTTTTCGGCGAATTGAGCTCGGGTCCGGCCTGGGACATCCTCCTCCATCTCTTTGAATCCCATGTGCTGCAGCGTCGCGACACCGTCGGCAATGTCACGGACGGCGCCGAACTTCCCGGTGCGACAGCGCTGCGCTGGATAGCGCGCCTCGAGGAGGCCGGCCTGGTCGTCATGCGCGACGATCATCTCGACCGGCGACGCCGATACATCGAGCTGTCGGAATCGGGCACGCACCTGATGACCAACTATTTCTCGGGAGCTGCGCCGCATCTGATCGCTGCGTGAGCGTCAGGCGCCCCAACCTTTTCGAAAGTCGACGCAATGGCTGACTATTGGCACAACCGCTACCTGCAAACCCTCTCGAAGATCGATCAGGCACAAAGCGCAGCGGCGCGGTCGGCGTACATGGACCTGGCCATCCACTACAAGGCGATGCGCCGTTTTTGCGAGCGCGCGCCGGATCCCGAGTTGCTCCGAACAGCCGCGTGAATCCTGCTCGATTCAAGCCGTTTCGCATGAAGCATCTCGTTCATTCTGGTGAACGGCTGTAAGGCGATCAGATGAGCGACGCGAGCGATCCTCTTCCGAGGACCCGCGAGGATACCGAGGCGCATTTGCGCTCGATCCTTGCGACGGTTCCCGATGCGATGGTCGTTATCGACGAGAACGCGCAAATTCTTTCGTTCAGCGCCGCGGCGGAAAAGATCTTCGGCTACGCAGAGTCGGAGGTTCTCGGCAAGAACGTGAACCTGCTCATGCCCGCGCCGGATCGCGAGCGTCACGACGGCTATCTTTTGTCCTACCTGCGGACCGGCGAGCGCAAGATCATAGGAATCGGCCGGCTGACGAACGCCCGGCGACGCGATGGAAATACCTTCCCGATCGAACTTCTGATCGGTGAGGCGTGGCTTGGTGAGCGACGAATCTTCACCGGCTTCATTCGCGATTTGACGGAGCGTCTGGAGACCGAAACGCGCCTCCGCGATCTCCAATCCGAACTGACCCACGTTCGCCGCGTAAGCGAGATGTCGACCTTGGCGACCTCCATCGCACATGAGATCAACCAACCTCTTACCGCCATCGCGAACTACTGCGAAGGCGCTCGGCTGCTGCTCGAGAGACTGCCGCCGAGCGACGACGGTGAAAATTTGGATTCGATGCTGGAGGCGACTGCGGCCCAGGTGCTTCGCGCCGGCGAGATCGTACGCCGCTTGCGCGATTTCATGAGTCACGGACGAACAACCTACAAGCCCGAGAACCTCCCGCGCCTGGTGACCGAAGCAAATGCGTTGGCATTGGTCGGAACACGCGAACATGGGATCGAGGTCGAGATCGATCTCGACCCCTCGGGATCGACGGTGCTGGCAGACCGGATTCAGATCCAGCAGGTCCTTGTGAACCTGATACGCAACGCCATCGATGCGATGATCGGCAGCGTTCGGCGGCATCTCAGGATTGATTCCCGCCGCGACGGAGATCTGGTGACCGTGAGCGTAGCCGATACAGGATCAGGACTTGATCCGGTGGTCGCGGCCAATCTGTTCCAGCCGTTCATCACTTCAAAGCAGAGCGGCATGGGCGTCGGATTGTCCATTTGCAGGACGATCGTCGAGGCGCATCGCGGCCGCATTTGGTTCGACTCTGTCGAGGGCGGCGGCACCGTCTTCAAATTCACTCTACCGGTTGCAGAGTAACGCGCCGACAATTCCGCTTTGACGGACAATCCCGTCGATTCAATCCGTTTTGAAATCAAATACAAGGGTCGCTTTACGCGCCCAACGTACATCCACCGAAATGGATCGGACAAAGACCGTTTTGGCCCTGGGTGCCCATCCGGACGACCTCGAGCTTGGTTGCGGAGCGACGCTCGCCAAGCTCGTCGCTGGCGGCGCGCACGTTCACGCGGTTGTCCTCTCCGACGGACGAAGGGGCAGCCGCGAAAGCGCTGACCGCGGCGCCGAAACGCAGAGCGCTCTCCGCTCGCTCGGCGTGCAATCGGTTCACCTCCATTCGTTTCCCGACACGCGGCTGCATGAGCATCTGAACGAGCTCATCGAGACAATCGAGCACCACGTTCGCGATGTGTCGCCCGATCGCGTCTACACGATGTTCGACGGCGACCGTCACCAGGACCATCGCGCGGTTTACGAGGCGTCGGCCATCGCTTGCCGCACGGTTCCGCAGATCTTCGCGTACGAGACGCCAAGTTCATATCCGAATTTCGTTCCGACGGTCTTCGAGCCGGTGGACGATTTCGTCGAGCGCAAGGTCGAAGCTCTCAAGCTCCACGCGAGCCAGGGCGATCGACTCTACATGCACGAGGAGAAGATCCGCAGTGCTGCTCATTTCCGTGGAGTCCAAGTGGACCTTGGCCAGACGGAAGGTTTCATTCCCTACAAACTGATTCTGTGAGGCTGAGCGATGAAGACCATCCTCTTTTTCGTGATGGCAACGTGCGCGTTGCTGTTCTTCCTGGTCAGGCTCCGTCGCCGGCCGTCAACCAATCTTATGTCGGTGGAAGTGATCGTTCCGGCCTTCAACGAAGAGCCCGTCATCGAACAATCGCTGATCAACCTTTTGCGCAATCCATACGTCAAACGGGTCATTTGCGTGAACGATGGATCGACCGACAGGACGGCCGAGATCGTCGCAAACCTGGCAAAGCGGACGCCTCGCCTGTTGCTCGTGACGCAAGAGAACAGCGGCAAGGGCGCCGCCATCATGGCCGGACTGGATCATGTGACGTGCGACCAGGTCTTCCTTACGGACGCAGACACCTACGTTCCCTTCGGCGACCGCGGCCTCCGCCGCGGCAACAGCCTTGGCTACATGCTCGCGGAGATTGAGGCAGGCGCGGACGCCGTTGGCGGAATCCCGTCATCGGACCTGCGCGCCGGCGGGCTGCTCGCTTATGTCCGGGCGAGCGTGAAGCTTCCCATGATCATGGTGAAGCGGACGTTTCAACAAATCCTCGGCGGAGCCCCGTTCATCATCTCGGGATCATGCGGGATGTTCCGGACAGAAGTCCTGCGTGACGTCGGAATCACCGACCGCACGAATGTCGAGGATCTCGACCTGACCTGGACGCTCGTCGCCCACGGCTACAAGATCCGGCAGGTCAACCGCGCGGTCGTCTATCCGCAGGAGTGCAATACGCTTCGCGAAGAATGGCGTCGGTGGCGGCGGTGGATCATGGGATACGCCGTCTGCATGCGGCTGCATCGCAAGCTGCTGCTTTCGCGCTACGGGCTGTTCAGCATCTTGCCGATGTTCCTGGTCGTGGTGCTGGGTGTTGCCATCTACGCCATCTCCTGGAGCCATGCAGTGCTCGCTGGAGTGTCGCACACGCTTCCGTCGCTGATGTTTCCGTTGCTCTGGATGGTGGTTGTCATGGCCCTCGGCGGGGTCAGTGCGATCCATCACAACAAGTTCAGGCTCGTGTTCACGGCGCCGCTGGCCTTGCTTTACGTGCTCCTCGCTTACGCCGTCTGGCTGATCCACGGCTTTGCGAGCCTGCTCACGGGCCACGAATATGGCCGCGACAAGCCGACGAGGTACGTCCGTGTGGTGGCGTGAGCTCCAGGCGCAGGCTCGCTCCGTCAGCTGGCAGACGGACGATCAGGGAGCGCGGATCGATCCGTCGGCATCGATAGCGGAAAGCGCGACGCTCGACGTGTCGCGCGGTCCAATCACGATCGGCGCCCGCACGCGCATCTGCGAGGGTGCATTCATCCAGGGCCCGGTGGCGATCGGCGACGATTGCATGATCGGCAATCTCGCGATGATCCGCGGTCCCGTCTGGATCGGCAAGGGCACCCGCATCGGCTTCGCCACCGAGATCAAGAGCGCGATCATCCAGGATCGCGTGACGATCGGACCGCAATGCTTTGTCGCGGATTCCAAGATCGAGCACGAGGCCTATCTCGGTGCGCAGGTCCGCACATCGAACCACCGCCTCGACAAGGACAATGTGAAGGTTCTTGTCGATGGTGCCTGGGTCGATACCGGAATGGAAAAACTGGGCTGCCTTATCGGCGCCCGGTCGTCGCTGGGGATACAGGTCATCGTGCTCCCCGGGCGAATGATCGCGCCGGACAGCTCCTTCGCGCCGCGCATCACGGTCGAAAAGAACCTGCCCAGCGGACGGTACCGGCTGGCCCAGCAACTCGAAACTTTCTGAGGGGAATATCAATGAACGGATTGTGGGTCCGCGGCGGAGCCGCCTTGACCTTCGCCTGCGGCGCCTCGGCGGGGATCCCGGCCGGCGCAGCGCCCATCAAATCGGGTGCGCGCCTTGCGTCCTCCACGGTGGTCTTGAGGGTCGACTACACCGACTTCTCCAAGCTCTTCGGCGACCGCGTGATCGCGAGCGGCGAGTCCAGTTTCGGCGTGTCGAAGGAAACGCAGCTTGCGCTCAACGTGTCATCCGGCCGAAGGCGCGCGGGAGGGAATTCGATCGAGGCCACGTCCGTCGCGGGATCGATCGACCATGACTGGACGGATCGCCTGTCGAGCCACACGTCTATCGGACTGGCGACCAACGGCTCGATCTTCGCGCGCCGCCAGTTCATCCAGGACTTCAGTTACCGCTTCGGCGGCGGCTTCAGCGCGACGCTCGGCGGCAAATTCGCCGATTATGGCTCGAACAACCGGGTCACGACCTGGTCGGCCGGAGCCGGCTATTATTTCCGCGGTGGATCGTTCAGCTATCGCTTCAGCCTGCTGGACTCCAATCGCCTGGGCGTGAGCCATGCTCATTTGGCGAGCCTGCGGCTGAGCGATCCCGCGGGGAGCGGCTCGACGCAATTATGGCTAGGGCGCGGAAGCTCGCTCTACGACGTGAGCGCTTCACCGACCGCCGCCAAGGGAAACTTCACCAGCGTTGCGCTGTTGCGGCGCCAGCCGATCGCGTCGGGTGTGAGCCTGAATGTCGGCGTCAACCGGACGTGGTACGATACGCCCAACGGGTCCTATCGGGGCACGGGCGCAACGGTCGGGCTGACGGTGGCGAACCTGAAGATCTGATAATTCCGCGCGACGATCTCGTCTGCCGCGGTCCCGATCTGGAAATTGCCCGGACTGTGATTATTTTCCCCTTTTCCAGCAGGGGAAAGTTCGCCTAAGGGCGAGGCACGTGGGGCCGTAGCTCAGCTGGGAGAGCGTCGCAATGGCATTGCGAAGGTCAGGGGTTCGATCCCCCTCGGCTCCACCAATTTTCTCAGATGCTTAGAATGATTTTTTCTGGGCGGCGTCCAGTATTCGCGTACTGTAGCAAGCACGGAGGAAGCACCATTCGGCTCGCATATCCTCTTACCCTTGATTAGAGGCATCTATGGCGCGGGCTCGAATCAGGTCTGTGCGCAAACCGCAATACATCGAGGGGCAGCTTTGGGCCCGCGTCACTTCCAGTTCACTCAAATACTATCTGTCCCCGCACCGATGGAGCAGATCCACTGCTCATCGATGACGAAGCGCAGATCGAAATCGCCGCAGAAATTGGCGCGTGGCTGAGGAGGTCTTCTGTACAGAGGCGCAGGCGCGTGCCGCCGGCTACCGACGATCCAGGGCGGACCGACACCGGTAACTGGGAACCAACTATTGCTTGGGCCTGTGTTGCCTAGCAAGCCGACTACCAAGCGCTAGCTCGTGGCCATAATGTCGGATTTCGACCTATTGCGGACATTCGCCGCGGCAACCGGATAGGGGAATCTGTGCTCTCAAACCAACATCGACTGCTGGGCGAAGATACCCGCCATCGCTCCCTGCCATGATGCCGTGCTGACCGAGGGCATGAGAGGGTTGGCGAGGTCGCCCGCGGCGTAGATGCCAGGCACGCTCGTTTCGCGGCGTTCGTCGACCTTGAGGACGATGCCGTCGGGCCTATCGACCGTGGCGAGACCCAGTGATTCATGGAGGTTTGCGGACGGCTTGTTGCGCGGAAGGGCGAACAGGATGTCGACCGCCACATTGCGGCCGGTATCGAGGTTGACGGCGGCGCTATCGCCCCCGCGATGGGCGATCTCGTTGATCCGGCCATCGACGACAGTGATGTAGCGGCGCGCAAGATCGGCCCGGACGTTGGGCGGAATGTCGTGACCATCGGCAAAGACCGTCAACCGGTCGGTCCAATCGTGAAACAGCCTGGCTTGATTGTGCGACTGCGGGCCGGACCAGACGAGACCCCAATGCTGGCCGGCGACTTCAAAGCCGTCGCAATAGGGGCAGGGCACGATGGAGCTGCCCCAGCCTTCGGCAAAGCCCGGAACATCAGGCATCTGGTCGACGACGCCGTAGCTCAGGATCAGGCGGCGCGCTGCAAGGCTTTCGCCATCGCCAGTGAGGACGGAGAAATCGTCGATGGCGCCGGAGACGCTGTCGGCCCGGGCATTGACCAGCCGGATCGTCGGATAGCGCGCCAGCTGCTGCCGCGCCTCGGCGAGGATGTCCAGCGGTGGTTTGTGATCGTGGCCGAGCAGACCATGCGAATGGCCGGCGAAGCGGTTGCGCGGCAGGCCAGTATCGAGAACGGTGGCCTTGCGGCGGGCACGGCCTAGCTGCAGGGCACCGGCGAGGCCGGCAAAGCTGCCGCCGATGATGATGACGTCATCCATGGCGCGGGGCTCCCTTTTTGGAATTGGGCTCAGCCAGCGCCCGCACAGCATCCCGGCCCACGGCCAGAATGCGATCCGACAAATTCGTCCCCTCGGCGGCGCGGGCGAGCTGAACCGAGCCGATCAGGGTTGCATAGATGGCTATCGCAACCCCCTCGGGGTCCTTGGTCTTCGCTGGCAAGGCTGAGGCCAGCTCGCGGGCCAGGGCGAGGAAATTGTCGGCATAGACCCGCCGTGTCTCCAGCGGCTGGCGCGCAAGC
>DATLOY010000102.1:0-18906 GCA_035536015.1 Sphingomicrobium sp.
GATGGAGTGCTGAACGCGCAAGATGCGGCTTTCGGCGAGTTCGCGGTGTGGCAGGATGCCAATTCGAACGGCGTCGTTGACAAGGGCGAAATGGTCGGCCTGACTGCGCTCGGAATCACCAGCATTTCGCTGTCGAGTGACGGCGTCGGCTATTCGGCTGCCGGAGGCGATGTCAGTGTCGTCGGCACCGGCAGCTTCACCCGGGCCGATGGCTCGACGGGCGTTCTGGCGGATGCCGTCTTCGCGACGGGATCTCTAACCCAGCAGGACCCCGCGCGAGCAATGTCGGCGTCGAACAACAACGCCGCCCTGCTCGGAGCGATCGCGGCTGCGGGTCTCGTCGCGGCGGAGCCGCTCGCCGCAGCGACGGTGCACGACGGCGAGGCTGTTACGCATGGGCTCGATCCGATGATCTCGCCAGCAGCAGCTCTCAGTCCGCTTGCGGTTGAGGCGGTGGCAAAGCTTCAGGCGGCCGAGCAGCTTTCGCAGCTCAGTCCCGAGCATGTCGCTTCGACCGATCACGGCACGGCGTTGCATTTTGGAGACCCGACAGGTCCCGTCACGCTGTTCGACAGCGGCAGCTCGCACGATATGGCGGCGCCGGCGGGCCTCCTGCAAGCGACCGAAGCACCGTTGCATGAGCAGATCGTCGCGGCGTCTTCGCTCACTGCGGGCGGAGTGTTCATGCCCTCGGCGGAGCAGCTGCTGGGACAGGCGAATGCCGGTCTCGCGCAGCATAATGAGGTTGTGGGCAAGGTCCTCGCCGATGCGATCCACGTCGGTGGCGGCGAAGTCGACACGCTCCTTGCTTCGCTGCCTTCGCACGGCGGCGACGACAATTCGGCATTGGCGGCATTCTCGAATCATGGCGGAGAGGGCTTTGCGATGAACGAGGCCCTCGCCCTCAGTCTCGCGCAGAGCCACGGCACTTTCGAGACGCTGATGATGCATCAGGATGCGGCACCGCATACCTGAGTTCCGCCGTTTCTAGGGGATGGTGGAGAGGGCTGGATTCGAACCAGCGTACGCTTGCGCGGGCAGATTTACAGTCTGCTGCCTTTAACCACTCGGCCACCTCTCCAGGTGCAGGCAGGCGCGCCACATGGCGGCGCGCTACTGCCGTGTCAACGCGCTCCGCTGACGTGAGTGCCTGTGTCGCGCCGGGCTACGCCCGGGCGCTCCATGCGCGACCATCAACCGGATGATCTGTGCGTGGAGCGGGTGAAGGGAATCGAACCCTCGTCGTAAGCTTGGAAGGCTTCTGCTCTACCATTGAGCTACACCCGCCCGGTGCATGGAAGCAGCTCGTGCCAATGCCATTGCGGGACAAGTCCAGTCAACCACTAGAGATTCATGGCGCACACGGAACGAGTCTTCTGATAAGATGGTTGAATGCGACTCTGCGCCATAGGAGTGAAATAATGGCTGCTCGGCCCATCTGGAGAGGACAGATTCGGCTCGCTTTGGTCTCGATTCCGGTCGAGCTTTTTCCAGCGACCCGAAGCGGTGCCCAGATTCAATTTCATCAGGTCCACGAGCCCAGCGGCAAGCGGATCAAGTACGAAAAGGTCGTGCCCGGAATCGGGCCCGTCGATCGCGACGAGATCGTCAAGGGCTATGAAGTGTCGAAAGGCCATTACGTCCTGCTCGACCCCGAAGAGATCGAAAGCGTCAAGCTCGAGAGCCGCAAGACGCTCGACCTCGTCCAGTTCGTCGACGATGACGAAATCGACGCGATGTATTTCGACAAGCCCTATTATATCGTGCCGGCGGACGACCTTGCCGAAGAGGCCTATGTCGTCCTTCGCGACGCTTTGAAGTCCGCGAAGAAGGTCGGCGTCGGACAGCTCGCGATGCGGGGGCAGGAATATGTCGTCGCACTGAAGCCATGCGGGCGCGGGATGCTGCTCGAGACGCTGCGTTATGCCGACGAGGTGCACAAAAGCTCCGGATTCTTCCGCGACATCGGCGATACCAAGCCCGATCCCGACCTGCTCGACATGGCTTCGATGCTGATCGAGCGGAAAGCGGGCGAGTTCGATCCCAAGGAATTCCACAACCGTTACGTCGATGCGCTTCATCGCCTGATCGAAGAGAAGCAAAAGAAGAAGGGCGAGAAGATCATCGAGGATCCGGACGCCGATGCTCCTCCGCCGAAGGGCTCCAACGTCATCGACCTGATGGCGGCGCTCAAGAAGAGCCTGGGCGACGAGAAGAAGGGGGGCGCCAAGGCAAAGAAGGCATCGGCCAAGAAGGCCAGTGCGAAGGAACCAGAGAGGGCAGCCGCACGTAAAAGGGCGTAACCATGCCCAAGCGCCCGGCGCTCGACATCGAGACCTATAACCGCAAGCGCGACTTCTCGAAGACGAAGGAGCCGCGTGGACGCAAGCTCAAAGGCAAGGGCGACAGCTTTGTCGTCCAGAAGCACGAGGCGTCGCGCCTTCACTGGGATTTCCGGCTGGAGCTCGACGGAGTCCTGAAGAGCTGGGCCGTGCCCAAGGGGCCGAGTCTCGATCCGGGCGAGAATCGTCTGGCGATGCGCACCGAGGATCACCCGCTCGATTACGGGTCGTTCGAAGGCACGATCCCCAAGGGTGAATATGGCGGCGGTACCGTGATGCTCTGGGACCAGGGCCGCTGGATTCCGGATCCGCGCAAGGACCCGAGCAAAACCATCGAGGAAGGCCACCTCCATTTCACGCTCGAGGGCGATCGGATGAAAGGCGAGTGGGTGATGTTCCGGCTTAAGCCCAAGCCGGGAGAGAAGGCCGAGCCGTGGATGCTGAAGAAAGTCACCGACGACTACGCCGAGCCGGACGATGGAGATGCTCTGGTCGACAATTGCACGACCAGCGTGACGACCGGCCGGACAATGGCCGAGATCGCGAGCGGGACCGATGTTTGGCGTTCGAATCGCGGCGGACAGAAAGGCGGACGAGCGAAGAAGAAGTCATCGGCTGCACCACCGCCGTTCGAGGAGCCGCAGCTGGCGACCCTCGTCGACGAGGTCCCGACCGGAAGCAATTGGATCCACGAATATAAATATGACGGCTATCGCCTGCTCCTCTCAGTCGGCGAAGGAGCGGCGACCGCTTGGACCCGCAACGGCAAGGATTGGAGCGACAAGTTTCGCGCCTTGGTGAAAGCCGCGTCGAAGCTTCCGGCCGGTTGCTTGATCGATGGAGAAGCGGTCGCGCTCGACGACGAGGGCCGACCGAGCTTCCAGCTGCTTCAATCGACTCTGAAAGACCAGCGAGGTGCGAATCTGGTCTTCTTTGGGTTCGACTTGCTGATCGATCGTGGTGAGGACATTCGCAAGCTCTCGAATATCGACCGCAAGGAGCGGTTGGCCTCGCTGCTGGAAGGCGTGTCGCCGCCCATCCTCTACGGCGATCACGTCATTGGCCGAGGCGACGAACTTTTCCGCGAAATCTGCAAGCAGGGGGGCGAGGGGATCATCTCCAAGAAGGCGGACGCGCCCTACAAAGGCGTCCGCACGCGCAATTGGCTCAAGATCAAGTGCATCCAGCGCCAGGAATTCGTGATCGTCGGCTGGTCGGAGAGCGACAAGCGCCGCGGCTTCCGCTCGCTCCTGCTGGCGGCGAAGGACGGACGAAAGCTTACTTACGCCGGCAAGGTCGGGACGGGCTTCAACGCCAGGCTGATCGAAGAGCTGATGGAGCGGATGGAGCCGCTCGCGACGGACAACGCGCCCGTCGAAGTGCCGCGAGCCGATCGCAAGGGCGCGCACTGGATCAAGCCGAAATTGGTGGCCGAAATCGCATTCAGCGAGTTTACCGACGATGGGATCCTGCGGCACCCGAGCTTCATCGCACTCCGCGAAGACAAGCCGGCGTCGCAGGTCGTGCGGGAGGAGCCGCAGAAGCTGAAAGCCGGCGAGAAGAAGAGCAGCAAGCGCGCCAAGAAACGCGGGGGCGCGACGGCTGAGGATTTCGGTATCGAGATCAGCAGCCCGGAACGCGTCATCTACCCCGAGCTTGGCCTCACCAAAAAGGATCTCGCGGATTATTATGCGACGGTCGAATCCTTGATCATGGTGGATGCGGCTGATCGGCCGATGACGCTGATCCGTTGCCCGGCCGGCCGCACCGGCGAATGCTTCTTCCAGAAGCACGACAAGGGCACGTTCGGGCCGCACGTGAAGCAAATTCCCATCGAAGAAAAGGATGGGCACAGCGAGGACTATCTCTACTTCGACGACATTCAGGGCCTGCTCTCTTGCGTCCAGATGGGAACGATGGAATTCCACGGCTGGGGTAGCAAGGTCGACAGGGTCGAATATCCCGACCGGCTTGTGTTCGACCTCGATCCCGACGTCGGCCTCGACTTCAACAAGGTCAAAACCGCCGCAGTACGTCTCAAGGATTTGCTCGCGGATTTGGGGCTGAAGAGCTTTCCATTGCTGTCAGGAGGCAAAGGCATCCACGTTGTCGTTCCCCTGGATGGGTCCAAGGATTGGCCGACAGTGAAGAGCTTCGCGGAGCGCTTCAGCCGTGCGATCGCCGAAGCCGAGCCGGAAACCTTCACCGCCAACATCCGCAAGGAACAGCGCAAGGGCCGAATCTTCCTCGACTGGCTGCGGAACCAGCGCGGAGCGACCGCGGTCATGCCCTTCTCGGCGCGAGCTCGGGAAGGCGCGCCGGTTGCCGCTCCGGTCGCCTGGGAGGAGCTCGATCGCTACGAGAGCGGCCATCATTTCAGCATCCGCGACTCTGATGAATTGTTGGACCGCGCTTCATCAAAGCGGCTTGCGGGTTGGGGAAAGGCGAAGCAATCATTGCCGGATGCGTAAGTCCCCGGCGTTTCTCCCGCTTCTCTTCCTTCTCACCGCCGCAGCCCCGCCCGAAGCGGCGCGCTGGAAGGCTGAAGCCGGCGACGTGACGATTGTCCGGGACGATTGGGGGATCGCCCATATCCACGGCAAGACCGATGCCAACGCCGTGTTCGGGATGATTTATGCGCAGTCCGAGGATGACTTTCCGCGGATCGAAGCCAATTATCTGACCGCGCTCGGCCGTACGGCGGAAGCGGATGGGGAGCCCGCTATCTGGCAGGATTTGCGTGCGCGCCTTTACGTCAGCGAGCCGGAACTGAAAGACGACTATGCGCGCAGCCCGGTCGCGATGCAGAAGCTGATGAACGCCTGGGCCGACGGGCTGAATTATTTCCTTGCCACTCATCCGAACGTTCATCCCAAAGTGCTCAAGCGCTTCGAGCCGTGGATGGCGCTAAGCTTCACCGAAGGCAGCATCGGCGGCGACATCGAGAAGATTGATCTCGGCCAGCTAAGGGACTTCTATTCGGGCCGGCGGCTCGGCGTTGGTGGTCAATCCTATTCGCCGCGCCAGGAGTCGAATGGGATCGCGATCGCACCGTCACTGACCCGCGATGGACACGCCCTTCTGCTGATCAATCCGCACACGAGCTTCTACTTCCGTTCCGAAGCCCAGGTGACGAGCGACGAGGGCCTTGACGCGTACGGCGCCACGACGTGGGGGCAGTTCTTCATCTACCAGGGGTTCAACGCCCACGCCGGCTGGATGCACACGTCGAGCGGCGTCGACAGCGTCGACGAGTTCGCGGAAGTCGTCGAGCGCGATGGCAAGAAGTGGTGCTACCGCTACGGATCCTCGTGCAGGCCGCTTGGAATTCGGCCTGTCACGCTTCGGTATCGCGCTGCGAACGGCAAGCTGCTTTCCAAGACTTTCCAGACCTTGCGCACGCATCATGGCCCGATAGTCCGGTCGGATGGCGATCGCTGGATCGCGTTCTCGATGATGGACCGACCGGTCGAAGCGCTTCAGCAGAGCTACCTTCGGACGAAGGCGACCGATCTCTCGTCATTCATGCAGATCGCTCAAATTCGGGCAAATAGTTCCAACGATACGATCTTCGCGGATGACAAGGGGGAGATCGCCTATCTGCATCCGCAATTCGTTCCGCGACGCGAAGACCGCTTCGATTATACGAAGCCTGTCGATGGCAGCGATCCGGCGACCGACTGGGGATCGCTGCACCACGTAAGCGAGCTTCCCAACGTCACCAACCCGCCCAATGGCTGGGTCCAGAATACGAATGCGTGGCCCTATCGTGCGGCAGGGGCGTACAGCCCGGACCCGCGATACTATCCAAAATATATGGACACCGAAGGCGAGAATTACCGCGGGCTGCACGCCCAGAAGTTGCTCAACAATGGTCGCAACTGGACGCTCGAGAGTCTCCAGGCCGCGGCCTTCGACAGCTACCAACCAGGCTTCGCGGTTTTGATCCCGGCGCTGCTGCAAGCGTTCGACGGTCTGCCAACGAGCGATGCGCGACGCTCGCGATTGGGAGGACCAATCGGCATGCTGCGATCCTGGGACTATCGATGGAGTGCCAACTCGGTCGCTCAATCGCTGGCCTTCGTTTGGGCTGAACGGCTCAGAGATGCGTCGAAGGCTCCATTGATGCGGCTCGCGGCGGAAACTTCACCAGAGCTGAAGTTGCGGATGTTGGAGGACACGATCGCCTATCTCGAGCAGGACTTCGGCCGCTGGCAGGTGCCTTGGGGCGACATCAACCGCTTCCAGCGAATTTCGGCCGCGATCAATCCGTCCTACAGCGATGCATCGCCGAGCATCGCCGTGCCATTCCCGGAAGGGCGCTACGGCTCGCTCGCCTCGTTCCGGTCAGAACCGCGCGAGGGCACGAAGCGCTGGTACGGCAATTACGGGAACAGCTTCGTCGCGGTGGTCGAATTCGGCGAACGCGTCCGTGCCCATGCCGTGACCGCGGGCGGCGAAAGCGGCGACCCCGCCTCGCCGCACTTCAACGACGAGGCGGGACGCTATGCGTCAGGCAATCTTCGCGACGTTTATTTCTACCCCGATCAGCTGAACGGCCATACCGAGCGGACGTATCACCCCGGCGATTAGAATTTCGCGCCGAGCTCGACGCCCCAGATCCGCGGTTCATTGACCATCGCAGTCAGGTTGTTGAAGTCGATGCCGGAGACCGCGCTTTCATCGTTGGTGATGTTGCGGCCGAAGGCGGCCACGTCCCAGCGATCCCACTTGTAACCGACGCGGATGCCTCCCTCGAGCAGGTGATCGTCGCTGAACTCGACCGATTTGTAGAGGAAGAACTGGATCTTCGAGCGATAGTACCAGTCCGTATAGAGGTAGAGCGAGCCGGGCCCGACCGGATGCTCGTAGCCGGCGGTGAAATTTACCGTCCACTTGGGCGCCTGCGGAAGCTGGTTGCCGTCGATCGAGAAAATGCCCGGGCTGCCCGGCCGCGGAGCATTGAGCACCGTGCACGGCGCTCCGCATCCTGCGACGAACAGGTTGGGATCGTCGATCTTCGCCTTGTTGTAGCTGACGCCTGAGGTGAGGGTCAGGCCTTCGACCGGGCGCGCCTCCAGTTCGGCTTCGAAGCCGCGGCCCTTAACCTTGGCCGCGTTAAGCAATGACGTGAAGTTATTTGCTCCGCCGACCGCCGTCAGCTGCAGGTCCTTCGTGTTGAAGAGATAGACGTCGAAGTTGAAGCGCAGCCTGTGATCGAGCAGCAGGGTCTTGATGCCCGCTTCGTAGCTCATCGTCTTTTCCGCTTTGGCGGTCGACAACTCACGGCCGAACAGCAAGCGGCCCTGGATCGACGGAGCGCGGTAGCCGCGAGCGACCCGCGCGTAGACGTTCACGTCGGGGCTGATCTCCTGGAGTGCGCTCGCGTCCCAGGTTAGCACGCTGGCCTTTACCCTGGCGTCCTGTTCCGAAACCGGACCGCCGAAACCGAGGAAAAGCGGCCGGATGTCAAACGGCCGAGACGCTTGCATGCGCCGCTTGTCGTGATTCCAACGCGCACCAGCCTGTAGCGTAAGGCCCTGTTCGAACTTGTAATTCACCGAGCCAAAGATGCCGAGCGCGTCGGAGACCTGCCTCTGAACCGCAATGGCGTCCGGAGAAGTATCCTGCGGGTTGGCATAGTCCAGGCTGTCGATGTCGAGCTTCTCATTCAAATAGAAGACGCCCGCCTGGTAACCGAGACCATGAGGCTTGGCGTTGGAGGCAATGCGAACTTCCTGGGTGAACTGATCGAGGCCGGGAATATTGTCCTGCGTCTGGGACGCGAAGGGAATGAACCCAGGGAAGCTGTTGTTGCTGAATCCCGGGCCGCAGAAGCTGCAGCCGAAACCGCCGTCGACGTCTCCGCGGCTCTTGACCGTGCCGTGCCAATAGCTGGTGATCGAATAGAGCGTCGCCGGACCGAAATCATAATCGATTGAGCCGGCAAGATTCTGCGTTTTCAATCGCTGGAAGTTGATTCCGTCGGTCGCGACCTTGTTGCGCTTGAAATCCCCGCCATCGAGACCGATCAGATCATTGGTCCCTTGCCGAATCGCATTGGCGCGGAAAATCCGGGCATTCCCGTCGAGATCGCGCAGCTGGCCGACGAGGCGCGCAGTGAGTTGGTCGTTCGGTTTGAGCTGAACCTGTGCCCTTAGCGCAATGTCGTTGTAACCTTCGAGATTGTGCTTGCCGGGCTCCTCGACGTTGTCGATCCAGTCGTTGCGGTGCTGGTAGATGCCGGAAAGGCGGAAGCTGAGGGCGTCTTCGAGCTGCGCACCGACGGCGCCTTCCGCATTGATCGTCGAATAGGTGCCGTAGCTGATGTGCGCATAGTTCGGACGGCCCGGGCCCGGATGAACGGTGTCGAACTTGACGATGCCCGCCGGCGTGTTGCGGCCGAACAAGGTGCCTTGCGGGCCACGCAACACTTCGACGCGATCCACGTCGAATACCGGGAAGCCCTTCAGGATCGGGTTTTCAAGGACGACATCGTCGTAGACGACGCTGACGGGCTGCGATGCGTTCAGGTCGAAATCGGTGTTGCCGAGACCGCGAATGTAAAAGCGCGGGAAGGTTCGGCCGAACGAGCTCTCGATGTTGAGGCTCGGCACTCGGCCGGAGAGCGAGCGGATGTCCGAACCCCCTGAATTCAGGACTTGCAGCTCCTGCCGGTCGACGGTTCCGACCGATACAGGGACGCGCTGCAGATTCTCGAACCGGCGCTGCGCGGTGATGATGATGTCGCCGACTCCCGTCGGAGCTGGAGCTGCCGCCGGGGCAGCGGCGGGCTGCTGCTCGGGGGCTGCGGGAGCTTGGTCCGCCTGGGTTGCCGTGTCCTCGGCAAACGCTGGCGTGGCGAAGGTGCAGGCAGTGACAAACGCCACCGCCGAGATCGACGAGAAAAGATTGCGCATTGCTGTAATCCCCCGATGCAACCGCGACGTGCGGCTGCATTACGGGAGCGTTACCGCGTTTTGATCGATCGTTCCACGGTATCTGTAGCCTTGCCGGCAGATATTCGCGCTTACTCGGCGGCGAATTTGTCCGTTGCGCGGATGAGGCCGTCGAGCACGCCCGGTTCGCTGAACAAATGCCCGCCGTCCGGGATGATGTTGAGATCGACCTCGGGCCACGCCTGTTTCAGCTTCCACGCCGCGACGGGCGGGGTGCAAGTATCGTGGCGCCCCTGGACGATCACGCCAGGGATGCCGCGGAGCTTCTCGGCGCCCCTCAATAGCTGGCCTTCCTCGAACCAGCCGTTGTTCGCCATATAATGGTTCTCGATGCGGGCGACGGCGACCGCGACTTCGGGCGAAGTGAAGTGCTCGATGGTCTCCGGGCTTGGAAGCAGGGTGACGATATCGCCTTCCCACTTGCTCCACGCCTTTGCGGCGCTGAGCTGCACATCCTTGTCGTCGCTGGTGAGGCGTTTCCGATAGGCTTCGACGAGGTCGCCGCGCTCAACCTCCGGAATCTGCGCCAGGAATTCGTCGAACTTGTCCGGATAAATCTGCGACGCGCCGCCTTCTGCGTACATCCAGTCGATCTCATATTGATCGAAAAGGAAGATTCCGCGCAGCACGATCTCACTGACCCGTTCGGGATAAGTTTGAGCGTAAGCGAGCGACAAGGTCGAACCCCAGCTTCCACCGAACACCTGCCACTTCTCGACCTTCGAAACCTGCGTGCGGAGCCTCTCGATGTCGTCGACAAGGTCCCATGTCGTGTTGGCTTCGAGGCTCGCATAGGGCGTCGACTTTCCGCAGCCGCGCTGATCGAAAACGAGGATCTGATACTTGTCCGGATTGAATTGACGGCGATGATCGGGGCTCGATCCGCCGCCCGGCCCGCCATGAAGGAATACGACCGGCTTGCCGTCCGGATTGCCGCTCAGCTCCCAATAGAGACGATGTCCGTCGCCGACATCGAGCATACCCGTCTCATACGGCTGGATTTCGGGATAAAGCGTCCGGCGCTGACCGATGTGAATGTCCATCAGAAGCTGAATTCCTCATAGATGGGGGCGACGCTTTCGCCCCATTCGCCATAATATTTCGCAAGCAAACGATCGGCGGGAGTCATGCCCGTTGCAACGACTTCGCGCAATGGATCGAGGAACCCGCTCTCATTGTCGCCTGCGCTGTTGAGCTGCGCTCGGCGCCTGAGGCCGTCGCCCGCGATCTCAAGCACATCGGCAGCAAATTCTCCCATCGGCCGGCCGTCCGCAGTCATGGCATCGAGCGCCAGCTTTGGAACATCGTGGCGAAGCCTCTCGCGAGCCTCGATGCTCCAATGCTTGACGAGGTCCCATGCCGCATCGAGCGACTGCTGGTCATAGAGCAACCCGACCCACAAGGCAGGGAGAGCGCAAATCTTGCCCCAGCGTCCGCCGTCGGCGCCGCGCATCTCGAGAAAGCTCTTCAGGCGAACCTCGGGAAATGCGGTCGACAGATGGTCGACCCAATCCGTGACATTGGGTTTTTCGCCGGGCAGCTGAGGAAGATCGCCTTCGAGGAAAGCGCGGAAGCTTTCGCCGGCAACGTCGATGTAATTTCCGTCGCGGTAGACGAAGTACATCGGCACATCGAGCATGTAGTCGCAGTAGCGTTCATACCCGAACCCGTCCTCGAACACGAACGGGAGCATGCCCGTGCGATCGGGGTCGGTATCCTCCCAGATATGGCTACGGAAGCTCTTGAACCCGTTGGGCTTGCCTTCGGTGAACGGCGAGTTGGCGAACAGCGCTGTCGCGACCGGCTGCAGCGCCAAGCCGACGCGAAACTTCTGCACCATGTCGGCCTCGCTCGAATAATCGAGGTTGGTTTGGATGGTGCATGTGCGCAGCATCATGTCGAGGCCGAGATTGCCGACCTTCGGCATGTAGTTGAGCATCACCTTGTACCGGCCCTTGGGCATGATCGGCAGCTCGGCGCGGGTCTTGTCGGGCCACATTCCGACGCCGAGGAAACCAAGGCCAAGGCGGTCGCCGACGGCCTTGCATTGCTGGAGGTGGCGACCGGATTCAGCGCAGCTCTGATGGAGGTTCTCGAGCGGAGCACCCGACAATTCGAACTGGCCCGCGGGCTCCAGGCTGATCGTCCCGTCCGGGCCGGACAAGGCAATGACCTTGCCGCCTTCCTCGACAGGCCGCCAACCGAACTCTGTCAGGCCGAGCAGAAGATCGCGGATTCCGCCGGGCTCATCCCAGGATGGAGCCCGGTGATCGCCGCAGCGATAGACGAATTTCTCATGCTCGGTGCCGATCCGCCACGCTTCGCGCGGCTTCTCGCCGCCAGAAAACACCGCCAGCAAGTCATCGCGGCTCTCGATCGGCGGGCTTTCACCTGTGTCAGTACGCTGCGTCATGCGAACGGGCGATTAGCGGGGCCGATGAATCCGCGCCAGCACTTCCGGTTTATCGGTCGATAAGCTCACGCCCAGTCTCCTGCGACCGCCATGTAAGCGGCGAGCGCAGCCAAAGCAGCAGTTTCGGCCCTGAGGATCCGAGGCCCGAGAGAAATTGCGACGCTGCTTGGCGCAGCACGGATCAGCTTGCGCTCGTCGTCGGTGAAGCCGCCCTCGGGGCCGATTAGCAGAAGAGCCGGCCCCGGTTTGAATGTGCCGGCGGCCCGTTCGCCGCCCTCTTCATCCGCAAAATAGAGCGTTCGATCGTCGCGCTGGGCAAGTAGGCGAGCGAGAGGCCGAGGCTCCGCGATCTCGGGCAGGGAGGTCCGGCGGCACTGCTCGGCGGCTTCGATCGCAATCGCTTCCAGCCGCTCCAGTTTCACCCGGTCCACGATCGTGCGCTGGGTGATCACCGGGATCAGTCGTGCCGCGCCCAGCTCGGTCGCTTTCTCGACGAGCCAGTCAGTCGGCGTGCGCTTCACCGGAGCGAAGGCCAGCCAGACATCGGGCACGGCCTCCTGCTCGGCGGTCCTGCGCTCAATGTTGAGGGTCATGCGTTTCTTGCCGGCATCGGCAACACGAGCAAGCCATTCTCCGGATGCGCCGTCGAACAGCAGCGCCTCGTCCCCGATCTGGAGCCGCATCACATTGCCGAGGTAATTGGCCTGGCCCGCGTCCAGCATGATCGAAATGCCCGGACCCAAGGGCCCGCCGACGTACAGGCGGGGCAGGCTCTTCGGAGGCCAGGCGGGCGTTGCAGGCATGGCTAGCGACTTAGCCTCAGCGTTCACTGCCCGCCACCGGCCGGGCGAAGATCACAAGACCTTGCGATAAATGATGAAGCCCGATCGTTCGGCGATGCGATCGTAGAGCCTCCGCGCCTGGAGATTGTCTTCATGAGTTTGCCAATAGACCCGCTGGGCGCCGCGAGCTCGGGCTTCCTCCGAAACCCGGTCCACAAGCGCGGTTGCGACGCCCTGACCGCGCGCTGCTTCGGATGTAAAAAGATCCTGCAGGTAACAGGTCGACGGAATGGACGTCGTGCTTCGGTGGAACAGGAAATGCGCCAGGCCGATCAGCTGCCCCTCTTGCTCGGCCACCAAGGCATGGACGGGCTCCTCAGGATCGAAGAATCGGCGCCATGTGGATTCGGTGGTTTCAGCAGGCAAAGCCGTCGGGCCTTCGCGTCCATAGAAAGCGTTATAGCCGTCCCATAAGGAAAGCCATTGCGATTGATCGGCAAGCGTGGGTTCGCGGATGATCAGGCTGCTCAGAATAGTCGCTTCCACTTTATGTCCTGGCCTTCCCTGCGGTCGCCGAACCCGATCACTTTGCCCGTCGCATCACGGTAGAAGACCTTACGGGAGCGTGGCAAACCCGCTACGAAGAAAAGGTCCGGGGATTCTGGGTGGAGCTCGACCTCCTTTCCTCCATCACGCCGACCGAAAAGGCGACCGTCTTTCGCGCTGACCTCATAGTGGATCTCAGGTGTCAGCTCATACCTGCCGACATATTCGGCCATCAGCGTGGCGGGTAGCGTGATCGCGGGCGGATCGTTGAGAACCGCGAGCGTCATCGACGCGATCATCGTCCACTTGCCTCCCTCGCGATGCCAAGTGTCGGTGGTCCGAAACCTGGTCCTCAGAAGCTGGCCATAATAATCGAGGCTCTCATCGGCGACGTATGTCGTCACGGCCGTGTCGCCATGCCGCTGGGCTTTGAAGTCCGTAACGGTGATGTGGCCGACCAGGCCTTTCGGCAGCGGCTGCAACTGTTTGAGAAGCTGATCTTTGGTAAGTATCTCGTTGTTCTCATTTACGAACAGCAGGCGAGGGTCGGTCGCGGCCTTCCACGTCGTCACATCGCCCGGGGCAATGGCGTCGGCGAGGGCTTGGGTTTTTGCCTTGAGCTCAGCGGCAAGCGAAACGGATTGGGCTGCTTGGACGGGCGCGGCGATCAACAATCCGGCGCCCAGAATTGCGGGATGCAGCGACATGAGTGAAGTCCTCCGAGCTAGCGAACGCCTGTAAGGCAAATCCGGTGATTCAACCGCGAATAGGATTTGACCGTTCGACGCTGGAGCGCACCGTTTGGGCAGGCGAGGAGCAAGTCTACCAACGTTCCATTTCAGTAGTCGAACGGTCCCGGAAAGCTGAAAGAGACAATTCCAGTGGCTGCCGCTAATCATTCGCTGTGACCGCCGCCACCGACATCGTTCCTGACAGCGAGCGGCGCGGGTTCATCGGCGCGCTTCCGCCAAGGCTGCGGCCATTCGCATCGCTGATGCGGCTGGACCGGCCGATCGGAACGTGGCTGCTTTACTGGCCCTGTGCGTGGAGCGTTGCCCTTGCCGGCGTCGGCGGGCGCGGGGACCTGTTCCTGTGGTTCGCGCTTGGCGCCTTCGCCATGCGAAGCGCGGGCTGCGTCTACAACGACATCGTCGACCGCGATCTCGACAAGAAGATAGAACGAACTCGCTTGAGGCCGCTCGCCAGTGGCCGGGTAACGCTCGAATCCGCCTGGCTCCTCGTCGTTTCGCTTTGCTTGATTGGCCTCCTCGTCGTCCTCCAACTCAATCTCACGGCTGCGATCGTCGCTTTGGCCAGTATCGTGCCGGTGGCCGCTTATCCCTTCATGAAGCGCATCACCTGGTGGCCGCAGGCCTGGCTCGGGCTGGTCTTCTCCTGGGGTGCGCTGGTCGGCTGGCCGGCGGTGATGGGCCGCCCGGGCCTGCCGGCGCTTCTCATCTGGTTCGGAAGTATCGCCTGGGTGATCGGTTATGACACGCTCTATGCGATCCAGGACATTGAGGACGATGCGCTGGTCGGCGTGAAATCCTCGGCCCGACGTCTTGGCGAAAAAGCTCCGGTGGGAGTGGCCATATTTTACCTAATCGCCGTTTTGTTCTGGGCTGCGGCGGTCTGGTCTGTCCGTCCGGACTGGATCGCGCTGCTCGCGCTCGGCCCAGCCGCCCTGCACCTTGCTAACCAGGCAATCCGTGCGGATCCGAAAGACGGCGAGCTTGCGCTCCGCCTGTTCCGGTCGAACCGAACCTGCGGCTTGCTCGTTTTCCTCGCCATGCTGGTTGTCGGTCTTTCTTCCGTCTAACGAACGCCGCCGATGCAGACTCCCGAACAAGCGCGGCGCATTGCCGAATCCCTCGTCGAGCGCGGAATAGGCGCCGGCGCGACCGCTGCCGACGCAATCTATGTCGGCAGCCGCTCGTCGGGAGTGCAGGTCAGGCTCGGCGAGCTTGAAGACGTCGCTCGCTCCGAAGGAGAAGAGATCGGCCTAAGGCTCTTCGTCGGCCAACGATCCGCGAGCGTCGCGTCATCAGACCTTTCGAAGGAGGTGCTGGACACGCTTGTCGAACGTTGCCTGGCCATGGCGAAAGAGGCGCCGGAAGACCCGTTTGCGGGTCTCGCGCCCACTGAACTCCTACACCGGGGCGAGCTTCCCTTCATCGACAATGAAGACAGCCGCGAACCCGACCCAGCCGAGCTGCGAGAGCGTGCGCTGGAAGCGGAAAACGCCGCGCTCGCCATAGCGGGAGTCACCAATTCGAGCGGGTCCGGCGCAAGCGCTTCCGCATCGACGCTGGCACTTGCGACATCGGGCGGCTTCTCCGGCGCATACCGGACAAGCGGTCACGGTTGTTCGACGACGGTCGTTGCGGGCGAGGGAAGCGGGATGCAGCGCGACCACGCCTGGCACAGCGCGCGCCACCTCGAGGATCTGGAAGCGCCCGACATCATCGGGCGCCGGGCCGGCGAACGCGCGGTCGCACGCCTCAATCCGACGCGGCCGAGGCCCGGCAAATATCCGGTCCTGTTCGAACCGCGTGCAGGGGCGTCGCTGCTTGGCCACTTCATCGGAGCGATCAACGGCAGTGCGGTCGCTCGCAAGACCAGCTTTCTCCAGGACAAGCTTGGAGATCGGGTCTTCGCGGCCGGAATCACGATCATCGACGACCCGCTTCGGCTTCGCGGACTGCGTTCGCGACCGTTCGACGGCGAGGGCCTCAGCGTTTCGCGCCGCGAGCTGGTCGTCGACGGTATTCTCCAAAGCTGGATCGCCGAGAGCGCTTCCGCCCGCCAGCTCGGCATTCAACCCACCGGCAATGCGTCGCGCGGTGTGGGCGGCGCGCCCGGCGCCGCTCCGACCAATCTCTACATGACTGCGGGGTCACGGACCCGTGAGGAGTTGCTGGCAGCATTTCCGGAGGCCGTCCTCGTCACCGAGTTGATCGGGCAGGGCGTCAACAATGTCACAGGCGATTACAGCCGCGGAGCAACCGGCTTCATGGTCCGCAACGGCGAAATTGCCGAGCCCGTCGACGAGATCACCGTCGCGTCGAATCTCATCGACATGTTTGCGACGCTGGAGCCGGCTTCGGACCTCGAGTTCCGCTACGGGACCGACGTCGCGACCCTGCTGGTTCCCGAAATGACAGTAGGATCTGCCTAGCTCGCACGGGTCAAAAGCGGCTCAGTGAACAGGTGTTTGCAGTGCTCCGAGCAGCTTCGCGGCAATCGCCGCAAAGGCGTCGGCCTCGGCGCCGTCGGAAGCGGCCGGCGGCCGTCCAGCGTCCGAAGCTTCACGAATATCCAGCGAGAGGGGCAGGCGGCCGAGGAACGGCACACCCATTTCGGCAGCGGCGGCTTCAGCTCCGCCGGTTCCGAATGGATGCGACGCCTCGCCGCAATGCGGGCAGGTGTAGGCCGCCATATTCTCGATAATGCCCAGCACCGGGACGCTCATCTTGTTGAACAGGTCGACCGCTCGGCGGGCATCGATCAACGAGAGATCCTGCGGCGTGGAGACAATGACCGCGCCTTCAGGACGCGAGCGCTGAATCAGCGACAGCTGAACGTCGCCGGTCCCCGGCGGAAGATCGACGAGCAGCAGCTCGCAATCGCCCCAATCGGCTTCGACGAGCTTGGCGAGCGCGCCCGTCGCCATCGGACCGCGCCAGGCCAGCGCATGTCCGGGCGATACGAGCTGCCCGAGCGAAAGGAACCTCAGGCCATGCGCCTCGACCGGGATCAACCGGTCATCCTCCGCGGTCGGTTTCGCGTCCGACCCGAGGATCGTCGGTTGCGACGGACCGTAGACGTCCGCGTCGATCAGTCCGACCTTGTTGCCGGCGCGCGCCAGGGCAATTGCGAGGTTGGCCGCGACCGTCGATTTTCCAACTCCGCCCTTCCCGCTGCCGACGGCGATCAGCCTGCGGTGCGGCTGCGACGCGGTGAGCGCCACCCGCGCCTCGTTCACATCCGGCATCGCAAGTGCGGCGGCGCGGAGCTCGCCTTCCATCGCCTTGCTCTCCGATTCCGAGAGCCCGGACGCGTCCGCGATGATCGTCGCTACCCCGCCCGCGAGCTTGCGGGACCGTATCCTTTCCTCGTGCGGGAGGTCGTTCAGCAGCTGGTCGGCAGAGGCCATGCCAGCGACATAGGGAGCGCACCACTCGTTGCCACTATTTTTCGTTACGCAGCCTTCCTATACTTACACCCATGAACATCCTTTTCGGGCTGGGCGCCCGCGCCCGCGGCCTGTTTGCCGACAACAAGGGACCTTGGGGATCGTCCGGCAGCGACGGCGACGAGCCGCCTTCGGATGGAGGCGGAGGGCCGTGGGGCGAACCACCCAAGCGGCGTCGCCGTTCGTCCATCGATCCGGACATGCCTGGCCCATCGATCGAAGATTTCCTTCGTCGCAGCCGCGCGCGATTCGGCGGCGGACTCCCCGGCCAGCCCAGCGGTTCGATCATCATCTGGGCGGTTGTCGCCCTTGTCGTCGTCTGGCTTGTCTTCACGTCGATGCATTCGATCGCGCCGGGGCAGCGCGGAGTCGTCACGCGCTTCGGGCGCTACAGCTATACGCTCGGCCCGGGCGTCGGACTGACGCTTCCCTCGCCCATCGACCGGGTGAAGAAGATCGACGTTGAGAATATCCAGGTCGTCGACCTGGGTTCGGCGAGCAGCGAAGACCTGATGCTGACCGGCGACCAGAACCTCATCGATATCGCTTATTCGGTTCGGTGGAATATCCGGACGCCGGAGCTCTACCTCTTCCAGCTCGCGGAGCCCGACGAGACGATCCGGCAGGTCGCGGAAAGTGCGATGCGGGCCGTGATCAGCCATGTGACCCTGAATGACGCGATGGGCGACAAGCGCGCCGAGATCGAGCAGCAGGTCCAGGAGAATATGCAGCGCATTCTCGATGCCTATCATTCGGGTATCCAGATCCAGGGCATCGCAATCAAGCAGGCCGATCCGCCGGACGCGGTCAACGACGCCTTCAAGGAAGTCACGGCCGCCCAGCAGGACGCCAAGTCCTACATCAACCAGGCCCGCGCCTATGCGCTCCAGCTGACGGCCCAAGCGCAAGGCGAGGCGACGGCGTTCGACAAGGTCTACGACCAGTACAAGCTGGCCCCCGACGTCACCCGGCGGCGAATGTATTACGAGACGATGGAGCAGGTGCTTTCGAGGGTCGACAAGACCATCATCGAGGCGCCAGGCGTCACGCCCTACCTTCCGCTTCCCCAGGTGCAGAAGTCGCAACCCTCTTCTTCGGATCAGGGCCAATGAGCGCCATCCGCAACCATCCGATCATCTCGGCCGTCGTCGGCCTGTTCCTGCTGGTCGTGCTCCTTGGGAGCTTCCCCATCGTTCCTGAAACCAAGCAGGTCGTGGTGGTCGCCTTCGGCAAGCCGGTCCGAATCCTCAACAGGTATGAGCCGGGAAGGCCGATCGGCGCCGCGGGCGCGGGGATTTCATACCGAATCCCGTTCGCCGAGGATCTCGTCTGGATCGACAAGCGCGTGCAGGACGTCGACATGCAGCAACAGCAGGTCCTTTCGACCGACCAGCGCCGGCTGCAGGTCGATGCCTTTGCGCGTTATCGGATCGTGGACCCCCTTCTGATGTTCATTCGCGCGCGGAGCGAGGCGCAGCTTCAGGACCAGCTGAAGCCGATCCTAGGCTCGGAAGTCCGCAATGAGCTCGGCAAGGTCTCGTTCGCGTCCCTCCTTTCCCCGGAGCGGCAGGGAATCATGGAAAGCGTCCGGACCAACCTCAACAAGATCGCTCGCCAGTATGGCGTCGAGATTATCGATGTCCGCATCAAGAAGACCGACCTGCCCGAC
>DATLOY010000103.1:0-35101 GCA_035536015.1 Sphingomicrobium sp.
TCGAGCCGGATCTGGCTTCCCCGCAGCCACGGATGCTTTTGAATGAGCTCGAATTGCTCATCCATGTTTGCGAACAACCTTAGATTGAAGGTCGCCAGCGACGAGAAATGAAGATTGTCGCCAGTCAGACTGTCGACCGTCGTCGCGCTTCGCCAGTTCGCGCCGAGCCGAGCTCCGAAGCCGTTGTTGAACCAACCGGCCTGCGCCTCGACCTGATGCCGCGGCGTGCCGCCGGTTCCTCCTGCCGCCTCACCGTGGAGATAGTCGAGGTCGGGAAGACCCGGCCCAATGCTGACCTTATCGGTGAAGGTAATGGTGTCGGTCAGGGAGAATTGAATTCGTCCGCGGCTGCCGCCGCCAAATCCTCCGCCGCCAAATCCCCCACGGCCCCCGCCGCGGAACCCGCCACCGCCCGAGCGCCCTCCCTCGGGAGGGGGACCTGCGCCTTCCGGCGGCGGTCCCGGAGGCGGTCCGGCATTCTGTCCCGGGCCGCCGCCCCGGACACCGGCGAACTGCCGTCGAATCTGGTCGATGAACGACTGCGGCGGGCGCCGCGACTTCAAGGGCTTCGTGAAGTCGAAGCCGATCCGCAACGTATCCTTGGTCGCGCTGTCGAAATTGATCGGCCGAAGGTCGACGCTGATGAGCTGGCCGGTACAGGGCTGCGGCGCGCATGGCTCGCGAACGAATCTTTCGGGGAACGCATCCTCAAGTGCCGGCGTCGGCCCGAAGATGCTGCGGATCGGCCGATCGATCTTCGAATGCACATAGTCGGCGCGGAATCTCAGGTCGACTTTCTCGAACGGTTGCCAGTTCCCGCCGACCTTCACCACATCGCGCCGGTCGGCCAGCAGGTCCGGATTGCCGCCGGTAATGGCGGTCGCGAGCACCGTCTGGCCGGTCGTGAAATCGAAGATACGCGTGCCGGGCGTATCCAGGATCGGATCGCCGAGTTGCTGGATCGTCGGTGCGCCTTCCTCGCGCGTCCAGCTGGTGAGTAGGTTGAGACGGTCGGCCGGCGACCAGTTCAGCCCAGCACCGACTGTCGTCAAGGTGCCGAAGTCGGACAGCTGATCGAGCTCTGCATTGGCATTGAGCGTCAAATTGCCAAGCGCGCTGAAATCTCTTCCGCGCCGGGATATCGGCAAATCGAGGTTCACGGCCGCCTGGCCTGTCGTCCGGCTCAGCGAGTTGGGTGTTTCACCCTCGGAATCGCGCCGATTGCTGTCGAGATGCTGGGTGTTGCCACCGAGGGTGAACGTTGCCGTGGCATTGCCCGCGGGCAGCTTGAACAAGGTGCCGTTGGCGGTTCCGGTGAGATCGGCGCCGACCCGTGTTTCCCGAGATCGATCGCGTGCGATGACGATTTCGTCTCGCTGCGTCTTCGTCAGGTCGCGGTCGAAGTCGGCATTGCCAACGACGGTATAGTGCCACTTCGACTTGTCCCAGTTGAGCGACACTCCGGCATGGGCGCTGTCGCTGCTGGTGTCGCGGCCGAGCGGTTCCACGAGGGTCTCGCCGAGACCGATGAGCGCGCGGCCATCGTCATGCTCGAGCTCGGTATTCAAGGTCGCCGAGACGTTGCCGAGGATCTGGCGATTGAATGTCGCCGCTCCACGATACTGGCGCTTGGTGCCGATCAGCGAACGCGCTTCGAGCGCCTGGTCGACCGTTCCGCTCGGAGGCGGCCCCTGAAGATCGATATCGCGCTCATCCTCGGTCAACATGCCGTTGCCCTCGGCATGGAGGTTGAACGTCGTCCGTCCATTCCGCTGGATCATCAGTCGGGTTAGGTCGCCCTGGCCGTTGACATAGCCGCCCTCCGTTGCGGTTCCGACGCCGAGCAACGCCACGGTCGAGCGGAAGCGCTGGCGAAGAACGATGTTCACGACGCGCTGGTCGGCCCGATAGCCATACTTAAGCGCCACCTCTTCGGGGAGGATCTCGACGCGGCTGATCGCCTCGGTCGGGATGTCGCGGAGCTCGCGGAAGCTCGAGATGCGCTGACCGTTCAGCAGCAGCACAGGCTGTTCGCCGCCTCTTCCGCGCGCACTTCCAATTTCGGGAGCTAGCGCTTCCAGCAATTCGTTGATGTTGGTCGCACCCGTCGCCCGGACGTCGCGGGAATCGTAGATTTTCTCCGGCGGAATATCGCCGACCACCGATCCGCGAGGTTTCTGCCCGGTGATGACGATCGGCTCTTCCTCATCCGTTTCCTCTTCGGTGGGTCCCGCCTGGGTCGCCGCTGCGCCCGTAGGGGTCGCCGCCGTCTGGTCGGCAGTCGACGGTTGTGCCGTCTGCTGCGCCCCGGCACCGTCGACAGGAAACAGGATTGCAGCGCCGCTGAGGAGCGCGCCAAAGGTCTGTCGAGATATCATGCCATCCCCGTATCGGAACGAACTGAACGGGTGCTGACAACGTTCTGAACTTCGACAAAGTGCCGACTGTCGCCGACAAACCTCAGCCGGTCAGCCTCAGCGCGGCGATTGCGGCCACAATCGCCAGGATCAGCAAAAGGCGGATCGTCGTGGCGGGCTCATGGAACCAAAGCATCCCGACGATCACCGTTCCCACGGCTCCGATTCCGCCCCAAACGGCGTATGCGGTGCCCATTGGGATTTGTCGTGAAGCGACCTCCAGCAAGGCCATGCTGATCGCTACGGAGACAAGAAAGGCCAGAGTCCACGGAAGATTGCGGAAGCCGTCGACGAACCGCAATGACGTGGTGAACCCGACTTCGAACAGACCTCCAACGATCAGCCAAAGCCAAGCCATGACAATCCTTTCACTGGACGAAGGAAAATCCCGCGATAACGTCCGTCGTCATGACTGACCGGAGGGGCATCGGCAACCGCATCGCGCCGCCGCGATTTCTCGCCTTCCTTGGCGCTTTGATCATCGGCTTTCCGATTTTCGTGCGCATCTCCCACCGCTGGGCGCTCGGCGCCATGGCCGCTTTCGACATCGCCGCCATCCTGTTCCTTCTGCTTTGCCTTCCGCTCCTGCGGACCGGCGAGGTCGCCTTGATCCGCAAGCACGCTGCTTCGAACGACGCCAATCGGCAAACCTTGCTGGCCGTTACGGGGATCGTGATCGCGATCCTCTTCGTCGCGATTGCAGCGGAAGCGATCGGCCACAATCCTCAGCCGCTCACCAAGGCGCTGATCATCTCCACGCTCGCGCTCTCATGGCTGTTCAGCAACACCATTTATGCCCTTCACTATGCGCATCTGGCCTACCGGCATCCCGAACGCGGATGCCTCGGGCTGGATTTCCCGGGCACGAAAACGCCAGTCTACTGGGACTTCATCTATTTCTCTTTCACGTGCGGAATGGCCTTCGCGACGTCCGACGTGCAGATCACCAGCCATCAGCTCCGCAAGGTCGTGACAGTTCACTGCCTCGCTGCCTTTGCCTTCAACATCGGCGTGCTTGCCTTCACCATCAACGTGCTCGGCTCGGGCGGCTAGACGAGGTCCATTTCCGGCGGCTCGTTCCGGACTCGGCGAGCAGCGATCAGGCAGCCTGCAACGATCATCGCCGCGCCTGCGACCGTATAGAGCGAAACGCTTTCGCGGAAGACCAGCCATCCGAGCGCCGACGCCCACAGGAACCCACTATATTCGGTAACCGAGAGGTAGCCTGCTTCCGCTCTCGCATAGCCCCAGGCAAAAAGCAGGCCCCCTGCTGTCGACAGGAGCGCCGCGATGATGAGCCACAGCCAATCGCTGCCGGGCGACTGCGGGATGCCGACGATTGGCACTGTGGCAAACCACAGGATCGCGACGGTCACAGACTGGAAGAAGGTGATCTCCATGGGGTCCGCGGCGAGTGCCTGGTGCCGCATGAGCACGATGTTGACGGCATAGCAAAGCGCGGAGCCGATGATCGCCACGCTCCCGAGAAGGACCTGGGGTCCGAGCTCGGCGCGGGACTGACCGAAGACGATCACCACGACGCCAAGGAATGCGGCGCCAGAGCCGATGATCGACTTCGAGCTGATGTGTTCGCCCAGAGTGAGGGCAGCGAGAAGCAGCGCGAGGAGGGGCGCGATGAATGTCAGCGCGATTGCCTGGGCCAGCGGAACTCGGCCGATCCCCCAAAAAAACAATACCGCCATGATCGTGACAATGATTCCGCGGGCGACATGGATCTTCATCACCCGCCGCGATGGCCACGCGGCGCGCCGCGGGAGATAGATGATCGCTGCCATGATCAAGTTGAGAAGCGACCGCCACACGCTGACGGAATAGATGCCGATCGCGATGACGAGATGCTTCATCACCGCGTCCATTGTCGACAGGACCGCGACGGCCGCGAGTGCCGCCGCGAAGGCCTTGATCGGGTGCTGCGCGACGCGTGTCATCGCGAGCAGCTATAGCTGTACGGGGACGCAGCGCTACTGGCGCCGCCGGCGTCACTTCATCGTTAGATAGTCGCCCGACATCTGCACCTGATCCATGCGCGCCAGGAACGTTTGGCCGAGGAGGCTGAGGTCGGACTTTTCGAGGATGACGGCTTCGACTTTCTCGACTTTCCGTCCACCCTCGATCTGAATGCTGTCGAGCACCACGGATTTGCCGCGCACTTCGCCGCCCACGCCTTCGCCGACGACGTCGAAGTCGGCGGGATTGACCTCGATGCCGAGGGCCCGCGCGTCATCCATCGTCAGCGCGACGGTCGTCGCGCCGGTGTCGACGAGGAAATGAAGATCGGCGCGGTCGTTGACTTTCGCGTCCGTATAGAAGTGCCCGGTCGACCCTCGGGTCAGGGTGACTTCGCCTGCGTTTGAAGTCGACGTGGAAACAGGCGCGGGCTTGGGACGACCGGACGGCATGATGAAGCCGATGAACAGGCCAAACGCGACGACGAAGACTGCGAACCTGCCCATGAGCGACGTCCCGGTTTAAATCAGCGGGCCGTGGATTGCGGCGCGTCGATCAGCATGGGCGGCTGCGAATGGGACGAAGCGATGCCGTCCAGAAGAGCGCTACTCATGACCAGGATCAACAACAGCTTGCCCATGGCGCGACATTGCACCGGGAAAGTGAAGAAAAGTTAAATCTACTCCGCTGCGTCGAGCGTCGGCTCGGCTTCGGCCTTTTCGATCTCGGCCGCCTTTTCTTCGACCAGCCTGACGATGTGGTCGATCATCTCGGCGTCCTTCACGTGGTGGTCGGTGACCCCGGACAAATAGACCATGTGCGTACCGTTGCCGCCGCCCGTGATTCCGATGTCCGTCTCACGCGCTTCACCCGGTCCGTTGACGACACAGCCAAGAACGGAAAGCGACATGGGCGTCTTGATGTGCTGTAGCCTCTCTTCCAGTGCTTCGACCGTGCGGATCACGTCAAAGCCCTGGCGGGCGCAGCTCGGGCAGGAAACGACCCGCACCCCGCGGCTGCGGATGCCCATCGCTTTCAGGATCTCGTAGCCGACTCGGACCTCTTCCTCGGGCTCGGCAGACAAGGACACGCGGATCGTGTCTCCGATCCCGGCCCACAGAAGCGATCCGATTCCGATCGCCGACTTGACCGTTCCGCCGATCAGCCCGCCTGCTTCGGTAATGCCGAGATGCAACGGGCAATCCACCTGGCTCGCCAGCTGGTGATAAGCGGCCACGGCGAGGAACACGTCACTCGCCTTCACTGCGACCTTATACTCGCGGAAGTCATGCTCCTCGAGGATTCGGATATGATCGAGCGCGCTTTCAACCAAAGCCTCGGGGCAGGGCTCGCCGTATTTCTCAAGAAGATCCTTTTCGAGGCTGCCCGCATTGACGCCGATGCGGATCGCGCAGCCGTTGGCGCGCGCTGCGGCGATGACCTCGCGCACCCGCTCCTCTGAGCCGATATTTCCCGGATTGATCCTCAGGCACGCAGCGCCCGCGTCCGCCGCCTCCAGCGCGCGCTTGTAGTGGAAGTGGATGTCGGCAACGATGGGAACGTGCGACGCGCGCACAATCTCTTTCAGCGCCGCCGTCGCCTCGGCGGTTGGACATGACACGCGGATGATGTCCGCGCCGGCGTCCTCACAGCGGCGGATCTGATCGATTGTCGCCTTCGCGTCCTCGGTCGGAGTGTTGGTCATGGTCTGAACGCTGATCGGCGCGTCTCCACCGACAGGGACGGAGCCGATCATGATCTGCCGCGACGTTCGCCGCTCGATATCTCGCCAGGGACGGATGGACATTGCGCCGCCCATATAGGCCCTCGGCTCCAGCCGGCAAAGTCGCTTGCTGCACTATCCAAAGCTATGTTCGCGACTCTTATCTCTTTGTGTTAACGGGGTTAACGGATTCAGGGGGGTCGGTATGGGCAAGCTTGCCCGATTGCCGGAACCGGACGTCGCGCCCGATCGCGTGCGCGCGGTGGTCCGCCGCATCCCTCGCCTCAGGAAGCGCAAGCGGCGCTTCAAGCACCGCTATTATGCCTTCCTCAGCTATAGCCACAAAGACGAGGAAATCGCCGACTGGCTGCACACGGAGCTTGAACGTTTCAGGGTTCCGCGAGCGCTCGCCGGTCGTCTCACTGAAAATGGGGTCATTCCCAGGCGGCTGACGCCGATTTTCCGCGATGAGCACGAACTGGCCGCCGCCGATGACCTCGGCGAGGAAATCGAGGGTGCGCTGGCCTCGTCGCAATTCCTGATCGTGCTCTGCTCACCGAATGCCGCCAAATCGCATTGGACCAATGCCGAGATCGAGGTGTTCAAGCGCGCTCGCCCCAACGGGTGCGTGCTGGCGGCGATCATCGATGGGGAGCCGTTCTCAAGCGAGATACCGGGCCGTGAAGACGAGGAATGCTTCCCGCCGGCGCTTCGCCAGCGATATGACAAAAGGGGCCGGCCAACCGGTCAGCGCCTCGAACCGCTTGCCGCGGATTTGCGCGAAGATGGCGACAGCCGGCGGATCGGCCTCCTGAAGCTCATCGCGGGGATGCTCGGCGTTGGTCTCGACGAGCTTGTCCAGCGTGAAGCGCAGCGCCGCCACCGCCGGCTCGCTTATGTCGCCGCCGCATCGCTCGGCGGAATGGCCGTGACAAGCACGCTCGCCTTCACGGCAATCCAGGCTCGCGACGCGGCGCGCGACCAGCGCCGCGAGGCAGAAGGTCTCATCGGCTTCATGCTCGGCGACCTCAAGGACAAGCTCGAGCCGGTCGGCCGGCTCGATGCCCTCGATGGGGTCGGATCGCGTGTCCTTGCTTATTATCAGAAGCAGAACAAATCCGAGCTGACCGACGCTGCATTGTCGCAACGGTCACGCGCCCTCAGCCTGATGGCCCAGGTCAGCTACCTTCGCGGCAACCTTGACGGCTCCGTCCGCCTTTATCGTGAGGCCATGGCCGGGACGGAGGAAGCGATCCGCCGCAGCCCCGAGGATCCGCAGCGCCTCTACGATCACGCGCAAAATGTCTTCTGGATCGGAGAAATCGCCCGCGACCGCGGTGATCTACGCGGTGCGGAAGCGAGCGCGCACGAATATCAGCGACTGGCACGACGGATGGTGGCCGCCGCGCCGGACAACATGAAATGGCGGGTGGAAGAGCAGAACGCCTCAGCTCAGCTCGGCATTATCTTCTTTGCGCAGCGGCGCTTCACGGATGCGGCTCGGCAATTCGAACAATCGCTTCACACGATCGAGGCGTTGGCCACAGCCGACCCTCGTAACAGCGACTACCAGAAATCGCTCGCCGAAGCGCTCGCCTGGCTTGCGGATTCGGAGATGTCGGAAGGCCAGTTCGACAACGCCATCGCCCACCGGGTGCGCAACATCGCCTTGCTCGATCGTCTGTTCTCCCAGACCAGCGATGTCGAGTATCGATTGAAGCTGATTCCCGCCCATCGGGCGCTCGGCACCCTCTATGGACTCCACGGTCAAACGGATGCCGCGCTGGCAGAGCTTCGAACCGCCGTGCAGCAGGCCGATCAGCTGCTTCCCACCGAGCCGAGCAACAATGTCTGGCTGGGGTATGCGGCCAAAGCGCACCTGCACCTCGGGGAGCTACTTTTAGCCGCCAATCGCGCGAGTGAGGCGGCCGCGGAGACCTCTATCGGCTGCACGCTGACGGCTCGCGCAATGGCGCGCGACCCAACGCCGTGGCGCGCGACCCTGCGCAGCTGCTTTTTGATGCGGACTCGACTTGCGCTCGAATCGGGCGCGAAAGGTGACGCGCTACCGCTCGCGGAGAGAACGATCGCAATCGCCAAATCGATCACGACCAGCGACCGCACCGAGGACCGGTTCATGCTCGCCAAGGCCTATCGCCTTGCCGGCGACGTGAGCCGAGCGCGAGGGGATGCGCGAACGGCCGAGGAACAGTGGCAATTGGGATTGGCAGCCATTCCCGTAGGCGTAACGGAACGTCCCGCGGAATCGAGCGAGCGCATGCGCATCCTGCAGCGCCTTCGCCGTGGAACAGAGGCGCAACCAATCGCGGCGAGGCTGCGCGCCATCGGCTATCGCAGCACCGAAGTTTAGGAAGTGGATTTCTGAAAGGGGCAAGTCATGGGTACAGCACAAAATGCGAGCGTCGACGTCGTAATCACGCCTGATCCAAAGGCGCCAAACGGCGTCAGTTTCAGCATGGACTCGAACCTCAAACAGGGAAGCGAGCTCACCTTCAAGAACCCGAAGAAGGGCGATTGGTTCGAGGTGGATTTCAACATCGTCGATGATCAGAACACGGGCTATCGTTTTCCGAACGACAAGACGAAAGCGATGTACGTGAAAACGATCAGCAACGTCACCGATCCATGCCCTGACGATTGGAACGACCCGCAATATTGGGACCAGTTCAAGGCTCAGGCGGTCACCAACAACAACTGCACCCTGAAAGTGAAGGACCTCAACGAAACGGTCCAGCTCTTCGCGTTCTGCCTGTGGTTCACCAAGACACCCAAGGACGATGGGCCGTGCATCCCTTATGATCCGATCGGCAGCAATCAGAACGGCGGTGGCACATTCACTGTCTTTTCGAGCAGCGTGGCGACCGTCGCGTTCGTCGGAGCCTTGGTCGCCGTGGTCGCATTCATCGGCTACACCATGTTCGCTCGATAGCTGCGGGAAGGGGGGCAGTTGCGTCCGGATGAAAGCGCCACGGGCCCACCGCGGCTGCCCTTTGTACTCAGCGTCGGAGTCACCGGCCATCGGCTCGACACCCTGTCGGTGGAGGCGATCTCCGCGCTGTCCGGGCGAGTAAGTTCGGCGCTCAAGCTGATTTCCGAAACCGCGCTCCAGATTCACAAGCGCGGGGCGGTCCTGTTCGCGGACGACGCCCCCCGTTTCGACTTCGTCTCGCCCCTGGCCGACGGTGCGGACCAGATGGCGGCCGAGGCCGCACTCGGCCTGGGCTACCGGCTTCACGCCATCCTTCCATTCCCGCGGGCGGACTATCGCGAAGACCTGATCGGCGAGGAAGCGAAAGCGCGCTTCGATACGTTGCTGGCGAGATCGGAAAGCTGCCTCGAGCTCCCCGGCGAGCGCTCAGACGAGCTTGAGGCTTATGTGATGACCGGACGCGCGACGGTCGCCCATGCAGATATGTTGATCGCGGTTTGGGACGGCCTCAAGGCCAGGGGCCGTGGCGGAACCGCGGAGGTCGTGGAAATGGCGGTGGCGCGCGGCGTTCCCGTGATCCACATTCATCCCGACGAGAAAGAACCGAGCCAATTGCTGTGGGCGGCGTTCGACCCGGTCGTCGATACGTCCGGAGTCGATCCGATGTCCGAGCGTCCGCTGGACCTGGCCCATGTCGAGCAAATGCTCGCGGCACTGCTGCTTCCGCCCCCAGGCAAGCAGGAGGCACATTTTGTCGCGCGCTTCTTCGCCGAGAAGCTCCCCAGGTTTCGGCCGCGGATAGAATATGCCCTGCTGTTGGCGGTCGCCGGCGTTCGCCCGATCAGGAAGAGCGACCTGACGGTCCAGCCGGGGCGCGATTGGGTACGACAGGAATGGCAGCAGTTTCGGGACGATTGCATTGCTCCGCACGATGTGAAGGTGCGCAGCGAGTTCCTCGAAAACGCCTATACCTGGCCCGATCTTCTCGCGACGCATTTGGCGCAGACCTATCGCAGCGGTCATGTCTTCAGCTTCGTGTTCGGCAGCTTCGCGGTCTGTATGGGGCTCGCCGCATTCATGTTCCCGCATCTCAAGTTCCAGGAGGCCTTCGCCGAACTGGTGATCACGGTCGCCATCATCCTCAATGCCCACATCGGGACCCAGCAGGAATGGCACCGCCGATGGCTCGATTATCGGCAGCTGGCCGAAAGGTTGCGGCCGATGCGCAGCCTCAAGCTTCTCGGAATCGCGGCGCCCGACCCGCCCGGAACGGAAACCAATCCCGTGCCGGAACGATGGATCGACTGGTATGCGATGCGGACCTGGCGCGCCATGGGCGTTCCATCGGGATCAATCGATACCGTCACGGCGGGCCACCTCGCCGAAGCGATTGGCGATCATGAGGTCGCACCCCAGGTGCGCTATCACAAGAGCAATGCGCATCGGATCGACCTTCTCGACCAGAGGCTGGAAAAGATCGGGACGTCACTCTTCTTCGTGACCCTCGTATCTTCCAACATCACGCTCATCGGGATGGGGATCCACGCAAGTTTCGTCACCAACTACGGCAATTGGTTCACGTTGATCTCTGCCGGCTTTCCCGCCCTCGCCACCGCAGTTTTCGGGATCCGCTTCCAGGGAGATTTCGGCGGAGATGCTCTGCGTTCGCTCGCGACCGCGCGAACCTTGGGGCAAATCGATCAGGAACTTCACAAGCACAGCGGGCTCTCACGTGCGGCGGACCTGACCGAACAGGCCGCCAGAATCATGCTCGGCGATCTCGACGAATGGCGCCTCGTCAATCAGCAGCGCGACCTGTCGGTCGGCTGATCAATCATCCTGGCCCCAACGCCAGCGCCAGCCGCCGCGCGTGGTCCGGGCGGAAATGACGATGAAGGCCGCGATGAGGGGCACCAGGATTGCGAAGATGACCAGCGGCTTGTCCCTAAAGCTAACCGTCGTGGCGAAGACGACCGCCAGCAGCGCGATCGTGAGCGCCCACCCTTGCCACGCGATGGGAAGGCCGGCGCCGTAGCCGTAGCGCTTGGGCGCGAACCATTCTGGGCCTTCGCTCATCTCATTTCTCCTTAGGCGGGCGTCCGCGCTTGCGCGCCACCGGCGCTTTGAGCTTCACGCCGCGGCCGGCGAGCGCCTCACGAAGCAGGCATTCGACCTGGGCGTTGACGCTGCGCAGGTCGGCCGCCGCGCACCGCTCCACCGCCGACCACAACGACGAGTCGACGCGGAGCGGGTAGGACTTGCGGTCGTCGCCCGCCATGGCCACGCTACTGGTAGAGGGTTCCGGTGTTCACGACGGGCTGCGTGTCGCGTTCGCCGCAAAGGACGACCATCAGATTCGACACCATTGCCGCCCGACGCTCATCGTCCAATTCGACAACGTTCTTCTCTGACAAGGCAGCGAGCGCCATCTCGACCATCCCAACCGCGCCTTCGACCAGCGTCTTGCGCGCGGCGACGACGGCTTGCGCCTGCTGACGGCGAAGCATCGCGCCCGCAATCTCCTGGGCGTAAGCCAAGTGGGTGAAGCCGCATTCATCGACGGTGATGCCGGCGACAGCGAGCCGGGCCTGGAGTTCCGTGCGAAGCTCCGCGCCTACCTGGTCGTGATTGCCGCGCAGCGTGACCTCCTGATGCTCGAAATCGTCGTAGGGGTAGCGCGAGCCGATGGTGCGGATCGCGGCCTCGACCTGGACTCGGACGAACTGCTTGTAATCGTCAACGTCGAACAGGGCCTGCGCGGTATCGACCACCCGCCAGACGATTTGGGCTGCCATCTCGATCGGGTTTCCGCGCAGGTCGTTGACCTTGATCTTTTCGGAAATGAAGTTGTTGGCCCGGACCGAAACCTTCTTCTTCGCCATCCACGGCCACGTCCACCTGAGGCCCGTCGCTCGGTCGCTCCCGCGATATTCGCCAAACAATGTGATCGCCACCGCCTGGTTCGGCTGGAGCATGTAGAAGCCCGGCAGGATCAGGATGAAAAGGACCGTCGTGATCGCGACGATCGCAAGTCCCAACGCGTCGGGTCCCTGCGAAAGCCTGCCGATCCCGTAGATTTCGCCAAGGATCACGAGCAACAGGCCAGTGAGCATGACATAGCCGCTGAAGGTCGCGGCCGGACGCTCGCCGGTCGCCGTGAGCGCAATGACTTTGTCGTTTGACACTTCTGCCTCCCTTTAAATTGATATCATAATAATATGCCAACCTTCACGGAGTCAACTGGTGTGGCCGGAGAGGCGAGGCTATGTGCGGCACGATGGGACGCTGGCGGTTGGTGATTCATGGCGGTGCGGGTGCGATGCGGCCGCAACATGTCGATGCCGAAATGGGCGGGCGCGCTCGTGCCGGTCTGGAACAGGCGCTCGAAGCGGGCTCGGCGATCCTCGATCGCAAGGAATCCGCGCTCGATGCTGTCGAAGCCGCCGTTCGCGTTCTCGAGGAAGACAGTTGCTTCAATGCGGGCCGCGGCAGCGTCCTCTCCGCCGAGGGTCACATCGAGCTCGACGCCGCGATCATGGACGGCCCGACACGCCGTGCCGGTGCGGTTGCGGGCCTGCGGACAACCCGCGCACCGATCAGCCTTGCGCGTTTGCTGATGGAGCGGGGACCGCACGTCTTCCTGTCGGGGCGCGGTGCGGATGAATTCGCACGCGAGGCGAAACTCGAGCAGGTTGAGAATCACTGGTTCGAGATTCCCGAACGCCGACGGCAACTCGACGAGCTGCTCAGCTCCGGCGGGTTCGATGAGGCAGTGAAATATGGCACGGTCGGAGCGGTCGCGGTCGATATCGACGGCAATGTCGCTGCTGCAACGTCGACCGGCGGCCTCACCGCCAAACGCTGGGGACGAGTCGGCGATACGCCATTGATCGGATCGGGAACCTACGCCGACGATCGGTCTGCGGCCGTCTCCGCGACCGGTTCCGGCGAGTATTTCATCCGCTCCGTCGCCGCGCACCAGTTGGCCGAGCGAGTGCGGATCGGATCAGAACCTCTGCAGCAGGCGCTCGACGCCGTGCTCGCCGACATCCAGTCCCTCGGGGGAACAGGAGGGCTGATCGCCGTTGCGCCGGATGGTGACGCGGCCTGGGGTTTCACGACCCCGGCGATGTATCGCGGAATGGCGGATGCCGGCGGCCGAACGGTCGCGATCTACGCCGATGAGGAAGAACGGTAAGGAAGCGCGGTTCGCAGCCAAGCCACTTCCTGATCCACGGCTGCGCGTTCGCTTGTAAGGAAATCCGAAACGGCATCGCGGAAGCTTCGGTTCGGGATGAAATGAGCCGATCGGGTGATCACCGGCTCATAGCCCCGCGGGATCTTGTGCTCGCCTTGAGCTCCGGCCTGGACCGAGGCAAGACCGCGCGCGATGGCCCATTCGATCGCCTGATAATAACAAAGCTCGAAATGGAGCAACGGCACCTCTTCGATGCATCCCCAATAGCGGCCGAAGAGCGCATCACTTCCAACAAAATTGAGCGCACCGGCGATGGGTTGTGATCCCCGATAGGCGAGGAACAAGAGCAGCTGCTCGCCCATTCGCTCACTGATGAGATCGAAAAACTCACGCGTCAGATAAGGCCGGCCCCACTTCCGCGATCCGGTATCCTGGTAGAAGGCCCACATCGCGTCCCACTCAACCGCGCCAATTTCGCTACCGCGTAGCGCACGAAATTCGAGGCCCTCGCGAGCTGCCGCGCGCTCCTTGCGGATCGCCTTGCGCTTGGAGCTTCTCAAAGCCGCAAGGAATGCATCGAAATCGGCATATCCGCGATTGAACCAATGATATTGGAGCCCATGCCGGATCAGCCACTTGCGCGAGCCGCATTCGGCGGCATCGGACTCATCGAGAAATGTAATGTGCGCCGAAGAGATTTCGTTCTGAACCGTCACCGCTTCCATCGCAGCCAGGAGTTGTTGCGGCCGACTTCCGAGTAGCCGGCGCCCCGGAACCGGCGTGAAAGGGACCGCGATCTGGAGCTTCGGATAATATTGCCCGCCGGCATGCTCCCACGCTTCAGCCCAGCCATGGTCGAACACATATTCGCCCTGGCTGTGGGTCTTCAGATAGGCCGGTGCGGCCGCGGTCAGATGCGCGCCCTCGTCCTCGACGAGGATCGGCGCCGGCGTCCATCCCGTTCCCGGACCGACGCTCCCGGAATCTTCGAGCGCCGACAGAAAGGCATGGCTGAGGAATGGATCGTCGCCGGCCAAGCGATCCCACGCATGGGCGTTCAAACCCGATACGCCCGAAGCGATCTTCGCGATGATCTCAGTTTCGCGGTCGGCCATCGCCTTCCCAAATGAGCGCATCGGCCTGAACCTCGGCTTGCGCTCGCTCAGCCGCCGTTCCAATCGTCCAGCCGTAGACGGGCATTCGTCGTCTCAGCCGTTCGACCCATGGCTTGCCAAGTGCGGTGCGCTCAACAGCCGCGAAGTGGGGATCGGCGAGCCATAAGGCCATCTGGCGGCGAGCCCTCGGCAAGCTGTCTTCGATCACGAGGCCCCGCCGGACCTGCGGCATGTTCGCTTTCAGCAGACGCGGGATTCGCGGATCGAAGCTCATCACTGCGACGGGCCCATGATAATGTGCAAGCGAGTGACCCAGGACCGGCATCCATCGCCAGATGTTGCGCTCCACCTTCACCTCGAGAAGGAGAGGGACACGGCCATCGACTAGCTCGAGCACGTTCTCCAGTGTCGGTATCGGACGCCCGCCGATCTGCAATCGTCCAAGATCCGCCAATTTGGATTGGCCGATGCGCATCGGACTCGCGCAGAGCCGCCAGGCGTCCGCGTCGTGGAAGACGACGGCGCGGTCATCGGCAGTCAGCCGGAGATCGCATTCAATTCCGGCGCCCAGTTCCAGTGCCGCAGCGAAGGCGGTCAGGCTGTTTTCGGGAAAGCCCGAGCCGTAATGCTGGCCGCGGTGTGCGAAACCCGCAGCGCCGGGGTCGAGTGGATCAGGCTTTGACCGCGACGATCGCATCAACTTCGACTGGAACACCGAGCGGAAGAGTCGCCACGCCGACCGCGCTGCGAGCATGGCGCCCGGCCTCGCCGAACACATCCTGCATCAGCTCGGAGGCTCCGTTGGCGACCTTCGGCTGGTCGATGAAGGAGGGCGCGCTGTTCACGAAGACGCCCAGCTTCACGATCCGGTCAACCCGATCGAGCGATCCGAGCGCGGCCTTGATCTGGGCAAGCACCATGATTCCGCAACGCCGTGCGGCGGCGATCCCGCCATCGAGGTCAACATCCTCGCCGAGGCGGCCTTTGATCAGGCTGCCGTCCTCGGCAAAGCTGATCTGACCGGACAGGTGGAGAAGTCCGCCTTTCTCGACCGCCGGCACATAAGCGGCGACGGGAGCAGCGGGTTCGGGAAGGGTGATGCCGAGTTCGGCGATGCGCTGGTCAATGCTCATGGCGCGCCCCAAGCACCGGCGGGCTCGCGAATCAACCCTCGCGGTGGACGACGAAGCCCGCGAAGCTCTGGCTCACGGGCATCAATTCGATCGCGTTGATGTTGAGATGCGGCGGGAGAGTGGCGATCCACCAGATCGTCTCGGCAATGTCCTCCGAAGTCATCGGGTTCATTCCGGCATAGAGCTTGTCGGAAGCTTGCTTGTCGCCGCCGGTGCGAACGACCGTGAATTCCGTCTCGGCCATCCCCGGTTCGATCGATGTGATCCGGACTCCGGAGCCGTGAAGGTCGGAGCGGAGGTCGAGCGAGAATTGCCGGACGAAAGCCTTCGTGCCCGCGTAAACCGCGCCCCCCTTGTAAGGATAGGTCGCGGCGACCGACGACAGGTTGATGATTGCGCCCTTGCGCTCCGTAAGCTTCGGAAGGAGCGCTCGAGTCAACGCCACCAGGCCGGTGACATTGGTTTCGATCACCGTTTCGATGCGATCCCAATCGGTATCCGGCAAGGGATCGGTCGGAGGGGCAAGGCCGGCATTGTTCAACAACAGGTCGATCTCGCCCCACGGCGCTTCGAGTTGCGCCAGGCCCTGGAGGGCGTCGAGATCGCGCATGTCGATCTCCAGCGGCAGGAAAGCATCGCCCAGCTCTTCCTGAAGCGAGCGGAGGCGATCTCCGCGCCTGCCGGTGCCGACGACGCGCCAGCCGCCTTGTACGAAACGCCGCGCCGCCGCCTCGCCGAAGCCCGCCGTCGCTCCGGTAATCAGAATCGTCTTCATTCCATGTCCTTGTTCGGTTCGAGTTCGCGACGGACGGCCGCCAATACCTCGGGCTTTATCCCAATCTGTTCGGAAACGGCGAGAAGATCGGGCTCATGCGCCTCGAGAAAGCCGATCAGCGCGGAGAGCAGCGCCGGTTCCCCAACCCTCAGCCGCAACTCGTCTGTCCCGATTCCGGTCAGGTCGAGGAACCGCTGAGCGCGCCGTTCGTCGGTCAGGGTCGCGGCGAGGGCCGTGAGTGCAATTGCGTGTGCGTCTGTTGGCGGGGCGGAAGTCATGCCCTAGTCTAGAAGCCGCAGGGCGGGGGAAGGAAGCACATTGGCAAAGATCCTGATTGTTGAGGACAATGCGCTGAATGTGAAGTTGTTCTGCGACCTGCTCGCCGCGCACGGGCACGAGCCCGAAGCCGTCACCGACAGCCGACAGGCGATGGATGCCGCGCACGATTTCTCGCCGGACCTGGTGATCACCGACATTCAGCTGCCTCATGTGACGGGGCTGGACCTCATCCGGATGATCCGCGCCGACGAGCGGCTCTCCGAGGTGCCGATCATGGCGGTGACCGCCTATTCGGCGCTTGGCGACGAGGACCGCATCCGGGCAGCCGGCGCGCAGGCCTATGTCTCGAAACCGATTTCGGTGGTTCGCTTCGCGGAAACCGTCGATCAGTTGCTGAAGGACAGCAGGGAGGACGGCCCAGGCTGGCCCGACCGGGCCGTGCCGGATGCGCCTGGCAGCGAACAAAGCTAAAGACTGAATCCGCCTTCGCGGAGATGACACCTTCGCGGCTATGCCGCTTGGGTCACTTGATCTTCGATTCCTTGAACTCGACGTGCTTGCGAGCCTTCGGATCATATTTCTTGAAGCTCAGCTTCTCGGTCTGCGTGCGCGGATTCTTCTTGGTGACGTAAAAGAAGCCCGTGTCCGCGGTGCTGACGAGCTTGATCTTGACCGTTGCCGGCTTCGCCATTGGATCAGTCCCAACTTGAAAAAAGAAAAGCGGCAATCCGCCGCCCAATCGCGGGGCAAATGACTCAGCGAGCCGATTCTGTCAACCGACGCGCGATCGTAACGGCGCCTTAACCAAAATGCGCGAGCTTCGCTGTCGAACAGGAGACGGTGATGGCGACCGACGCACTAGCGCTCGTAAAGATGCAGGTGGCTTCCCGCATTGCCGAGATTCGCGACGCTGGTCCCAGGCTCTCGCCGCTCGATCTTCACACGCGAATGGACGCCATCCGCCAGCTGGCCGTCGAGCATGGGCTTGGCGCGCTCGAGAGCCTCGCTCGCCGCTCAGCCCAGTTTGCGCTCCTGCCTGGCCATCGCGTCGCGATGCAATCCTGCCTCGAACATGTCGAGGAAGCACTCGACAGCCACTCACCGAACGACAGCACGGCGATCCTCGCGGCGCTGGCCGTTCGCCTGCACTAGGCACCGGACGCCGCTTCACGCATTCTAAGGCGCAATGCGCGCCTTCTCGCAGCTGCTCGACGATCTCGTCTACACGCGCTCGCGCAACACCAAGCTGAAGCTCATCGGCGATTACCTTAAGGAAACGCCGGATCCCGACCGCGGCTATGGCCTGGCGGCGCTCACCGGCACGCTCGATATCCCGCACGTAAAGCCGGCCGCGGTGCGCGGTCTGGTCGAGGAGCGGATCGACCCAGTGCTTTTCTACATGAGCCGCGATTATGTCGGGGACACCGCCGAAACCATTTCGCTCCTCTGGCCCAAAAGTTCGGGCGAACCCTCGGAAATCGACGACGCCACGATCAGCATCACGCAAGCGATCGACCGGCTTCGCGCCGCGTCCAAGATGGATGCGCCGCACGTGCTTGCGCGGATGCTCGACCATCTCGATGCGTCGGGACGGTTCGCGCTTCTGAAGCTCGCGCTCGGCGAACTTCGCGTCGGGATCAACGCAAGGCTTGCAAAGCAGGCGCTGGCCCTGGCCTTCGGCCTTGAACTCGATGCGGTCGAGGAGGTGTGGCACGGTCTTCGCCCTCCATTCGCCGAGCTGTTCGACTGGGCCGAGGGTCGTGGCGAGCAGCCGACCGCGCGCGACGTACCGGTCTTTCGTCCGTTCATGCTCGCCCATCCGCTGGAGGACGCGAAGGTCTCGCTCGATGAATATGCCGCAGAGTGGAAGTGGGACGGGATTCGCGTCCAGCTCGTCCATGCCGGCGGCGAGACGCGCCTCTACAGCCGCACGGGCGATGACATCTCGCACAGCTTTCCCGACATCGCCGACGCGTTCAATCTTCGCGCGGTGCTCGACGGCGAATTGCTGGTCCGCGGAGAGGCCCAGGGTTCCGGCCTGGAAGTCACGTCGGCTGCGAGCTTCAATGCCTTGCAGCAGCGCCTGGGCAGGAAAAACGTGAGCCAGAAAATGCTGAGTGCCTACCCTGCGTTCGTGCGGCTCTACGACATCCTCTTCGATGGCGAGGAGGACTTGCGCGACCTCGCCTGGACCGAGCGCCGGGGGCGCCTGGAGACTTTCGCCGATCGGCTCGATCGGGACCGTTTCGACGTCTCCGACCTGATCGAAGCGGAGACCTTCGAGCAGCTCGAAGACCTGCGGCTCAACGCGCGTGACGTGGCGATCGAAGGCATCATGCTGAAGCGCCGCGACAGCACCTATGTCGCGGGCCGACGAACCGGACTGTGGTATAAATGGAAGCGCGATCCGCTGACCGCCGATTGCGTTCTCATGTATGCGCAGCGCGGCTCCGGAAAGCGATCGAGCTATTATAGCGACTACACTTTCGGCTGCTGGACCGACGACGGGGAGCTGCTCCCGGTCGGCAAGGCCTATTTCGGCTTCACCGACGAGGAGCTGCGCTGGCTGGACCGCTGGATCCGCGCACATACGGTCGAGCGCTTCGGTCCGGTGCGGGAAGTCGAGAAAAGCCTGGTGCTCGAGGTCGCGTTCGACTCCATTCATCAAAGCAAGCGGCACAAGTCGGGCCTTGCCATGCGCTTCCCGCGCATCAGCCGCATTCGCACCGACAAACCGGCGGCTGAGGCCGACCGGCTGGGGACGCTGCAGGCGATGGTAACTTGAAGCAGCCGTAAAGGGCGCTAAGCCTCCCTCTCTTCCGGGAGGGGATACCAATGCTCAGACATCTGCTTGCGGGCGTCGCCGTGCTGATTGTCGCGACGGCTGCCAATGCCGAGACTTACGCAATCCAGGCCGGTCGCCTGATCGTCGATGCCGCCCAGGCCGAACGCGGCAATTCCACTGTGATCGTCGACAATGGCCGGATCAGCCGAATCGAGGACGGCTTCGTCGCGCCCGCCGGTGCGATCGTCGTCGACGAACGCAGCAAAACCGTGCTCCCGGGAATGACCGACGTCCACGTGCACCTGACGCAAACATCGGGGACGCCCTGGTATGCCTATTACACGCTGAAATTCTCCAACGATTATTCGACAACTTTGGGCCTTACGCACGCTCTCGAAATGGCCCGCGGCGGGTTCACCACGGTTCGCGATCTCGGCGGTCATACGAGTTCGGTCGTTGCCGTCCGCGATGCGATCGCCGAGGGCCGCTTTCCGGGACCCCGGGTGAAAGTTTCCGGCGATCCTTTGTCGATGATCGGCGGTCACGCCGATCCGGCGACCGGGCTCCCACCCGAATATGCCCAGGCGGTCAGTGAGGCTCACCTCAGCAGTGCCGTCTGCACCGGTGTCGACGAATGCCAGAAGGTCGTTCGCCAGCTCGCCGCAGCCGGGGTCGACGTTATCAAGATCATGGCGACGGGAGGCGTTCTCGATCCCGGCGCGATGGGGCTGGAACAGCATTTCAGCGATGCCGAGATGAAGGGCATCGTCGACATGGCGCATTCGCTGCATTTGAAGGTCGCAGCCCATGCTCATGGCGCGCGCGGGATCCTCGCGGCGACCAATGCGGGCGTGGATTCGATCGAGCACGGGACGTTCCTGGACGACGCCGGCGCCAGGGCGATGAAGGCGCACGGCACTTATTATTCGGCGACGCTCATGGCCTTCAGCGGGGTCCAGGGGCTGATCGGGACCGGCAAGATCCCGCCGGAATCCGAAGCCAAGGCGCGGCAGACCTTTTCGGTGTGGGGCAAGGGGTTGAACCTCGCCTATCGCACCGGAGTGAAGATCGCGCTCGGCACCGACAGCGCCGTCGCGCCGCACAACCAGGCCAACAAGGAACTGGAGCTGATGGTGACGAAGGGCGGCATGACCCCACGCGACGCGCTGATCGCGGCGACGAAGGGCGGGCCCGACCTTCTCGACATCTCCAATGAAACCGGAACGCTCGATCCGGGCAAGTCCGCCGACCTGATTGCAGTCGAGGGAGACCCGTTGGTCGATCCGACCGCTGTTCAGCGCGTCGATTATGTCATGGTCCGCGGCAGACCCATTCCAATGAAGGATTAAGGCATGCGCTTCGGTTTGCTCGGACTAACACTGCTCCTGTCGAGTGCGGCTTATGCCGCCGATCCGCCCGCGGCTGCCGGCGACGCACCATCGGCGGCTGCAAAGGCCGAAGCGCCTAAGCCCGACCCGGACGTTGCCGCGGCCAGCGTCGCGGAAGACGCCCAGCCGAAGAAGCGATCGATTTCGCTTCACGGCCGAACGCTCGCTTACACGGTGACGCCCGGAACGCTCACCATCCGCGACGACGACGGCAAGCCGACCGCGAGCATGTTCTACACGGCGTACACGGTCGAAAGCCGCGGAGCGCCACGTCCGGTGACCTTCCTGTTCAACGGCGGTCCAGGATCCTCAACCATGTGGCTGCACATGGGTTCGTTCGGACCGATCAAGGTCGACGCCTCGACGCCTGAAACCGTGGCTGGACCGCCGTTCCGCTATACCGCCAACCCGGACACCCTGCTCGACGTCAGCGACCTCGTTTTCATAGACGCGCCGACCACGGGCCTTTCGCGGCCTCTCGGAAAATCGGAGCCGAAGGATTTCTTTGGCGTCGACAAGGATCTCGACGCATTCACTCGGACGATCCAGCGCTATCTCACCATCTACGGACGGTGGAATTCGCCCAAGTTCATCATCGGCGAAAGCTATGGCACGACGCGCGCGGCGGGCCTTTCCAAAGCTTTGTCCGACAAAGGCGTCCAACTGAACGGCATTGTCCTCGTTTCGACGATCCTCAATATCGCCCTGTTCTCGGGCGACGATCAGACGTTGATCAATTTCCTCCCGACCTATGCCGCGGATGCCTGGTATCACGGCAAGATCCAGCCCAAGCCGGACCTGATGAGCTTTGTCGCCCAGGCGAAGGCCTTCGCAAGCGGACCCTATGCGGCTGCGCTGCAGAAAGGCGATTCCATCAGCGATGAGGAAAAGGCGTCGGTCGCGCGGCAGATGGCTCAGCTGACGGGCCTGTCGGAAGCCTACATCCTTCAGTCCAACCTTCGCGTCCAGCCGAACCGGTTCCAGCGCGAATTGCTGCGCGACCGGCGCGAGATTATCGGCCGCATCGATTCCCGCTTCGTCGGGACGGAGGCCGACGCCGCGGGCGAACAGCCAAGCTACGACCCGCAGGCGAGCGCGATCACGGGTGCATTCGTCAGCGCGTTCAACGATTATCTGTATCGCGATCTCGGCTATAAATCGCCGCTGACATTCAGGCCCAACAATTACGCCGGGATCGGGAACGACTGGAATTTCCAGCACAATTCCCCCGACGGCCAGCAGTTCGCGGCCAATGTGAGCTCGGACCTCGCCCAGGCGATGCGCGAGAACCCGCGCCTGAGGATCTTGAACGTCGCCGGCCTCTACGATCTGGCGACCCCGTTCTTCGCTGCGGAATATGATCTCGGGCACATGGCCCTTGAGCCTCGGATAGCGGCCAACATCCGCTATACTTATTATCCGGCGGGCCACATGATGTATATCGATCCGGCGTCCGCCCATCAGTTGAAGGCGGACCTGGCGTCCTTCTACGCAAGCGCGGAATAAGCGCCCAAAAGAAAGAAGCCGGCGCGGGGTGATCCCCGGCCGGCTCCTTGCCCCCTTGAAGGCCGCTCCCCTTTAGCTGATCGCCTGCAGGTTCACCGCGGCATATTTCCCGCGGCGGTCGACCTCTAGCTCGAACTCGAGCCGGTCGCCTTCGTTGAGCGTCGGGATTCCCGCGCGCTCGACAGCCGAAATGTGCACGAATGCGTCGGGCTGGCCGTCGTCGCGCTGAATGAAGCCGAAGCCCTTCATCGCGTTGAAGAACTTGACCGTTCCGCTCGCCTTCTCACCCGTGAGCTGGCGCTGCGGTCCGCGATCCCCCGAGGAGCCGCCGCTGCTGCGCTCGACCGGCATCGGGTCGCCCTCGATGCGAAGGTTCGTCGCCGAGATACGGCCGCCGCGATCGACGAGCGTGAACTCCAGCGGCTGGCCGTCGGCGAGGTCCGTAAGACCCGCCTGCTCGACCGCCGAGATGTGAACGAAAACATCTTCGCCCCCGTCATCGCGAACGATGAAACCAAATCCCTTTTGCGGATTGAAGAATTTGACGACGCCTTTGCCTTCGCCGACGACCTGCGGAGGCATTCCGCCACCGCCGCCGCCGCGGAAACCGCCACCGCCGCCACCACCGCCGCGAAAGCCACCGCCTCCGCCGCCGCCGCCGTAGCCGCCACCGCCGCCGCTGCCGCGATCACCAAAACCGCCGCCGCCGCCGCCATAGCCTCCACGACCGCCGCCGCCGAAGCCGCCGCGCTCCTGGAAACCTACTGAATCGCCGAAATTTTCTTCGCCGAAGAACCCGTCGCGCTTGTCCCGACCGCGTCCGCCGCGGTCACCTTTGCGCCCTCTGTCGAAACCCATGCTTGATCAAACTTCCGTGTGCCCTCAACAAGATAGAACCAACGCGCTGGGCCTAAAGCGCAACCGGCCGGCGCGATTCCCACTCACGCACCGTCCGCGCCCTTACAGGAAAAATATCGGTGGCTCCAGTGATTGAATCCGCGGGCGGGGCTGGCATGGCAGGTGCCAAGCGCACTAAAGCAACAATTGGACCGAAAATCGGAGCTTGAATGGCAATCCATTTCCACGAGGAAGACCTGGCGGGCGACGTCCAGTTCGCAGACGGGCCGATCGCTGTCGACACCGAGGCGATGGGCCTCGTTCCGGGCCGCGATCGGCTTTGCGTCGTGCAGCTTTCCGACGGAAAGGGCGACGAACATCTCGTGCGCTTCAAAAAGGGAAGCGACTATTCCGCGCCGAACCTCAAGGCGCTGCTTTCAGATTCCAGCCGGCTGAAGCTGTATCACTTCGCGCGTTTCGACGTCGGGATCATGCAGGCCTATCTCGGGATCATGGCTGCGCCGCTCTATTGCACACGCACGGCTTCGCGCCTGGTTCGCACCTATACGGATCGCCACGGCCTCAAGGATTTGGTGAAGGAGCTGCTGAACATCGACCTGTCGAAACAGCAGCAGACCAGCGACTGGGGGGCGGAGGAGCTCAGCGACGCGCAGCGTGAATATGCGGCAAGCGACGTCCGCTATCTGCATCAACTGAAAGAGAAACTCGACGAACGCCTGGAGCGCGAGAACCGCGTGGAGCTGGCCAAGGCCTGCTTCGACTTCCTGCCTGCTCGTGCGCTTCTGGATATCGCCGGCTGGCCCGAACAGGACATCTTCGCCCATGACGGCTGAGGATTGCCATGTCTGAAGCCGCAATTCGGGAACGGGCCGACAAGCAGCGTTGGGCTGTTCCGGGAAGCGCGCATGACAAGCTCGTCCGCTGGAGCAAGATCGCACTGCCAAGCGCAGTGGGCGTGTTCATCGCGCTCCTCGTCTTTGCTCCGCTCGACAAGAAGGGCGATGTCAGCTTCATCCTCGACAAGAAGAAGGTCCAGAGCGCGCCGGAACGCATGCGCGTCGAAACGGCGCGCTATGTCGGGTCGGACAACAAGGGCCAAAGGTTCGAGATTACAGCCCAGCGTGCGATCCAGCGCAGTTCCGACGTGCCGGTTGTCGATATCCAGGGAATGTTCGCCAGGCTTGCGCTTATGAACGGACCGCTGATGATCGCGGCCAACCAGGGTCAATATGACCTCGACACCCAGCAGGTCGACGTGAACGGGCCCGTTCGGGTGATCGGTCCGGATGGTTACAGGCTCGAAACGCGCGACGTGAGGGTGGATCTCAAGAATCGCCAGTTGGCGAGTTCCGGGCCGGTTTCTGGGCAAATGCGGCTGGGCCAATTCCAGGCGGGTCATCTCCAGGCCGATCTCAGCGACCGAAAGGTCGTGCTTCAGGGCGGCGCTCGCTTGAAAATCGTTCAAGGGGCGGTCAGATGATGGTTATGCGGAATTTCGGCATCATTCTTGCTTCGGCCGCGATGGCGGGAAGCCTCGCTGGCAGCAGCGCCATCGCACAGCAGGGGCGGCAACAGCCGGTCTCGGCCCTCAAAGGCCACGACAAGAACGCGCCTGTCGACGTGACGGCTGACCGCATCGAGGTTCAGGACCGGGCCGACCGCGCGATCTTCGCGGGCAATGTTCACGTGAAGCAGGCCGAGCTGTCGCTCGACACTCCGCGCCTGACGGTCGCTTATTCAAGCGATGGAGGAGTGCAGATCCGCCGGCTCGACGCGGCTGGGGGCGTCGTCGTTCGGAGCCCGTCCGAGACCGCGAAGGGCGATTTCGGAGTCTATGACCTCGACAAGAGGCTGATCACCCTCATTGGGAACGTCCAGCTCAATCGGCAGGACAATCAGGTCAATGGTTCGCGGCTGGTCATCGACCTCGATTCCGGCCGCGCGGTGATCGACGGCGGGCCGCCGGGAGTGAACCAGAGTGGGGGCCGCGTGATCGGCCATTTCACGGTCCCGCAGAAAAAGCAGCAGTAGCGCGTCGATGAACGAGGCCGCCACCGTCGTACGTCCCTCCAGCGACGGAGGGCAGATCGTCGGCGGTCTCGAAGTCCGGTCGATCGCCAAGGCTTATGATCGGCGCGCCGTGCTTCACGACGTGTCGCTCGACGTGCATCGCGGGGAAGTCGTCGGCCTTCTTGGCCCGAACGGCGCGGGCAAAACCACCTGCTTCTATTCCGTCATGGGGCTGGTGAAGCCTGACAGCGGGCGCATCTTCCTCGATGGGGACGATATTACCGAGCTGCCGATGTATCGGCGAGCAATCCTCGGGCTCGGATATCTGCCGCAGGAAACGTCGATTTTTCGTGGGCTTACGGTCGAGCAGAACATCATCGCGGTGCTCGAGGTGGCCGAGCCTGACAAACAGGCGCGCGGCGATCGCCTGGAAAAGCTTCTGGAGGAATTCGGGCTTACGGCCCTTCGGGACGCTCCTGCGATGGCCTTGTCGGGCGGTGAGCGGCGGCGCTGCGAAATCGCTCGCGCACTGGCCGCGGAACCCTCGATCATGCTCCTCGATGAGCCGTTCGCCGGAATCGACCCGATTTCGATCGCCGATATCCGCGAACTGGTGCGCGAGCTGAAAGAGCGCGACATCGGCGTCCTCATCACTGATCATAATGTCCGCGAGACGCTCGACATCGTCGATCGCGCCTGCATCATCTACGATGGTCAGGTCCTGTTCCAGGGTACTCCCGAAGCGTTGGTCGCCGACCAGGAGGTCCGGCGCCTCTACCTCGGCGAGAGCTTCGCGCTGTAGCGACGAATTCGATGGGGCTCGGCCCGCGCCTCGACTTTCGCCAATCCCAGCAGCTGGCTCTCACCCCGCAGCTCACCCAGGCGATCAAGCTCCTCCAGCTCAGCAACCTCGAGCTCGAAGCCTATATCGCCGAGGAGATCTCCAAGAATCCGCTTCTCGAGACGCATTCAGATGAAGAGCCGACCGAACAGCCGGCAGGCGATTTCACGAACGACGAGGATACGGGCGACACGCTTGACGACGCACCCGACGATCCAGGTGCTGACAATTTGATCATGGGACAGGCGGACGACGACCGGCCGTTGGACCGGGATTGGCAATCCGAAGCGCTCGAGACTGACAGTTTCTCTGACGTTGTGACGTCATCGGGCAGCGACGAGGCCTTTGATTTCGATCGCGTTCAATATTCCGCCGCTTCCCTGGCGGAGCATTTGATCGACCAGCTGCATGGGGCCTCCGGGCCTGAAGGCGATCTGGCGCGCATCCTTGCAGAGATGCTCGACGAAACTGGCTATTTGACTGTCTCCGTGAAGGAAATTTCGGAATCGACCGAAGCGCCGCCCGCGCTGGTCGAGAAAGCTCTCGGCCTTGTCCAGGGACTTGATCCCGCTGGCGTGGGTGCGCGCTCGCTTTCCGAATGTCTCGCGCTGCAAGCCAAGGCCGCCGACCGCTACGATCCAGCCATGGCTCGGCTGATCGACAATCTCGATCTTTTGTCCAAGGGCCGGACCAACGACCTCAAGCGGATCTGCGGCGTCGACGACGAAGACCTGGTCGACATGATCCGCGAGCTTCGGGGCTACGATCCCAAGCCCGGCTGCCGGTTCGCGGCGAACGCAGCCGAAGACGTGACCCCGGATGTGTTCGTGCGGCAGACCCGCAACGGCTATTCGGTCGAGCTGAATCAGGCAACCCTTCCGCGCCTGCTGGTCAATCGCCGCTACTATCAGGAGCTGAAGTCAGGCCCGCAGGACAAGAGATCCCGCGCCTGGCTCAGCGAATGCCTGCAGAGCGCGAACTGGCTGGTGAAGGCACTCGACCAGCGGGCCCGCACCATCGTCAAGGTCGTGTCGGAAATCGTGAAGCATCAGCAGGGCTTTTTCGAGCGCGGCGTCTCGGCAATGAAGCCGCTGACGCTGCGCGAAGTCGCGGAGGCGATTGAAATGCACGAGTCGACCGTGAGCCGCGTCACGTCGAACAAATATCTGCTGTGCGAACGAGGCCTTTTTGAGCTGAAATATTTCTTCGGATCTGGTGTCACTTCCGCCGAAGGAGAAGGCGCCGCGGCCGAAGCGGTGAAAGCCGGCATTCGTGACATCATTGCCGCCGAGACCGAAATCCTCAGCGACGACGCGATTGCGGAGCTTCTCAAGCAAAAGGGATTCGATGTCGCCCGCCGTACAGTGGTCAAATATCGCGAGGCGATGGGGATCGGCTCTTCGATCCAGCGGCGGCGCCAAAGGAAGATCGCCGGAGCGGCCTAGGCCGTCAGCCGCGCCCAGATCGGCAAATGGTCGGAGGCGCGACGGGCGTTGTGACTCATGTGCACTCCGGCGGCTTCGATGTTCAAATCCTTGTGGACGATGATCCGGTCGAGTGCTGCAACCGGGTGACGCGCGTGAAAGCTTGGACCAGTCGGCGCCAGGTGAAACTCCGGCTCGATGTCCTTGAGGCAGCCGGCTTCGGTCCGCCATTCGTTGGTATCGCCCATCAAGATCGTCGGCATTTTCTGGCGGCGACCTTCGATCGCTTCCAGGATCGCGCGCATCTGCCGCCGTCGCCACAGGCCCGACAGGTCGAGATGCATTCCGACGACGCGGATCGGCTGGTCGCCGATCAAAAGCTCGGCCATCACCGCGCCGCGCGGCTCGAGCGTCGGGAGATCGAGCGCCGCACAGTCGATCACTCCGACGTGCCGTTTGATGAGGATCGCATTGCCGTGCCAGCCGATGTTGCGGGTGCTGACCTTAAACAGCCGCTCCGCATGTTTGCGCGCGCCTTCGAGGGGCCGGCGGTGGCGAACCCCAAGATGTACCGGCTTGTAGATGCCGTGACTGTCGATCAGCTCGTGAGGAACGGCCGAACCCCGGCCGCCGAACCTTTTGTCCGCTTCCTGCAGCGCGACAATGTCGGCGTCGATCTCGTGCAATACGTCGAGCACGCGATGCGGGTTGCGCTTGCGATCGAGACCGATCGCCTTGCGCATGTTGTAGGACGCGACGGTGATGCAGGGGGAGCCGCTCACATCCGCGCCAACAACGGTTCCCGCCGTCCGGTTCCTAGACGTCAAGGTTGGCGACGCTTAGGGCGTTGTCCTGGATGAACTCCCGGCGCGGTTCGACGACGTCGCCCATCAGCCGCGTGAAGATCTCGTCCGCAACGTCGGCCTGCGCAACTTCGACGCGCAGAAGCGAGCGGTTCGAGGGGTCCAGCGTCGTTTCCCAAAGCTGCTCGGCATTCATTTCGCCAAGCCCCTTGTAACGCTGCGTCTTCAATCCCCTGCGACCGGCGGCGAGCACCGCATCGAGAAGCTCGGACGGACGCGAGACTGATTGCGGCCTGCCTTTCGTGTCGGCGGCGGCCGTCTCAACGGCTTCATCGTCCTCACCCGGTTCCTGCTCCGGCTCCTGCTCGGCAGCCGTGCCTTTCTTGGGCGCGCGCAGCGTAGACGGCTTTGCGTAGGCGGCCGCCTGCTCCTTTGCCAGAGTATCGAGCTTGCGCGCCTCGGCGGATACGAGGAAGCTCGGCTCGAAGACGTAAGCGTCGGTCACTCCGCGCCACAAACGCTTCAACAGATAGCCGCCCTCGGCCGCGAGCTCGCCCGACCACGCCGCTTCCACGTCGGCGGCACCGAGCCATTCGGCAACGCGTGCGATCACCTTCGACCGGCCGTCCTTGTCCAGGGTCGGCTTCAGCGCGCCGTTGATCGCCAGCGCTTCGATCAGCGCAGGATCATATTTACGCGGTACATAGCTCATCAGGGTACGCATGCGCCGCGCGTGATCGACGAGCGTCTTCAGGTCGTTCCCGGAACGCTGCCCGTCGGCTCCGTCGAGCACCAGGCCTTCAAGGCCCGCCTCTTCCAGATAGTCGTCGAGCGCGGCATCGTCCTTGAGATAGACCTCGGATCGGCCGCGGCTCACTTTGTAGAGCGGCGGCTGGGCAATGAAGAGGTGCCCCTTTTCGATCAGTTCGGGCATCTGCCGATAGAAGAAGGTCAGAAGCAAGGTCCGGATGTGCGCGCCGTCGACGTCGGCGTCCGTCATCAGGATGATCTTGTGATAGCGAAGCTTCTCGAGGTTGAATTCTTCGCGCCCGATCCCCGTGCCCAGGGCCTGAATCATCGTCCCGATTTCCTTGGACGACAGCATTCGGTCGAAGCGAGCGCGCTCGACGTTGAGGATCTTGCCCTTCAGCGGAAGAATCGCCTGATACTTGCTGTCGCGGCCCTGCTTGGCCGAACCGCCGGCGCTGTCGCCCTCGACCAGGAACAGCTCGGACTTCGCCGGATCGCGCTCGGAGCAATCGTGCAGCTTGCCGGGCAGCGACGCGATTCCCATCGCCGACTTGCGGCTCGCCTCGCGAGCCTTGCGCGCAGCTTCGCGCGCAGCCGCCGCATCGACGATCTTCTGGACGATCGAGCGAGCATGGCCGGGGTTCTCCTCGAGCCATTCGGCGAGCTTGTCCGCCATCAGGCTTTCGAGCGGCTGACGGACCTCCGAACTGACCAATTTGTCCTTGGTCTGTGATCCGAACTTGGGGTCGGGCAACTTCACGGACACGATCGCGGTGAGGCCCTCGCGCATGTCCTCTCCGGTCAGATTGACCTTCTCCCGCTTCATCAGCCCCGAGCGCTCGGCATAATTGTTGAGCGTGCGAGTGAGCGCGGCTCGAAACGCCGCGAGATGGGTGCCGCCGTCGCGTTGCGGGATGTTGTTGGTGAAAGTCAGGACGTTTTCGTAATAGCTGTCGTTCCATTCGAGCGAGACGTCGATGCCGATGTCGTCGCGCTGACCGCTAATCGCAATCGGATCGGGGAAAAGGGGGGTCTTGGCCCGGTCGAGCCATTTGACGAAAGCCGCGATGCCGCCCTCATAAAACATCTCCACGCTCTTGGGCTCGTCGTGGCGCGCGTCGGTTAAAACCAGCCGAACACCGGAGTTCAGGAATGCGAGCTCGCGGAAGCGGTGCTCGAGGCGCTCAAAATCGAAATCGATCTGCTTGAAGGTGTCGCCCGACGGAAGGAAGGTCACCCGAGTGCCGCGCTTGTCGGTCTTGCCGACGACCTTCAGGGGCGCCTCGGGCTCACCGTGGCGGAAGCGCATGAAATGTTCTTCGCCGTCGCGCCAGACGATGAGTTCGAGCCATTCGCTGAGCGCGTTGACGACGCTGACGCCGACGCCGTGCAGGCCGCCCGACACCTTGTAGGCGTTATCATCGCTCGTATTGTCGAACTTCCCGCCGGCGTGGAGCTGGGTCATGATGACCTCGGCGGCCGAAACACCTTCCTCGGCATGGATCCCGGTGGGGATCCCGCGTCCGTTATCCTCTACGCTCACCGACCCGTCGGGGTTGAGCGTGATCAGCACCCGGTCGCAGTGTCCGGCGAGCGCCTCGTCGATCGCATTGTCCGAAACTTCGAACACCATGTGATGGAGACCCGACCCGTCGTCAGTGTCGCCGATGTACATTCCGGGGCGCTTGCGCACCGCATCGAGGCCCTTCAGGACCTTGATGCTCTCGGCGCCATATTCGTTCGTCTGATTGGGGTCGGTTGCCATAGTCCAGATATAGGGATTTTGGACGGGAAGTCACGCGCGCCTGCGCGCGCGCACGCGTGAGTCGGCTGGTCTAACCGTTCGCGCGGCGCGGTCCGCCGAAACGACGCCGGCCGCGAAACTTGCGCTTGGGCTGGCCACCCTCGGGACGATGCGCTGCATGGCCGTCGGCGCGATGCGGATGGCGTTGCCGGCCCTCATTGCGATTGTCGCGGTGCTGACCGTCCGCCCGGCGATCCGCTTTCGTCGGATGACGCACGGGCGCTGCCTTCGCTACCGGCTTGAGCCGCTTGAACGTTTCGACCCAGGCGCTGAAATCGGTTGGCAGGGGCGCAACCGCGATCCGCTGCCGCGTCGTCCGCTCGATATCGCGCAGATTGCCGCGTTCGTCCGGCGCGCAAAAGGCGATCGCAATCCCTTCGGCACCAGCCCGCGCGGTGCGGCCGATTCGGTGAACATATTGCTCGGGCACTTCGGGCAGGTCGAAATTGACGACATGGCTCACCCCGGGGATATCAATCCCGCGCGCAGCGATATCGGTCGCGACCAGAACCGAAATGTTGCCCGATTTGAAGCCGGCGATCGCGCGCTCGCGATTCACCTGGCTCTTGTTGCCGTGGATGGCGCTGGCGGAGATGCCGGCCGCTTCCAGCAGCCGCACGATCTTGTCCGCGCCATGCTTGGTGCGGCTGAATACCAGGGTGCGGGCGACCGGCTCGGTCTTGAGATACATCGCAAGCAGAGCCGTCTTCTCGGGCTGGTTCACCATGACCACGCTCTGTTGGATACGCTCAACCGCAGTCGCGGAGGGCGTCACCGAAACCTCGGCGGGGCGGGTGAGATAGCGGTCCGCAAGATCCTTGATCGCCTTGGGCATCGTCGCCGAGAAGAAAAGCGTCTGGCGCTTCTCCGGGACGAGGCTGACGATCCGCTTCAGCGCATGGATGAAACCGAGGTCGAGCATCTGGTCGGCCTCGTCGAGCACCAGAATCTCGAGCTCGCGCAACGAAAGCGCGCGCTGGTCGATGAGGTCGAGCAGGCGGCCGGGCGTCGCGACAAGGACGTCGAGGCCCCGCGCAACGGTGCGCAGGCTCTTGCCGTTCGGAACGCCGCCGAAGATGACTCCGACGCTGAGACGCGTGAAGCGGCCGTAGGCCTGGGCGCTGGCGGCGATCTGAGCCGCCAGTTCGCGGGTCGGGGCAAGCACGAGCATCCGCACCTGGCCAGGCTTCGGAAAGCGATTTGCAGCGGCGAGCCGGTCGAGCGAGGGCAGCATGAAGGCTGCGGTTTTCCCGGTGCCGGTTTGGGCGATACCGAGCAGGTCGCGGCCGGAAAGCACGGTCGGAATCGCTTGCAGCTGGATCGGCGTCGCCTGCGAATAATCCTTCGCGGCGAGCGCATCGAGCAAGGGCTTCGAAAGCCCCAGTGACATGAATGACATTGATAATATTCCAAATAATGGCGCGCGGCCGGCGCGTCAGGCGCTAGCCGCGAGCGGGGTCGAAAGAGCGCCCCGCGTGAAAAGGAGAGCAGAAAATCGAGGCGCGGCCCGCTCCCGATCAAGCCGGGAGGTTCACGCCGCTTTTATGAAAAGCGCCTCGTGTTGCACTGCAGCATAGAGGCTGTCGCGGCAAATGTCCAATCAGGCTCGTTCGACGAGCCCGGGCTGCACGTGAAAGCGGCAGGCTTCGCCGATCCCGTCGAACAGATCGGCTTCCGTCGCGGTCATCCAAACCTGCCCCTTATCCACGAGGCGGGCGAAGAGCGCCGCACGTCGCCTTTGGTCGAGATGCGCCGCAACTTCGTCGAGAAGGAGGATGGGGGGTTGATCGCGCCGCTTTGCCACCAGCTCCGCGTGGGCCAGCACCAGGCCGAGAAGCAAGGCCTTCTGCTCACCCGTCGAGCTGCGTGACGCGGGCATGTTCTTGACGCGGTGCAGCACGACAAGGTCTTGACGGTGCGGGCCGCTTGTCGCGCGTCCGGCAGCCGCATCACGGTCGCGGCTCGTCCGCAGCTCCGCCACCAGGTTCCCTGAGGTCCAGCCCTCCAGCGCAATCGAAGCCTTCGGGAATTCATCATCGCCTGTTTCGCGTAGCTGACGGTCGAGCCCCTCGACGGTTCGAAGCCGCGCCTGGTGCAGTGCCTCCCCATGTTCCGTCATCGCCTCCTCGAGAGCGGTCAGCCAGCTTGGGTCCGCCATGTCGGGCTCGGACAGCAATTTATTTCGCGCTCGCATTGCCGCCTCGTAGCGAGCGGCGTGATGCGCGTGGCTGGGCTCGAGCGCGAGGACGAGCCGGTCGAGGAAACGCCGCCGATCCCCCGCGCTTCCGGTAAAGAGCCGATCCATCGCCGGAGTGAGCCAAAGGACCGACAGCCATTCGGAGAGCGAATTTACCGACGCCGGCGCTCCGTTGATCCGCACCTGCCGTCGCTCTGGCGCGGCCGGAACGGTACCGGTGCCGATGTCCGTATCGCCGAGGCTCGCCGCAACGGCTAACCCGCCCTCGCCGCCGATCCGCGCCATCTCCGAGAGTGCTGCTCCGCGCAGGCCGCGTCCGGGTGAAAGCAATGATACGGCTTCGAGGATGTTCGTCTTTCCCGCGCCATTTTCGCCGGACAGCAGCACGAACCCCGAACCCGGCTCGATCGAGGCCGAAGCGTAGGACCGGAAATTGGTAAGAACGAGACGGCTGACGGGCACGAAACGCGGCTTAGCCGCTATTGCTCGCGCCGGTCGATGACTTCGTAATGGGCGGCGCGATCATCGAAGCTATTGAGGACGGCACGAGCCTCCAATGGCACATGGCTGACCGAATAATCTTCACCCATGAAGTCCTTGATCGCGTCGAGGGTGTCGAACCACATGAGGGTCTGAAACTCGACCTCGTCGCCGAAGTCGCGCCTCATCAGGTCGATGTGCCGAAAGCCGGGGATCGCTCGCGCCTCGATGCCTGGAATGACCTCGCCGCGGACGATCCGCTCATAAGCGTCGGCATTCTCCCGTGTCGTCCACCCGCGCCAAAGGCGACAAATCATTTCGAAGTCTGCCCCGGCTTCGGGGCCGCAGCCTTTACGTGAGCGTCGAAGGCTGCAGACATGGTCTCTTCAATGCGCTTTTTATATTCCGGGTCCGGGGCGTTCGACGCGTCCAGGATGATCTTCATCAACTTCGGCTGGATCGATTGAAGTTTTGCGTAGACCGGACGCTCCGTCAGCGCCTTGAGCGCTTGCCGATCCGCGTCCGAGAGCTGCGCGGTCGCCTGGATCCCGGCGATGAATGCCTGTGCCGTCGCGGCATCTTCAGTCACTCGCCCGTTCTTCGCCGCCTGCCTGTAGACGTCGGACGCATCGATCGAATTTGCCATCTGGCGTAGAAAATCCTGGCCGGCCGGAGATCCATAATAAGCCGTGAGTTCGGCGATCTCTTCTCCCGTCAGGTCCGCGGCCAAGACCTTTGCCATCGCCGGATACGCCTGGTCGATAATCCTGGCCGTCGTTTCCGCAACGATGGGTCTCACGGCCTTGGCCAGCGCGGCGGTCAGACCCGGATATTGAGCCTCGAGGGCCTTGCCTCCCTCGTCCAGTAAAAGGGTCTTCGAGAAATTCTGGTCGAACTGCTTCAGCTCCCCTTCGATGCGGAGATCCCGGGGCGACATCAACTTTGCGAGCGCGAGTGCCTCAGGGGAAGCCTGAACGATCGGAGAAGTCTTCGACGTTGCAGCGGGCGCGGCGAGGAGGGGCGTCGACAGCGCAATCAACCCACCACCAAGCAGCCTCAGCAATCTGGTCACCAATTAGACCCGCATTGGCATGAGCACGTAGAGCGCATTGGATTTGTCGCTCTCGCGCAGGAGGGTCGGTGCCGCGGCGTCGGCCAGGTGCACTTCCACCGTATCGCCGTCGATCTCGCCGAGAATGTCGAGCAGGTAGCGGGCATTGAAGCCGATCTCGAGCCCGTCGGCCCCGTAATCAGCCGGAAGCTCCTCGGTCGCCACGCCGTTTTCGGGCGACGTCACCGACAGCGTCACCTTGTCGCGGTCGACGCTCATCTTCACCGCTCGGGTCTTTTCCGATGCGATGGTGGAAACTCGATCGACGCCTGCGGAGAAACTCTTGGGATCGAGCTTCAGAAGCTTGTCGTTCGCCGTCGGGATGACGCGGTTATAGTCGGGGAAGGTGCCGTCGATCAGCTTGCTGGTGAGAACGGCGCTGCCGAGGCCAAATCGGACCTTCGTCGGTGAGAGCGAAATCTCGACGGTGCCTTCGAGCTCCTCGAGCAGGCGGTACAGCTCCGCCACGGCTTTGCGCGGGATGATCACGTCTGGCATGCCATCGGCGCCATCGGGCTTGGGCACGGTAATTCTGGCGAGCCGGTGACCATCCGTCGCCGCGGCACGCAGCTGGTCATCGATCACG
>DATLOY010000104.1:0-16539 GCA_035536015.1 Sphingomicrobium sp.
GTTCTGCTCGCGAAGCGCGGTGTCCCAGTCGATCTGATCGGTCAGCGAATACCAGGTGAAGCCGACCGTGGGGATCCCGACGTTCCTCAGGCGAAGGACGTTGGCCCATTCCTTCCACAGCCATTTGACCGCCTCGTCGCCATGCGGACCTTCCCACAGGTTCGTCTCGGTGTGCATGACCGGCAAACGATAGCGGTTGTAATATTGCCGGGTGATCTCGGAATAGCCGAAGGTCTCGCCTGCGGCGACGGTATGGCCGTCGGCGAACACACGGTGCTCGTTGAGCTGGTAATAATCGTTGCCGAGGATGCAGTGCTGCTTCAGGCGATGTTCCAGAAACCAGGCATATTCCTCGCGGGTCATGCCGTTGTCGGTGAGGAACTCGTACATTCCGCTATCGACGCGGCGGCCATAGTTCAGGTCGAGCGACAGGAATCGCATCTGGTTGAGAACCTCGGCGCGCCCGATCGCGCCGGGGGAATCGGCGTGATAATATTCCGACGATTCCGACTGGATGAAGATCGCGTCGTGACGGCGCTTCAGAATCTCGATCATCCCCATCACATTGGCTTTGACGAGGTGCTTGATCGCGGTGACGAACGACTTGTCGTCCTTCTTCTGCTCGTTCCACCAGCCGTATTTGGCTGAGAAGACGGCGCAGATGAACATCTCGTTGATCGGCGTGTAGAGCTGCACCCACGGGAAGCGCTCAGCGAAAGCTCCGGCATAATCGGCGAAGAGGCGCGGGAAATCCGGGTTCTGGAAATTGCCGAGCCAGTCGGGAACGCCGAAATGGCAGAGATCGACGATCGGTGTGATGTCGCGGCGTTTCAGCTCCGCGAAGGTGATATCGGCGAATTCCCAGTCGAATTTGTTCGGGGCGAGATAGGTCTTGTGGATCGGCGGGCCGTAGCGAAGGAAGTTGATGCCGACTTCCTGGACGCAGTCGAAATCCTCGCGCCAGCGCTCATAATGGCCGCAGACCTCCATCTCATCGACTCGGGTCTTGCCATGATTGATCGTCGGGATGCTGTTTTCGATTCCCGTCGCGAACATGAAGTTGGCGATGGTTCGATCTCCTCACATCGTTCGGTCAGCCGGCGAAAGGAACGTCGGCAAGCCCCCGTACTCCAGGAGTAAACATAAACAACCCACCGGCATTTGGTTGCATCGCGAGAGGTGTTTCATCGAGCCCGATTCTTGCGGAAGTGATGTAGAGCCGGTCGAGGTCCGGTCCACCGAATGTGCAGCTCGTCGGCCGTGAAACGGGCATTGCGATCGTCTGCAGCCATTCGCCTTGGTCCGAGAACCGGCGGACGCAACCGCCGTCCCAAAAGGCGATCCACAGACAGCCTTCGGCATCGACCGTCATCCCGTCGGGAAAGCCCTGGCCTTCAGCAAACTGGAGGAAAGTGCGGCGGTTCGTGGCGTGTCCATCTTCCAGATCGAAGACGTACGTTACCTGTCGTGCGGAATCGCTGTGATACATGCGGTCGCCAGACGGGCTGAACGCAGGGCCGTTGGTGACCTTGTAGCCCTCGTCCGCGATATTCCAGTCAAGCGTTTCGCCAAAGCAATAGAGGCTTCCGGTCGCCTTTCGCTCTTCGTCGTCCATTGTTCCTGCCCAGAAGCGGCCGCGGCGATCAACCTTGCCGTCGTTGAACCGATTGTGGGGCAGCTTCGCCTCGGGCCTGGCGATGATCTCGAATGATTCCGCCGTGAGATCGATTGCGGCAAGCCCTTCGTCCGTGCCGCCGATGAAACCGCCGTTCCTGCGGGGAGCGATCGACCCGACGCGAACCGGAGTGTCCCATTCGGTGCGCCGGCCCTGGTCGTCGAGGCGGAAGATTTTCCTCCCCTTGATGTCGACCCAGTAAAGCGCGGCCTCACGCTGGACCCATACCGGTCCCTCGCCGAGAGTCGCGTGGACATCGGCCACGCATTCGACGTTCGTTTCACGAGTCATCGGTTCTGGGCATAACAGCAAGGGAGCGAAGTTGCTCCGGCGAGGTTATGGATGCCATGGGCAAATGGGCGGACGGCTTCATCGCGGTTGATTGGGGCACGACGAACCGCCGCGCATATCTGATCGATGGCGACGGAAAGTGCGTCGATGAATTCGAGGATGCCAAGGGTGTGCTGGCCGTTCAGTCCGGCGCCTTTCCCGATGCAGTCGCTGAAATCCGACAGCGCCTTGCGGACAAGCCGCTACTGTTGGCGGGGATGGTCGGTTCCAATCGCGGCTGGGTCGAAGCGCCCTATGTTCCCTGCCCGGCAAGCATTGAGAAGCTTGTCGACGCGCTCGTCTGGGCGGGGGACCGCGAGGCCATCGTGCCGGGGGTCTCCTACATCGGTCAGGGTCGCGCCGACGTTATGCGGGGCGAGGAAGTCCAGCTTCTTGGCGGCGTCGCCGCCGGGATCGTCGATCCTGACGGCTTCGTCTGCCATCCGGGGACCCACAACAAGTGGGCGTTGCTTAGACACGGGACGATCCACATTTTCGGAACCGTCATGACCGGCGAGCTATTCAATCTCCTGAAAGAACACAGCATCCTCGCCGATCTCCTCGAGGGACCGGTCGAGACCAACGAGGCGTTCAAGCGGGGCGTGGCGCACGCGATGGAACGCGAAATGCTTCCGGCCGACCTTTTCGGAGTCCGGGCGGCGGTTCTCCTGGGTCAGGCAAGCAGGGACGATGCACCCTCCTACACGAGCGGACTGCTGATCGGGACAGATGTTCGCATCGGCCTGACATGGCCTGCCGGTGCCGAGATTGGGGTCATCGGCCGGCCAGACCTTACCAGGCTTTACGCGGCTGCAATCGCCGAGACGGGACGACAGGCGATCGAAATTGACGGGGAACGGTGCTTCCTCGCCGGCATCCGGAAAATCGCGGAGAAGATCAGTTGAGCGCCCGAGAGCTGCTCCGAGGCTTCCTCGACCAATGTCCGCTGATCGGGATTATCCGCGGGGTCACGCCCGCCGAGGCGGAGGCCGTGGGGGCAGCCATCTCCGATGCAGGTATTCGCATCATCGAGGTGCCGCTGAACTCACCCGAGCCGATGAAGAGCATCGCGGCCCTCGCCCGGCGTTTTGGCGATGACGTGCTGGTCGGGGCCGGCACAGTGCTCGATCCGGGCGACGTCGCCCGAATCCAGGACGCGGGCGGGCGGATCATCGTTTCGCCCGACACGAACGTGGATGTGATCGCTGCTGCAGCAGCAGCGGGCTTGGTGTCCTGTCCCGGCTATTTCACGCCGTCGGAAGCCTTCGCCGCCCTCCGCGCCGGAGCGCACGGCCTCAAGCTTTTTCCAGCCGAGGGCGCATCGCCATCGATGGTCAAGGCACAGCGCGCAGTCCTCCCCAGGGACGTGCCCCTGATCGTCGTCGGTGGAGTGAAACCGGACAACATGCAGCCCTGGATTGACGCTGGAGCGGATGGATTCGGCCTGGGATCGGGCCTCTACAGACCCGGCCAGTCGTCAGAGGAAACGGCCGAACGCGCGAGAGCCTACGTCGCCGGGTTGCGCCAATGAAGCCGATTCGCATCGCGATCATCGGCTTCGGCAAGATCGCGGCTGATCAACATGTCCCTTCGATCATGGCCGGTCCGCGCTTCAAACTCGCGGCGAGCTCGAGCCGGTCGGGAAACGGACCACAACCCGTGTTCACCGACTGGCGCGAGCTGATCCGAAGCGTCGAAGGGCTCGAAGCCGTCGCGATCACGACTCCGCCGGCACCACGCTATGAGATCGCGCGCGAATGCATCCTGAAGGGCTTGCACTGCCTTCTCGAAAAGCCGCCAACGACGGGTCTTGCCGAAATCCAGGATCTCGCCTGCCTCGCGGAAGCACAGAATGTCACGCTGTTCACCACCTGGCATGCGCAGCATCATCCCGCCGTCATCGCGGCCGGGAAGGCGCTCGCCGGCAAGAGGATCGCCGCAATGCACATCCTGTGGCACGAGGATGTCCATAAATGGCATCCCGGCCAGAATTGGATCTGGGATCCTGGCGGGTTCGGTGTCTTCGATCCAGGGATCAACGCCTTTTCGATCGCCACGAAGATCTTCCCGGGCGGCCTGTTCGTGAAAGCGGCAGAGCTCAGCATTCCGGCAAACGCCCAGACGCCTATCGCCGCGGACATCATTTTCTCCAGCCCCCAGGCCGACGGTCCGCTGAGCGCTAGCCTCGACTGGCGCCGGACCGGGGCAGAAGAATGGACGATCGTCGTGGAAACCACCGACGGGACCGAGGTTCGTCTGGAGAATGGCGGATCGCAATTGCTCATCAACGGCAGCCCAGCGGCCGAGGGGGGCATTGGCGAATATCCGGACATCTACCGCGAATTCCTGCGCCTGATCGATGAGCGAAGCAGTATGGTGGACGTCGCTCCCCTGCGCCTTGTGGCTGACTGCCTGCTTGTCGGGTCCCGCAAGGAGACCGAGCCGGTCGCGCTGTGACGGCCAGTGCAACGTTACGGGCGCGCACGGGTTAATCCGTGGGATGGAATTGCCGAATGCCTGAAACAATAACCGACGAACTCGACCGTGCTGACGAGGCCTTCGCGGGCAACCGCCTGCTTTCCACCTTCGCCGCGGACGCGCGAGCCTTGATCGAACCCCACGGAAGCTTCGTCGACCTCGAAGCGGGAGAGACGGTGCTCACCCGAGGCGAGGATGTAAGCGGAAGCTTGTTCCCGTTCGGACCGACGATGATCTCGATGGTGATCGACCTTTCCGGAGGCCGCTCGATCGAAGCCGCTTCCATCGGGCGCGAGGGCGCGGTTGGAGGGATCGTCAGCTGCGGCCACGCACCCGCATTTTCGAGGGCCGTGGTGCTGGTCGGCGGACCCGCTCTGCGCGTGTCGATGAAGGCGCTTGAAGAAGCCAAGAACCGATCAAGCTTCATCGGCAATTTATTTTGCCGCTTCTCGGATTACCTGCTTTCGCAAGTCATGCAGTCAGTCGCCTGCAATGCGTTCCATCCGATCGAGCAACGCGCGGCGCGTTGGCTTCTTTTTGCGCAAGATCGTGCGGGCAATCGCATCGAGCTGACGCAAAGCGCGTTCGCCGGCCTGCTCGGCGCCCAGCGGACGACCGTCAACGCAGTCATCCAGACATTGCAGCAGGAAGGCCTGATTTCGTCGGGGCGCGGCGTCATCCGCGTCATCGACCGCGCGGGCCTCACACGGCGGTCGTGCGAATGCTATCGCGCACTTGAAGATCATTTTGCCGCGGTCATCGGAGCCACCGGCAGGGGAGACCGCTGACCGAACGGTCAGTTGTTGGTGATGTTTGACTTGGACTTCACGACCGTTGCCGATGCGGCTTCGGCGGCCCCGCAGAGCGCGCCGGCATCGATCAGGTCGATCGCTGTCCAGCCTCCGGCGCCGGAGGCCATCCGGCCACCCTTCGCATTGGCGTTCTTGAGGTCGTATTTCAGGGTCATCGCGGCGAGTTTGCCTGCCGGTGGGTTCCAGTCGTCGGCATGCATGATCCCGCCCTCTCGGCCGCTTGCCTGGCCTGTCGAGGCGTCGCGCGGACCCTTGATGCTGTAGTCGGCCGACTTGAGTTTGCCGTCGGCACAGACAAGTCGAAGCAGTGCATCGTCGGGGCGGCCGTCGCCGTCGAGATCGCCGGTGCTGTGCACCTTGAGGAAGATCGGGCCAGCGTTGCCCGGTCGGGCAAAGCTGTCGATCTTGAGATAAAAATCGCTGCTGGCCGCGCTCGCCATATTCCCGCCGAGCATGACGGTGCCGGCAGCCATCCACGTCCAGGCCTTCATTTCACACCTCCCCGATGCTCGCGGAGAATGCTCCCATTGCCTCGCTCAGGCAACAAGCCTCCAGCGAAGCGTCTCGCCGGCGTGGAATGGCACGATCCCGTCGATTTCGGCAGGCACGTCGATTTCCGCGCGTTCGAGCGCGATCGAGCCTTCGTTCAGCGGCAGGCCGTAGAAGCGCGGCCCATTCTCGGACGCGAAGGCCTCCAATCGATCGAGCGTGCCTTCTTCGTCGAAGACAGTCGCATAGCTTTCGATGGCGAACGGCGCATTGAAGATTCCGGCGCAGCCGCAGGCAGACTCCTTCGCCTCGCGGGAGTGGGGGGCGCTGTCGGTTCCAAGGAAGAATTTCGGCGATCCGGAAACGGCGGCGGCGCGCACCGCGATCCGGTGACGCTCGCGCTTGGCGACCGGGAGGCAGTAGGCATGCGGGCGAAGCCCTCCGGCGAAGATTGCGTTGCGGTTGATGATCAGATGCTGCGGAGTGATTGTCGCCCCGATGTTCGGGCCGCTTTGTTCGACAAATGCGACTGCTTCCGCAGTCGTGATATGCTCGAAGACGATCTTCAACTCTGGGAATTCGCGTGTCACCGGGTCGAGCACGCGTTCGATGAAGACAGCCTCCCGGTCGAAAACGTCGACCTGCGGATCGGTCACTTCGCCATGAACGCAGAGCACCATTCCGATCCGCTGCATCCGTTCGAGCACGGGAGAGATCTTGCGGATGTCGGTGACTCCGCTGTCGCTATTGGTGGTCGCGCCCGCCGGATAGAGCTTCGCTGCGATCCAGACTCGCTCCTCAAAACCGCGTTCGATTTCGCCGGGATCGATGGAGTCCGTGAGGTAACAGGTCATCAGCGGGGTGAAGCCTGCGCCTGTCGCTGCGATGATCCTGTCGCGATAGGCCGCTGCAGCTTCCACCGTCGTGATCGGCGGCGCCAGATTGGGCATGACGATCGCTCTGGCGAACTGCCGCGCGGTATATGGCGCCACGCGCCGAAGCATCTCATCGTCGCGCAAATGCACGTGCCAATCGTCGGGCTTGCGGAAGGTCAGCGTTTGCGATGCCACGATGGGCTCCCTAACTGATGATCATGGCCGCAACCACCCTTCAGGATCGCGCGGTCGTCCGTGTTTCGGGCGACGACGTGCGCACTTTCCTTCAGGGGCTGGTCACCAGCGACGTGACCGGCCCGCTGCCGGTTTGGGCGGGACTCCTGACGGCGCAGGGCAAATGCCTGTTCGACTTCATTGTCTGGAACGACGGGAGCGACTTTTTGCTCGACTGTGAAGCCGCCGCGGCGGACGATCTCATCAAGCGCCTTTCGATCTATCGGCTGCGACGGCCGATCGCGATCGAGCGCGATCCTTCCTTGTCGGTGCATTGGTCGAATGACGTGGAGGGCGGCATCGCCGATCCGCGACTTGCCGAACTGGGCCGCCGCTGGCTCGCTCCCGCCGCTGAACCGGCGGCGGGGTGGCTCGAACATCGCTTGCGTCTGGGCGTGTGCGAGGGCCGCGCGGAGCTCGGCGGCATCCTTTGGCTGGAATGCAATGCGGCCGAACTCAATGGCGTGAGCTTTTCCAAGGGCTGCTTCGTCGGTCAGGAAAATACGGCGCGGATGAACTGGCGGCAGAAGGTCAATCGCCGCCTATTCGTCACCCTGGGCGGTGCCGAACGCTTCCGCGTCGAATATTCCGAGATCGGCTTGTCGGTCGTGCATGCGCGTGTCGACGCAATTCCCGGCAATGCGATCCTTCCCGACTGGCTGAAGGCGTCGCTCGCTCAGCCAAGCACGGCGTAAGCACGCACCGGGAACGTTCCCATGCCCTTCACCTTGGGCGGGACGGCGGAGAAGCGAAATCCCTCGTCCGGCAAGCTTCCCAGTCCGGTCATATGCTCGCAGATGGGAATGCCGGTACCTAGCAGCTTTGTGTGAACCGGCCGTGCGCGGACGTGCATATTGTCGATGTTGACGCTGTCGATCCCGACCACGGCGGCCCCGTTTTCAAGAAGCCAATCGGCCGCTTCGGCGGTGAGGTAAGGATGCTCGCCGAAATAGGCATCACTTTGCCAGTGACGGTCCCATCCGGTGTGAATGAGCACGGCCTTGCCCGAAACATCGCGGCCCTCGAACGGGGCTGGGCCGATGGGAAGAGCCTTCTCCCACGGCTGGCGAACGACGATACCTGGAACGTCGGCGATCGATTGGAGCACGAGTTCGGAGAGATCCGCGCCGTCCGCATATCGGTGGAAAGGACTGTCGAGATATGTGCCGGTGTTGGCGACCATGTCGATCCGCCCGATCTGGAAGGTCGAACCGTCGTCATAATTTGCGGCGGAACCCTCGCGCTCCCAGAAGTCGCAGATATGCGGCCCCGGCAGGCCTTTGTAGGTGATCATGCCGTCCTCGATCACATGGCTGAGGTCGATGATCTCCGTCCGATCCGCCATAGCGCGATTGCTCCGATCAGCATCCAGACAATGTTGAGCGCCGTAGACGGCAGCGCACCGTGCCACCAGCCATTGACGACGAAGCCTGCTGCGCCTCCGACGTTCATCCACTGGTACAGGCGTGACTGGCCGCCGATCTTGCCCGCGGAGAGCAGGCCATAGGCCGCGAGGATCAGGACCGCGCCGATCCAGCCCACGATCTCGACCGTGATCTCGAGCGGCGTCACGCCGCGGCGAGCTTCCGCAGGACGTAATGCAGAATGCCGCCTGACCTGAAATATTCGAGCTCGTTGTAAGTATCGATGCGGCAGCGTGCGGTGAAGCTCGCCCTTGTCCCATCGGTTCGAGTCACCTTCACCTCGACGTCCTGGCGCGGCTTGATGTCGGCCACCCCGGTGATGCTGAAGCTCTCGGTGCCGGTGAGCCCGAGACTCTCGGCATTCTCACCCTCTTTGAATTGCAGCGGAAGGACGCCCATGCCGACGAGGTTGGAGCGGTGAATCCGCTCGAAGCTCTCGGCGATCACCGCGCGGACGCCCAGGAGCACGGTGCCCTTGGCCGCCCAGTCACGCGAGCTTCCGGTCCCATATTCCTTGCCGGCAAGGACGACGAGCGGAGTGCCGTCGTGCTTGTAGGCCATGGCCGCATCGTAGATCGCCATGACCTCACCGGTCGGAAGGTAGCAGGTGAAGCCGCCCTCGACATTGTCGAGCATCCGGTTGCGGATGCGGATGTTGGCGAAGGTGCCGCGCATCATCACTTCGTGATTGCCGCGGCGAGCGCCGTAGCTGTTGAACTCGGCGCGGCTGACGCCATTCTCGAGAAGATAGCGGCCGGCTGGACTGTCAGGCTTGATGGCACCAGCCGGCGAAATGTGATCGGTCGTGATCGAATCGCCGAAGATGGCCAGGGCGCGCGCATCGGAAATGTCCCCCGGCGCTTTGGGCGTCATCGTCATTCCGGCAAAATAGGGCGGGTTCTGGATGTAGGTGGATTGCGACGGCCAGCCGTAGGTCGCTCCGCCCGTCACATCGATCGCCCGCCACTGGTCGTCGCCGCGATAGACGTCGGCGTAACGCCGGCGGAACATGTCCGAGTGAACGTGCGCGTCGATCAGGCTCCGGATTTCTTCGTTCGAGGGCCAGATGTCCCTGAGGTACACGGCCTCGCCATTGCGGCCGGTCCCGATCGGCTCGTGGACGATATCGGATCGGACCGTTCCCTTCAGCGCGAAGGCGACCACCAGGGGCGGCGAAGCGAGGTAATTGGCCCGGCAGTCCGGCGACACCCGCCCTTCGAAATTGCGGTTGCCGGAAAGCACGCTCACCGCGACGAGGTCATTGTCGTTGATGGCCTTGCTGATCGGCTCCGGCAGCGGACCCGAATTTCCGATGCACGTGGTGCAGCCGTAGCCGACGAGGTCGAACCCCAAAGCGTTGAGGTCCTCGCTGAGACCGCTTTCGTTGAGGTAGTCGGTCACCACCTGGCTCCCGGGTGCTAGGCTGGTCTTGACCCAGGGCTTGCTCGTCAGGCCTCTCGCCCGGGCCTTTCGGGCTACCAGCCCCGCGGCGATCAGCACCGACGGGTTGGAGGTGTTGGTGCAACTGGTGATCGCGGCGATCACCACGTCGCCATTGCCCAAATCCTCTTCCGTCCCTTCGACGGCGACGCGCGGATCGTTGTGTTTCTTGTACGTGTGCTCGAGCTCGTGGTTGAACTGGTCGTCGACGTCGGTCAGCAGCACCCGGTCCTGAGGTCGCTTTGGACCGGCGAGCGAGGGCTCAATCGTGCTGATGTCGAGCTGGAGCGTGTCGGTGAACACCGGCTCCGGGCTGGAGGCGTCGCGCCACAGACCCTGCGCCTGGGCATAGGCCTTGACCAGTTCGATCCGGTCGGAGTCTCGTCCCGTCAATTCGAGATACTCGCAAGTACGCTGATCGATGGGGAAGAAGCCGCAGGTCGCGCCATATTCCGGCGCCATGTTGGCGATCGTCGCCCGATCGGCGACCGTCATGCTGTCGAGGCCCGGACCGTAGAATTCGACGAAACGGCCGACGACGCCTTTCTGGCGGAGCATCTGGGTAACGGTCAGGACAAGGTCGGTCGCTGTGATGCCTTCCTTGAGCTCGCCATCCAGGCGGAAACCGACGACATCGGGAATGAGCATCGAAACGGGCTGTCCGAGCATCGCCGCCTCGGCCTCGATCCCCCCGACGCCCCAGCCGAGCACTCCCAGCCCGTTGACCATGGTCGTGTGGCTGTCTGTGCCGACCAACGTATCGGGATAAGCCACCGTCTCGCCATGCTGGTCCTCACCGGTCCAGACGCATTGCGCGACATGTTCGAGGTTCACCTGGTGGCAGATTCCGGTGCCCGGCGGCACGACCTGGAAATTGTCGAAGGCCTGCGCGCCCCATTTCAGGAACTGATACCGCTCTCCGTTGCGGTGATATTCGAGCTCGACATTCTTCCCGAACGCTTTGGGATTGCCGAATTCGTCGACCATCACGCTGTGATCGATGACGAGATGTACCGGAACCAGCGGATTGATCCTCTGTGGATCGCCGCCGAGGTTGCTCATGGCGTCGCGCATTGCGGCAAGGTCGACGACTGCGGGGACCCCGGTGAAGTCCTGCATCAGAACCCGCGCCGGACGGTACTGGATCTCGCGGGAAATCGTTCGCTGCTTCTGCCAGTCGACCATCGCCTGGAGGTCGTCGCGAGTGACCGTTTCACCGTCCTCGAAGCGCAGGAGGTTTTCGAGCAGGACCTTCATCGAGAAGGGCAGGCGCGAAATATCGCCTAGCGCCTCACCGGCCTTGGGGAGGGAGTAATAAACGTAGCTCTTGCCTCCGACATCGAGTGTCGAGCGGGTGTGGAGGCTGTCCTGGCCAGTCGGAATCATCGCGGTCCTTCGCTGTGCGGCGGCATTGGTTATGCGCGCAAAATGGGGGCGGGAGCGCCCTTAGCAAACGCGCTGCTCTCATTCAAAGCGCGATCAGAGCACGAACATCGCGACGGCCGCGCCAGCCATCACGATCGTGGCCGCCCACCCGAAGATTCGCTGCGGCGCGGTCGCGACGAACACGCCCATCTCGTCGCGGCGGGTCGCAAGCATCATCGTCGCGCCCAAGATGGGAACCGCCAGCGTGCCATTGACCACCGCGCTCCAGAACAGGGCCTTGATGGGATCCAGGGGCGAGAAGACCACTGCGATCGCGCAGACCATCGAGAGCGCGATGACGGCATAAAATCCCTTTGCCTTGCTGGCATCCTGCTCGAGGCCCTCCTTCCACCCGAACAATTCGGCGGCGGCATAAGCCGTAGACCCGGCGAGGACCGGCACCGCGAGCAGCCCGGTGCCGATGATCCCGAGGCTGAAAAGCAAGAAAGCCAGAGGACCGGCAATCGGCCGCAAGGCCTCGGCGGCCTGCGCCGACGTCTGAATGTTCGTGATGCCCTTGGCGTGGAGCGTCGTCGCCGCCGTCAGGATGATGAAGAAGGCGATGAGGTTGGACAGCCCCATGCCGACGCTGGTGTCGGTGAGGATCCGCCGCAACTGATGCCGGGCAGCCGAAGGCGGCGCATGGAGGAGATCGGACTGGTGATTGGCCTCCATTTCCTCAACTTCTTCCGAAGTCTGCCAGAAGAAGAGATAGGGACTGATGGTCGTCCCGAAGACCGCGACGACTACCGTCACCCAACCCGCGGTGATGGGCGCATCGGGGAGCACGACGTGACGGAGGACATGCCCCCAGTCGATATCGACCGTGAAGACGACAGCGACATAGGCGAACAGGACGAGGGTCAGCCACTTCAGGAAATGGACGTACCGGTGATACGGAACGAAGATCTGCAGCAGGAGCGAAACGATCGCTGCCGCGATCGTGAACCAGGTTTGCCCCGATCCGATGAGCAGCTGCGCCGCGGCCCCCATCGCGGCGACATCGGCGCCGATGTTGATCGTATTGGCGACAAATAGAAGCGCGACTAGCCCCATGACGACCCAGCGCGGGAACACTCCGAGGAGGTTGGACGCAAGCCCGTTGCCGGTCACTCGCCCGACCCGGGCACAGATCGACTGCACCGCCAGCATCAGCGGATAGGTGAAGACCACCGTCCAAAGCATGTTGGGGCCGAACTGCGCCCCTGCTTGCGAGTAAGTGGCGATGCCGCTCGGATCGTCGTCTGCCGCACCGGTGATCAGGCCTGGGCCCAGCCGCCCTACGGCGAGCCGCGCCCTGCGCCTCATTCGCTCCGGCCTAAGTTCTTCCGCGAGCCTCTGAGCGCCGTTCTTGGGATGATTCATTCGCGTGGTCCGCCTGTACTGGGATTACTGCCGTTGTAATCCAGCGCGCACAACCGCTCAGGGGCCGTTCCGTTGCGTCACGGCGTTTTCCTTTCGTCGCGATTGGCTGTTTTCCGCGCTTTACGCCGGAACGATGGGGGATCGCGGCAAATCGCCGTGCGATCTCTCGAAAACGCCATATCGTTACACTAAAGAGATGAGCATGACGCACGACAGCGAATATTTCCGCCGCCGCGCCGCAGAAGCGAGAGCAGCCGCTTATTGCAAGGAAGACGGCGATGGTGCCGCTCTTGCGGGCGACCTGGCGCTCGCGTTTGCCGCGCTTGCGCGTCGAAGCGTCAACGCCTCCGGCGAGGAACCCGCGGAAGACATCCCGCTGGCTGCGACCGAACAGGCTTAAATCCAGCCGCGGCGCTTCAGGTAAAGGATCGGGAGGACGGCGCTCAGCGCGATGAGCGTCAGCGCGAACGGATATCCCGTCGCCCATTCAAGTTCCGGCATGTGCCTGAAGTTCATGCCGTAGACTCCGGCGATCAACGTCGGCGGAAGGAAGATCAGTGCAGCCCAGGAAAATAGCTTCATCGCCGCATTTTGCTCGATGCTGATCAGGCCCAGCGAGGCATCGAGCAGAAACGTCAGATTATCCGAAAGGAAGCTCGCATGCTCGGACAGCGAATTGACATCGCTGGTCAGGCTGGCGAGGTGATGGCGAGTTGCCTCCTGGTCCGGCTGATGGATCCGCGCTGTTCCCGCGAGGAAGCTCAGCATCCTGCTGGTGCTGACGGCCGAATAGCGGCTCTTCGCCAATAATGATTGGGCCCGGCCGATCCGCGTGAGCAGTGCGGTAAGGCGCGTCGCCGGGATTCGCCGTTCATCCATGTTGCGGTGAAAGATGTGCGCGGAGATGTGCTCGATTTCACCGCCGACATTTTCGAATTCGTCGGCAAGCCGGTCGATGATCGCATCGAGCAGACGGACGAGCACCGTCGACGCATCGCGGGCGAGATCCGATTCGCGGCAGACATGATCGGAGAAAGCGCGGACCGGCTTGGGGGTGGCATAGCGAACCGTCACGAGCCGGTCGGCGGTCAGCACGAAGCCAATCGGGGTCGTCGTCGGCGTCCCGTCGGCGACGCCGCAAAGCACGCTGACCGTCATGTAAAGCGCGCCATTGGTTTCGTAGAGGCGACTGGACGGCTCGATCTGTGCCATCTCGTCCTGCGTCGGAATGTCGAGCCCAAGGCACCGCTCGACAAGACGCTCCTCTTCATCGGTCGGCTCTTCGAGATCGATCCACGTCGCTCCGTCGGGGATCTTGTCGAGCTTCGCCTCCACGACGCTCCCGTCGCAACCGGGTCCATAGGCTCTCAGCATGCGCGCCTGTCTCCGGCGAACGGCGTGTCTTTGCAAGCGCCTTTGCTCTGCTAAGCCCTGACCCCATGACTCTACGCCGTTCCGGGCTCGCAGCCTTCCTCGTGATCATCGTCGCTGCCGTCATCCTTCTTGCGATGGGCCGGCACCCGATCTGCACCTGTGGCAGCGTCGATCTTTGGGTCGGCCAGCGCGACAGCCCCAGGACCAGTCAGATGCTCGCCGACTGGTACAGCTTCAGTCACATCGTCCATGGCCTGCTTTTCTATGCGGCGCTCTGGCTGATCGCTCGCAGATGGCCGGCAGACCGCCGGTTTTTCCTGGCGCTGCTGATCGAGGCGAGCTGGGAAGTGATCGAAAATACACCGTTCGTCATCGACCGCTACCGCACCGCCACCGCCGCTCTCGGCTACAATGGCGACAGCGTCATCAATTCGATGTCCGACATCGCGATGATGGTCGTAGGCTTCCTTGCTGCCCGCAAGCTTCCGGTCTGGGCGTCCGTCGTGCTGTTGATCGCACTCGAACTCGTCCCGCTCTATGTCATCCGCGACAATCTGACGCTCAATGTCTGGATGCTGCTGTGGCCGAACAAAGCCCTGGCCGCGTGGCAGTCGGGCGGTTGAAGGCACCAATGGCGCCGCGAAGCATTTGAAGGCTCATGCATCGGGCCAAATTGACCATTCTTGCACTCACGATAGCTGCGATCCCGGCGACCGCCAGTGCCGACGAGTTGTTCGGCGGACTCTATGTCCACGACGTCAAGACACCGCTCGACAAGAGCGGAATTGAAGGCGGAATGGACGTGATGCTCGGCTGGCGCGGCGGCAAGATCGCCCATACCCCACTCCAGCCATATGTGCTGGGAGCCGTAAATACGGCCGGCAACACCAACTACGCAGCCGCCGGCCTCTCTTTGAAATTCGGGGACAGGATCTACTTCCGCCCGGGCCTCGGAATCGCCGTCCACACGGGTTCGGCCGGCAATGTCTATCGCACCGACAAGATCGCTTTCGGAAGCCGCGTGTTGTTCGAGCCGGAAATCGGAGTCGGCGCCCGAATAGGCGACCGGGCGACGATCGAAGCGAGCTGGGTTCACATGAGTCACGCCCAGCTGTTCGGGCGCGAAAATCCCGGAATCGACAATTTCGGAGTGCGGCTGAACTTCCGCTTATAGCCGGCGAAGCATGTCGAGGTGGCTGCGCTCGACCGCGGCGGCGTTGGCCGCGACCGGCCGCAGTGTCGGGCTCGTTCCGCGTGCTGCGAAATTGCTGTGCAGGCTGAATGACGCTCCGTGGATGGCGCGCTGCTGTCGCAGATATGTGGCGTCGAAATTGCTGCTCGACTGGAGCTCATCGAGCATTGCCTGGTGCTGCGGGAGGAGGGCCGCGGACGGAAGCAGATCAAGACGCCGTCCGGCAAAGGACAGTTGCGACGCCGTGCCTTCGTGGGCGGCGACGAGCCGGCGCGCGAGATCGCGAACGGCGCCACTGCCCGAACGGCTCAGCGCAAGCTGTGAGGAGCGGATGACGAAGAGGTCGATCGACGATGCCTGGGCGACATAGGTCGCCGGGCTGACCGCGGGCGTGGCCGGCGCCCGATAGCGCGCGGGCGGCCGCTGTTGCGGATAGGGGCTGGGTTGGTTGGTCGCGCAGCCTGCAAGTGTCGCCGCAGCGGCGATCAGTCCGAGCCTTCCGAGGGTCATCCGATCATGTTCTCCGGTTTGACGACGCGGTCGAAGGCCTCTTCCTCGATCAGGCCGAGCTCGAGCCCCGCTTCCTTCAGCGTCTTGCCAGTCTTGTGGGCATGTTTGGCGATGGCCGCGGCATTGTCGTAGCCGATCTCCGGCGCGAGCGCGGTCACCAGCATCAGCGAGCGGCCCATCAGCTCGGCGATCCGCGCCTCATCGGGCTCGGTTCCGTCGAGCATGCGCTCGGTGAAGCTCTCCATGCCGATCGACAGGAGGTTGATCGAGCGGATGATGTTCGCGCCGATCAGCGGCTTGAACACGTTCAGCTCCATGTGCCCCTGCATGCCGCCAACGGTCACCGCGACATGGTTGCCCATGACCTGAGCCGCGACCATCGTCAGCATCTCGGCCTGCGTGGGATTGACCTTGCCGGGCATGATCGAGCTGCCGGGCTCGTTCTCGGGGAGCTTCAATTCGCCAAGCCCGCAGCGCGGCCCCGAGCCGAGCAGCCGGATGTCGTTGGCGATCTTGGTCACCGCTACCGCGATCACATTGAGCACGCCCGACAGCTCGACCAAAGTATCGTGCGCGGCGAGCTCGGCGAACTTGTTCGGAGCCGAGGTGAACGGCAGCTGCGTAAGGTTTGCGGCCTCCTTCGCGAATTCCTCGGCGAACCCCTTCGGTGCGTTGAGCCCGGTGCCTACCGCCGTGCCGCCCTGCGCTAGGCGCATCAAGCGCGGAAGCACGTCGTTCACCCGGTCGGTGCAGGCGTCGATTTGCGCCGCATAGCCCGAGAATTCCTGCCCCAGCGTCAGCGGCGTCGCGTCCTGCAGGTGGGTGCGCCCGATCTTGACGATGTCGCGGAACGCCGCGCTCTTCGCCGCCAGCGTGTCGCGCAGCTTGCGGATCGCCGGCACCAGCTGCTTGCGCA
>DATLOY010000105.1:0-9396 GCA_035536015.1 Sphingomicrobium sp.
GCCTGGTATCGCGACAAGGGCTGGCTCTAAGCGCCATTCGATCCGGCCCCAATCCCGCCCCATTGCGTTGCGAAGGCGGCAGCGCAGCAGTAACGGGGCCAACATGTCCGATCGCCAGGAAACTTACAAAACCGTGGTGGAGATCATCCAGCCACTCAACAAGAAGAAGGTGCCGATCACCGAGGCGACCCGGTTCGCTGGGGACCTCGAGTGGGACAGTCTCACCGTGCTCGATTTCGTCGCCGACATCGAGGACGCGTTCGACGTCATCATCTCCATGAACATGCAGGCCGAGATCGAGACCGTCGGCCAACTGGTGGACGCGCTGGAACGACTGAAGTCTTGACGTTACCAAGGTACCGTGGTAACGCACCCGGATGCGAACGATCGAACGCGTCCAGACCGGTGTCCGGATCGAAAAGCAGCTGATCAAGGTGATGAAGGCGCTTGCCGAGCGCCTCGACATGCCTTTGGGCGAACTCATCGAAGGCGTGATGCTTCACGCTTTCGAAGGGCGTCAGCCTTTCAAGGCGGCCACTCTGCGCGAGATCGAGCTTCTGCGCGAAGTCTACGGCCTTGAGCTCACTGCGGACGATTCCCACCAGCTGGCCGAAAAGGACGGCCAATGACCGCCCCTTTCCCCCTCTCGGACTTCACCGCCGGGCGGATGCCGGCAGAGGGCTTCGATCACTGGGCGCACCTTCAGGCCGGTTTCGAGCTGCTGAAACGCCATGATTTCGCCGAGACTGCCCAGGCTTATGCGCGGTCGATCATGGCCATGGCGAGGGCCGCCGGCCATCCTGAGAAGTTTCACATGACGATCACGCTCGCGATGCTTTCGGCGATCGCCGAACGCATGCCCGACGAGCGCTCTGATTTCGACACATTTGCTGAGCAACACCCCGAATTGTTCGATCGGAGCTTCCTGCTCAATCATTATACCAAGGAACGACTGGAATGCCCGCTGGCACGACGAACCTTCCTTCTTCCCGATTGCCGATGATCCCGCTTCGAATCTCGACGGCGGCGCTGCGCTGGATTTTCGTCTGGGTGATCCTGCTGTCGAGCATCACGAGCCTCATCCAGGCAAGCGGCGTGGCGGGAGGTTCTACCAGGGTCGACGTCGTCGCTCTCGCTTCGGTCGAGATCGCGGCGATCATCGCCTTCGCCACAGAGCGCTTTCGGGGCTGGGCAGCGGTCGCGCTGCTCATCGTCTTCGCGGTGGCGTTCGTCGGGAGCGCGGTCGAAGGTGAGTTTGGCGCGCGATTCATCTATTTCGCTGCCAGCACAATCTATCTCCAGGGCTCCGAAAGGCGCTTTTCCCAAGGACAATTGCTCGGATGACCGACCTCTTCTCCAAATTCGACCCGTTGATCGAGCAGCGTGAGAACCTGCTCAAGACCGGGCTTACGGACCCGTTCAATCTGGTGATGGAAAAGGTCGAAAGTCCGACTGTCGCCATCTGCAACGGCAGGCGAACGATCCTGCTGGGCACCTATAATTATATGGGCATGACGTTCGATCCGGACGTCGTTGCGGCAGGCAAGAAGGCGCTCGACGAGTTCGGCTCGGGCACTACGGGAAGCCGGGTCCTCAACGGGACCTACTCCGGTCACAAGGCGGTCGAGCAGGCGCTCAAGGACTTTTACGCCATGGATCATGCCATGGTCTTTTCGACCGGCTACCAGGCGAACCTCGGCATCATTTCCACGATCGCGGGCAAGGACGATTACATCGTCCTCGACATCGACAGCCACGCATCGATCTACGACGGCTGCAAGATGGGCGACGCGCAAATCGTCCCCTTCCGCCACAATGACACAGAGGCGCTGGAAAAACGCCTCAAGCGGATTCCCGAAGGCGCCGGCAAGCTCGTCGTGCTCGAAGGTGTCTATTCGATGCTCGGCGACATCGCTCCATTGAAGGAGATGGTCGCCGTCTCGAAGGCCAATGGCGCGATGGTCCTGGTCGATGAGGCACATTCGATGGGATTCATCGGCGAGCATGGCCGCGGAGTCGTCGAAACGCAGGGCGTGATCGATGACGTCGACTTCATCATCGGCACCTTCTCCAAATCCGTCGGCACCGTCGGCGGCTTTTGCGTCTCGAACCACCCAAAGTTCGAGATTCTTCGGCTGGTCTGTCGTCCCTACGTCTTCACCGCCTCGCTCCCGCCCTCGGTCGTCGCGACCGCGGCAACCTCGATCCGCAAGCTGATGGACAGCTCCGACAAACGCGCGCACCTCTGGGAGAATTCCAAGCGGCTTCACGCCGGCCTTCGCCAGCTCGGCTTCCAGCTCGGCACCGACGAGCCGCAATCGGCGATCATCGCAGTCATCATGCCCGACCTCGAGAAAGGCGCGGCCATGTGGGAGGCGCTCCTCAACGAAGGCCTTTACGTTAACCTCGCCCGGCCGCCGGCGACCCCGGCAGGCATGACTTTGCTGCGCTGCTCGCTCTGCGCGCTCCATACGGAAGAGCAGGTCGGTGAGATCCTTGGCATGTTTGCGGCCGCCGGCCGCGCCACGGGGTGCATCAGCTAAGTTGAATCGCGGGAACCTTTGGCTTTCGCCAAAAGGTTAACGGGGCTAGATTGCCAATATGACGCCTGACGGGGAGGAGCTGCGGTTCGACTGGCGCCGCGGTGGAGCTGCGGCCGCGGGGCTGGTCGCGGCCCTGGTTCTGCTCGCGATGGTCGTCCTCGTCGCGGTTTCCAACGAAGCTCGGGAACGGGCCCTTGCGGCGGAGCGCCATGCCTATGACGTCGCGCTCGTCGTTCGGAACGTGAGCTCGAGCGTTTCGCGCTCCGAAGCTGCTCTCGCCCGCTTCGTGCTCGATGAAGATCCGAAGGGCAGCGGCAATATCTACGCCAGCAACTGGCAGCTCGCCGGCTATCAGATCAGCCAGCTCGAAAAGCTGGTCCGGGGCAGTCCGGATCAGGAGCGGCGCGTCGCCGCGGTCCAGCAGCTCTATGCGACGCGCGGTCAGGAGCTCGCGCTGGCGGCTCGCGCCGCCTTGTCCGGCGAAGGTCAAAGCGGGATCAGCTATTATTATGCAGCCGCCAAGACCGGCACCGGCACCGCGCTCGATGACAAGCTCGAACAGATTACCAAGGCTGAGCGGCAATCGCTTCGGTCCCGAATCCAGCAGAGCCAGATCTTCTCGGCCCAGGCCGACCAGTTCACCGATTATCTGAGCTGGCTCGGAATTCTTGTCGGGCTTGGCGCAATCTTCCTTGGAGTCGTTGCGATCCAGGCAATCCGCCAGTTCGCTTATGCCCGAAGGGTCGCCGAAACGGAGACTGAACGCGCCGAGCAGCTCGAGCTGGCGGTTCGTGAACGCACGCAGGAATTGTGGGAAGCGAACCAGGCTTTGAAGGGCGAGATGGCCGATCGGCAGGCGGCCGAGGCCCAGCTCCGGCAGGTCCAGAAGATGGAAGCGGTCGGCCAGCTGACAGGCGGCATTGCCCACGACTTCAACAATATGCTCGCCGTCGTCGTCGGGGGCATCGACCTCGCGCAGCGGCGCCTCAACGGACCGCGCCGCGAAGTCCTCAATCACCTGCAGAATGCGATGGAGGGCGCGACCCGCGCCGCGGCACTCACCCGCCGTTTGCTCTCGTTCGCGCGGTCCGAACCCTTGTTGCCCGAGCGCGTGGACAGCCGTGATCTTCTGCAGGGCATGACCGACCTCCTCGACCGCACCCTCGGCGAGCGTATCCGGGTCGAGGTCGACCTCCCGGCTGATACATGGCCGATCTACGTCGACCCGCATCAACTCGAGAATGCGATGGTCAACCTCGCCGTCAACGCCCGCGATGCGATGGAAGGCCAGGGTGCGATGCGCATCGCGACCGAGAATGTGACGCTTTCGGCCAACTCCGTCGGCGATATCCAGGCCGGCGATTATGTGAGGATCAGCGTCACCGATACCGGCTGCGGGATGACGGCCGAGGTTCTTGATCGCGCCTTCGAGCCCTTCTTCACCACCAAGCCCGTCGGCAAGGGCACGGGTCTCGGCCTCAGCCAGATCTTCGGCTTCGCCCACCAGTCGGGCGGCGAAGTCGGGATCGAAAGCGAAGTCGGCCGAGGAACGACGGTATCGATCTACCTGCCTCGCACCGCCGCCGCCGCCACGCCCGTCCGGATTCATCCATCCGTTCAACGCAGCGAGGCCGAGGCGCACGTGCCCGGCGCCCGCATCCTCGTCGTCGAGGATGATCCACGGGTGCGCGCCGCCACCGTCGGAGCGCTCGAGGATCTCGATTACGAACCGTTGGCCTGCGCAAGCGGAGCCGAGGCGATCGAACTCTTCACAAGTCAGGATTTCGACCTGGTGATCAGCGACGTGATCATGCCGGAAATGACGGGGCCCGAGCTGATCCGGCACCTGAAGGCCACGCTTCCAAAGGACTTCGCCGTCCTCTTCGTCACCGGCTATGTCGGCGAAGGCGAGAGCGACGATCTTCGCGGTTACGAACTGCTTCGCAAGCCCTTCACCGTCGGGGCTCTCGCAAGCTCGGTCGCCGCCGCTCTCGCGCGGACTAGCGAACCGCCCCGGAGCTCAAGAGCCGCGGCAAAAGGGTAACCGCCGCGAGCAAGGGATGCCTTCGCTGCCAGGGCTTGAGCTTTATGGCGGTCCCTGCATGGCGATTGATCTTCCATGCGATGTAATCGGCGCCGCCAGCGAAGGTGAAACTTGCCTTGGCGAGGCGCGGGATCGAATAGAGCTTTCCCTTGAGCTGTTTGCGGCGCCACCACCTGCGCGCATCCTCTTCGTTCGCCGGACGCTTCGCCGACATGACGCTTAGGGCCAGTTCGCCGAATATTTGATACCGATCGGGGTCGGCATCCACTATCGCGGCGGAGCGTTCCGGCCGTTCGGCCCGGAGTTCCGCAGCGAAGGTGTGGGCGAAGGCCTCTCGCCACAAATTCAGGATCGAACTCACTTTCGAGGCGATGATCGTCCAGCCCAGAAGGGCCGGGGCAGCCTGTGCCACCGTTTCGATCGCGGTCGTGCGCGCCTTCTCGTCCACCGCCCAGGCAAGCCTCGATGGCTGCGCGAAGCGCGCCGCCGTCGAGACATTCCATGCATCGGGCCCGCATTCGTGCGCGAAATCAGCCTCGCTCAGAACCGCATATTTGGCGGCAAGGCCCTCATGCTCGAAATAGAAGACGTTCGGCGGAATGAGCCGGTTCGCGACCGCCAGCCATTTCTTCTGGTAGGCCGACCGATAGTCCGACACGATCAGGTAGAAATCGAGCATCAGCCCCTCGAGCTGCTTCTCCCGGAGGCATGACCCGTAGAAGAGCACCGCCCGGCTCGCTGTGCCATGCTTGGCCGCGATCGCCTCCGCCATCGCCCCCACCCGCGGGTCGACGGGCAAATTCAGCTCCGCTGCGACAAGATCGCGCAATTCGGTCATTGCTCGACGAGTTACGGTTTCTCGGCGCCGCTGTCATGCGCGGACGGCTAAGCCGCCAGCTTGACGAAGGAGAGAGGCTGGGCGGGACGCAGGTTGATCGGATTGCCGCTCTCCGCCCGGAATGTTTCGCCGTCGAGGATCACGTTGGAGCTTTCGCCCTCGATCGTGATCTCGTCCGCTTCCTCGAAATGCACTCCACGGAAGTTCGTCCGTCCGAGCTTGCCGGCAAGGCTGGCGGCGAACGCCCGGATCAAGGACACTGGCCGCTCCTCGACCGCCAGCAGCTTAAGCGAGCCGGGGCGTTTGCCACTCAACTCGCTCGAGAGGAGCAGTTTCTCGAGAGTCGTCACCGCGAGCAGCGAGAAGCGTCCGCTCAACGTACTGTCCGCGTCCCGCAGCGAGACGTTGAGCGGCGTGGGATCGGGCGGAAGGAAGCTCGCCTTCATCTTCAGGAACAGCTTTGCAAGCAACGCGATCGCGGTGATCCCGTGGGCAATCCCGTTGGGCAATCCCAGGGGATAAATCTTGTCCCTGCAATAAAGCATCGTGTCGGCAAGTCCCGCGCCGCCAAGGAACATGCCGATCACCGGCCGATCGTGATCCGGACCGTGCCGCAGCGCGATGAGCTCGCGCGCGACGACGTAGGGCGTCAAATCGCCCTGCGCGATCTCGATCAATCGCTCGAGCGCGGCGATCGGGTCGCCCCGCGCGCCCAGGTCGAGTGCGATGAGATTGGTCTTGCCGCTCGGAAGCACTGCGACGGGAGGGGCATCGCCCTCAAAATGCCGCTCGTTGTGGATTTCCGTCAGCGCCGCCTGGACGGTTCCGTCACCACCGTTGATCGCCAGCACCTTGGGCTTGACGCGCGCAATCGACTTCAACGCCTCGCCCACCTGGTGCGCGTGCTCGACTTCGTAGTGGAAGATGTCGGGGTGGTCGGCGCAAAAAGCGCGGATGCGCGGCAGCTGCGCGAGGTTTCCCGTAGACTTGGGGTTCGACAGGAGCGCGATCCTCGGTCGGTTCATCATGGCCGTACGGCCTTCGCATGCACGTCCGCACCAGCTCCGTTGGGAACAGCAGCGCAAAACATGACACGCGTTTTCAACATGATTTCCCGGACCGGTCCGCTATAGGTTTCGCGGGCGGGCGCACCTCGGGTGCCCAGGATGCATCCGTCCGTGGTGCAATGTCCGCCGCCTTTGCGGCCAAATGATGGTGTCAGGACGACCAATTTGCGCGAGCTGCCGCTGATCGATCGCTATCTCGCGCGCTCCATCGCGATCCCGCTTTTGGGCTCGCTGGTGCTCGCGGCGATGTTGCTCGTCCTCGACAAGATGCTCCGCCTTTTCCAATATGTCGTTGATGCCGGCGGCCCCGTCAGCGTCGTCTGGCGGATGCTCGCCAACCTTTTGCCGGAATATCTCTCGCTCGGAATTCCGATCGGCCTGATGCTCGGGATTCTCCTGGCCTTCCGCAAGCTCGCTTTGTCGTCCGAGCTCGACGCGCTACGCGGAATCGGCGTCGGCTACGGTCGCCTGCTGCGAATCCCTTATGCTTATGCGCTGCCGCTCATGGCGCTCAACCTGTTCATCGTCGGCTATCTCGAGCCCTGGTCGCACTATCGCTACGAAGGTCTTCGGTTCGACCTCAAGTCGGGGGCGCTCGGCGCTGCGATCAAGGTTGGTGAGTTCAACGACCTCGGGCACCGGCTGACACTGCGCATCGATCGAAGCGAGCATAAGGGCACGCAATTGCACGGCATCTTCGTGCGCATGGATGATAAATCCGGGATGACCGTCGCGGCGACCGCCGATCAGGGACGGTTCCTCTCGACCGACGATCCCGACACAATCCTCTTCCGCCTGGTGAAGGGTCGGCTGGTCCAGGATTCGCCCAAGTTCGCGACGCCGCGGACGTTGTCGTTCGACACCTACGACCTGCCGATCAGCCTGCCGGCGATCGACCAGTTCCGTCGCCGCGGCGGGACGGAGTCCGATGAGCTTTACCTGCACGAGCTCTTCCGCCTCGGCTATCAAGGCGGCGCGCGCGACACGCACCAGAAGCTCGAAAACCAGTCGGAGCTTAACTTCCGGCTGGTCGAGGTCGTGATGATGCTGATGCTGCCACTGCTGGCCGTCGCGCTTGCCGTTCCTCCAAAGCGAAGCTCGTCATCCCTCGGCATTTTCCTCAGCATTGTTTTCGTGGTCGCCTACCACAAGGTCAATCAATACGCTGAGCAGGCGGGCGCCCAAGGGCGGCTGAATCCCCTGCTTGCCCTATGGGTACCGTTGATCCTGTTTTCAGGCCTGATCTTCTGGATGTACCACGTGCTCGCACACCGGCCGGGTGGTCAGCCCATCGGCGCGCTCGAGCGCGCGGCATCCAAGACGTGGCAGTTCATCCGCGGATTGATCCCGCGCAGGCGCGAAGCGAACGCATCGTGATCAACCTCAATCTGTTTCCCTCGAAGCGGCTCGCCTTGTACCTGGTGCGGCTGTTCCTGACGCGCAGCTTCGCGGTGCTTTTCGCCCTTGTTCTCGTCTTGATGACGCTCGACCTTTTGGGTGAATCGGGGAAGATTCTCGCTGTGCCAGGCAATGGCGACAAGGATCTTTGGCACTACGTCATTCTTCGAATTCCGCTTCTGGTATCGCGTTTCCTGCCTTTCGCGGTGTTGCTTGGAACGTTGATCGCCTTCGTCGAGATGAACCAGCACAGCGAGGTTGTCGCGATGAAGGCGGCAGGTCTTTCCGCGCACCAGCTGCTCGCGCCCTTGATCCTGGCGAGCTTCGGAATCGCCGCGGCCCTCTTCGCTTTCAACGAGACGGTTGTCGTAAAGTCCGCGCGTGTCGTGACGGCTTGGTCAGACAATGATTACAAGCCGATCCCGCCCGAAAGCGGCATCCTTTCCAACGTCTGGATCCTGAACGGTGAGGACCTTATCCGTGCCGGCCGGGTCGGGAGCCGCGGCCTTCATGCCGAGAATGTGGAGATCTATGATCGCGGCAGCGGAATCCTCCAGCGGGTGATACAGATCCAGCATGCCGTTCCGCAGCCGGGCAGAGGCGACTGGCTGCTCGACAATGTGCGCATCTACGACGCGGGCATGAACCTCATCCGCCGCTATCCACGGATGATCGGAATGGACGGCGTCACTCCCACTCAGCTCACGCTCGCCAAGGTCGATCCGACCGAGCTCGATTATTGGACGCTTCAGCAGCGCATCGCCGAGTTGGACGCGGCGGGCCGGCCGACGGACGAGGCCCGCGCTGGACTCGCGCACAAGATATCCGGCCCCTTGTCGACCGTGCTGATGCCGTTGCTCGCCGCGGTCGCTGCGTTCGGCCTCGCACGTTCCGGCCAGGTTCTGCTTCGAGCAACCGTCGGAATGGCGCTTGGCTTCGCCTATTTCGTCGCCGACAATTTCAGCCTCGCAATGGGCAATGTCGGCGCCTACCCGCCGCTCATCGCGGCCTGGGCGCCTTTTCTCCTATTCCTTCTGATCGGTGAAACCGTTCTCGTCCGCACCGAGGAATGAAAAGCTAGCGCCTCCTTTTTGGTTTCGAATGTTCCTGTGGCGCGTAAGCGACGAAGTCGGCTTCGGTAAGCGCGCCATCGACGAGGATGGCGTCCACGCCGACCGCGGTCCAGGCCGGATAGGGCGGCTGCATGAACTCGTCCTTCACGGCGGAAAAGGCCTGGAATTGGGCGCGTTTGTTTTCCGGTCCGTCATTTCCGTTCCTGAAGGCATGGAAGCTGTGGATCATGACGATGTCTTTGTAGTCGGCGCCCACCGCGTGAAGCTCATCACCGAGAAACCGAAACAAACGCCGCACGCTGCTCTTGTAGGTCTCAATGTCGTAGGGAGACCCGGCCCGGATGCCCGCAACTCGTCCTGAAAAGTAGATGAAATCGCCTGCGCGCCTGACGAACGAAAAATGGAATTGGTCGTAGGCCTGCTTGTCCTGATC
>DATLOY010000106.1:0-13710 GCA_035536015.1 Sphingomicrobium sp.
CCTACAATGCCCCCGATCCCGATCTTGCACTCTACGACATGGACCGGGTCGAGGTCCTCGAGGGGCCGCAAGGGACATTGTACGGCACGGGCTCGCTCGGCGGCATCTTGAAGTTCGTGCCCATTAGGCCGGAGTTCGCCGTATTTTCCGCCTTCGCTTCGGCGGGCGGCGTGGCGACCGAGCATGGGGGAGTTGGCGGCGACGTAAGCGGCACCCTGAACCTTCCGCTGGCTGACGACCTCGCGCTTCGCGTGGTGGCCTATTCCACAAGCCATCCCGGCTACATCGACGACATTCGCCTCGGTCGTCACGATATCAACCGCACCAGCGTTCGGGGCGGTCGGGCGGCGCTCCGCTTCGATGCGGGCGACAACTGGGACATCGAGATTGGGGGCGTCTCACAGAATACCAACGGCCGCGATGGGCAATATGCGCTTTCCACCCTCCCACCGTTGAAGCGCGAGTCCAACTTTTCCCAACCGTACGACAATGATTATCGGCTCGCCTCGTTCACCGTTCGCAAGAAGCTTCCCGAGATCGAATTTGTCTCCGCGACCGGCTGGGTCCAGCACGATCTGGAGACCCACTTCGACGCCACGGGCTTTCCCGCCACAATCGGCCCGCAGCTCTTCGTTGAAGACATCAAGATCACGATGATCTCCAACGAGACCCGACTGTCCAGGCTCGACTCAAAAGGCGAAGGCTGGCTGGTGGGGCTGGGACTGATTCATGACATCGATGAAATCGCGCGGGCGCTTGGTCCGGTCGGCGCTCTCGCCCCAATTTCGCGCCTGCGCAATGAGATGACCGAAGTCGCGCTCTTCGGGCAATATAGCCATCCGCTCTCTCAGAGGCTTCTCCTCACCGCCGGCGGGCGTGTGACCTATAATCAGGAAGAAGGCGGGCTGCTCGATGCGGCCTCGAAGGCGGCAGAACCAGAAAGGAAGGACATCCGGTTCTCGCCGAGCGCCGCCCTGACTTACCGGTTCGGGCGGAGATCCGTCGCTTACCTTCGATTTGCCCAGGCTCATCGGGCCGGCGGCCTCGCCGTTTCCGACGGAGCGTCGGCCGGTTCAGTCCGGAGGTTCGAAACCGACTCCTTGTCTTCGATTGAAGCCGGCATCCGCATCGGCCAGGTCGCGCGAGATCGGATCGCTCTTTCCATGTCAGTCTCGCATGCACGGTGGAAAGATGTCCAGGCCGACCTGATCGATTCCACGGGCCTGCCGTTCACGACCAACCTCGGCGATGGCAGGATCGATGGGCTGGAAGTCGAAGCGGCCTGGCGCCCGATCGGAGGCCTGACCTTCGAACTTTCAGCGTTCATCAACGAGTCCAGGATTCATCGATTGGAAGGCGTCCCCGGATCGAGCGAACTCCCGAACATCGCTGACGCCGGCGCGCGCGGGGCGATTGAGTTTAGGCGCCGGCTGTCGCCCGGATTGTCGTTCGAGGGAGCCGCGTCATTGAGGTACGTCGGCAAGTCGCGGCTTGGGATCAGCGCCCCACTTGACCTCAAGCAAGGTGGCTATGCTCAAGGGGATATTGGCGCCCGACTGGATTTTGGCCGCTACGGTGTTTCCCTGGACCTGACCAATGTTGCCGACGCTAAAGGCAACCGGTTTTCGCTCGGAAATCCGTTCTCGGTGACTCAGGGCAACCAGATCACTCCGCTCCGACCGAGGACGCTACGGCTAGGGGTCGATGCGGCTTTCTGAATTCGCCGCACATCAACGAAGGAGCTTCAGAATGACCGACCGGGAACTCCGACACGGCGCGTTGACCAAAGTTCCTGCGGTCACTCTCGGATTCTGGATCGTCAAAATCCTTGCGACGACGCTTGGGGAGACGGGCGGAGACTCCGTCACAATGAGCTGGCTCGGCGAAACGACCTCCCATCCGGTGCCCAACGGCTATTTGATCGGAACCGCAATTTTCGGAGTGTTGCTGGTCCTCTTCATCTGGGCGCAGATCAAAGCGCGCAGGTTCAATCCCTGGCTCTACTGGGCAACGATCGTCGCTTCGACGACGTGCGGGACAACGCTCGCCGATTTTGCCGATCGCTCGCTTGGGGTCGGCTATCCGGGTGGGTCGCTCCTCTTGCTCGCCTGCGTGCTGCTGTCGCTGTTCGCATGGCACAGGACACTGGGGACGGTCGACGTGAACACGGTTTCCAGCCCCCGCGAAGAGGTTTTCTATTGGATCACGATCACCTTCTCTCAGACTCTCGGCACTGCCCTCGGTGACTGGATCGCAGATGCCGGCCTCGGTTATTCGGGCGGGGCGCTCGTTTTCGGGGCAGGCCTGGTCGTGCTCGCGATCCTCTATTTCTCAACACGCGTCAGTCGCGTCTTCCTGTTCTGGGCGGCGTTCATCCTCACCCGTCCGTTGGGAGCGACGGTCGGTGATTTCCTCGACAAGCCACTCGACAAGGGCGGCCTCGCCATGAGCCGGCCGCTCGCGTCATTGGCGCTGACGGTAGTGATCATCGCGTTGATCTTCCTTCTTCCGCAACGACCGGGCAGTCACCCTGGGAAGGCGGAAGCGCGCGCGTGAAAGCGCTTCTGGTGACCCCTACGGGACTCGAACCCGTGTTTTCGCCGTGAGAGGGCGACGTCCTGGACCGCTAGACGAAGGGGCCACGGCTTTCAGCGAGCGCGCCATATGTGGGCAGATCGTCCGCGCGTCAATGCAGCTTCAGCCGCACGAAGCCCATGGCTCCAATGGGGTTTTGCGCGCCGTAGATCGGCGCCAGCGATCCGGGCACGAAATTGAGTGCAACGAGCCCGCCGACACCTAGAGAAAGATGCTCGGCAAGATCGAAGTCGCGGACGGCACCGAGCGAGATTTTCCCAACGCGATAGGCCGGTCCATCCTCGACCTGGGTCAGTTCGCGGTTCTCGGTCATTTCGCCTCGCCCGAAGAGCGTCCAGCTGGCGTGCCCAAGCGAAGCCTCCATCACATAGGCATCGTCATGGTGACCGTGACTGGTCTTTCGTCCCCAGGCGAGCGTCCCGGCAAGCTTCCATCCCGGCGCGATCTCGCGCGCATATAGAGCGCTCGCCGATAGCCTCTTCTGGTCGACCCCGGGCTCCAGCTGCTCGGGATCCGTGAAATGGCCCCAGCTCCCCTGCAAGGCGAGCTCCGGCGTCGGGTTCCAGGAGACGCGTACCGCGGTCGAATCCAGCGGTCCCGTCTCGATGTTCCAGCGGTGCTGATCCGGCTCTCGTCCGTTGAATCGACTGACCTCGAGCTTCACCCGGTCGAGCACCATCCCGGCGGTGAGAACGCCGAAGCTGATGTGGGTGGAATCCAGCCAATGGTGGCTGATCGGCGCCTCCGGGGAGTCGAGGATCGCCTCGCGGTGCATGAAAGCGGGTGGTCCGAATGCCGGCTCGCCCGGCAGGGCTGCGTAGACGAAAACGCTGCTTTTCTTGCCAATATTCTGCGAGGCCGACGCCGACAGCTCCATGAAGAGGTCGTGCGGATGCTGCCTGTCGATGAGCCGGTCGCGGCCGTTGGCAGTCTCACCACTTGCGAGCAGCAAGGGATATCCCGACTTCCCCATCAAGGGGTCGGGACTGAGCATCGCCTTGAACTGCAACGCGCCGTTCCCGAGCTGTCGCCGGGCCATGCCCATCAGCATTCCGGATGCAAACGGCTTGTCGTCGCCTCGCCGGCCCGATTGATGATCGTAAACCAGGTTGACGACACCGTGCGCCATCAGCGTCCAGTCGCCGGACATGCTCATCAGTCCGACATGTTCCGACGCATCCGGCTGCCAGGCGGTACCGGAGGACTCCCGCTCCATCGGATAGGGCCCGAGCGCGCCGGTCATGGCCATTTCGTGCCCTGCGCCGTGCGGCGCGTCTTGCATGGGCATCGTGGACATTGGTGCAGCCTGGTCATGCTCCATGTGCGAATGGTTCATCGGCATCGCAGGGCCCGCTGATGGCGTCGCTTCATGCTCGATCGGCTTGGATCCAGCGGGCGCCGTTGCCGCCTTCCTCTTTGCCGGCGACTTCTTCTTCGGCGGCGCCTTCTTCGCAGTAGGCATTTGCATGCCGGGCATGTGCATGTGCTGCGCCGAGGCCGGCGCCGACTGGGCCGCGAAGGCGACCGTGAGCGCACTTACCGCGAGCAAAACCTTGTGATTGGATCCCGACATTTCGACCTTCAGCTCAATTTGTCGGTGGGCTTATGGGGTCCGTACCATAGTACGGAGTCAAGTCGCGCGCTGTTCAACCGTCCCGTTCGCGCTCGCTCAGATAGCGCATCAGCTCCGCGAGCGTGATCTCCATCTGATCCTGCATCTGGGTGACAAGCTCATTTTCGCGCATGCCGACATGGTCGAGCGGCTTCGAATAGCTGTCCGAAAAAGCCTGCAGGTCCTCGCGGTCAAACACTCCGCGAGCGACCAATTTGGCGAGGATCACCAAAAGGCCATTGGTGTTCGCGATCGTCCCCGCGACCAGCGCCTCGTCGACCATCGACAGGCTCTTGTCGACATCATCGTCGATCTCGTCATTTTCCGGCGGCATCATCAGCCATACTCTGGCCGGGCAGTACGAATTCGGCAAGCCTCGACCAGGCTTCGGCCTTCCGCGCGAATGCGATCGTGTTCGCGGCGCTGGACGAGGGAAGATCGATGAGCTGGAGCCTCGTCGATTGCCCAATCAGCTTTCGGCCCGCCACAGCGGAGGCTCCGCCGTTGAAGGCTATCGCCGCCAGCTCGGGGAAATCGCGAAGCAAATGTTCGATCTGATTATGCTCGGCATCCCGGATCGCGTGATCGAGACTTCCGGAGCGACTGGCCGAAGCGATCACGTCCCACAGCCCGATACGGCGGTCCGCCAATCGCAGAAGGCGTTCGTCGTACGAAAGCTCCTGAAGTGGCTCCCCGATCGCGAGGCCGAGCAATCGCCAGAACTGGTTCGTGGGATGCGCATAGTAACGCTTCGCGGCGAGCGAGGCGTCGCCCGGCAGGCTGCCGAGGATGAACAGGCGCACATCCTTGCGTGCGATCATCGGCAGGCCGAATTTGACGCTCACCGATAAACCCCTACAGCCCGAGCCCGTGAACCCCAAAGACCTTCGGATCGCCCTCTTTTCGGGCAATTACAATTACGTCCGGGACGGCGCCAACCAGGCGCTGAACCGCCTAGTCCGCTATCTGCTTCGGCAGGGCGTGGAGGTTCGCGTATATTCGCCGACGACGAAGCACCCTGCCTTTGAGCCAACCGGCGATCTGGTCAGCATTCCATCACTGGCGATCCCCGGACGGGAGGAATACCGCCTGGGCCTCGGGCTATGGCCCGGCGTTCGGAAGGATCTCGCCGAGTTCAAGCCCAACATCGTCCACATCGCCGCACCCGATATCGTCGGCCATCGCGCGGTAAGCTGGGCGCGAAGGCGCGGAATCCCGGCGGTTGCATCGGTCCACACGCGCTTCGACACTTATCTCACTTATTATCATCTCGAATATCTGGAGCCGCTTGTCCGTATCCTGATGCGGCGGCTCTATCATCGGTGCGAAGCCGTGATGGTCCCGGCGGAATCGACCGCGGCGGTCCTGCGCGCGCAGCGCATGAACCGGGAGATTGCCATTTGGGCACGCGGAATCGACCGCGACCAATTCAATCCCGAGCGGCGCGACATGAAATGGCGTCGCGGCCTCGGCATCGCCGACGATGAGATGGTCGTCGCCTTTCTCGGCCGAATCGTCATGGAAAAAGGTCTCGACGTATTCTCCGATGCGATCCACGAGCTCGCCGGTCGCGGCGTGAAGCACCGGGTCCTTGTGATAGGCGACGGACCGGCGCGTCCGTGGTTCGAAGAGCAGCTGCCCGACGCAATTTTCATCGGCCAGCAAACGGGTTCCGATCTTGCGCGTGCACTCGCCAGCACCGACGTGCTGCTCAACCCTTCGGTGACCGAGGCGTTCGGCAACGTCACTTTGGAAGCGATGGGTTGCGCATTGCCGGTCGTCGCGGCGGAGGCCACGGGTGCCACCAATCTCGTCCGAGATGGCGACACCGGAATGCTGGTGGAGGCGAGCGACATCGAAGGGTACGCCGATGCACTCGAAGCCTATGCGCGCGATCCCGAGATGCGCAGTCGCCACGGCGAAGCGGGTCTCGCCGTGGCGAAGCGGATGGATTGGGATTCCATCAACTCGGCTGTCCTGCGCGTCTACAAGCGCGCGATCGAAAAGCGCGAGCGGCTTACTCGGCTGACTCGCCGGGCTTAGCCTTTACGCGTTCAATCCGCTGCGCCGCCTCATCGAGGATGGCAGCGATCTCGTAGAGCAGATCGTCATCGAAACCGTCGCGACCCACCCGATTCCGAAGCGCGGTCATCAGATTCTTGACCGCGCGCCCGATCGCCGGCCCCGCGCTGTGACTCTCGCGCGGCGCAAGGTCGCGCAACCGCTCGAACAGGCCTTCGACCTCCTCCGAACGCTCTTCGAGGTGAGCGCGTCCTTCACCGGTCACCTGGAAGGATTTGCGTGGGCCTTCGCCCGGTGCTTCCTCGATCAACCCCATGTCCTGAAGCAGGGTCAGGGTTGGATAAACGACGCCGGGACTCGGCGCATATTCGCCTCCGGTCAGTTCCTCGATCGCGCGGATGAGATCGTAGCCGTGGCGCGGTTCGTCGGCGATGAGCTTTAGCAGGACCAGGCGAAGCTCGCCCGATTCGAACATCCGCCGGCTTCTGCGACCGCGCCCGCGGCCCCAGCCGTCACCTTCGATGTCAAAGTGAAATGGACCCCAGCTCCCTTGCCAGCCTCGTCCGCCTCGCATTGCGAGCAGGCCTTCGGGAATGTGGATCGCGACGCGGCCGCGAGGGCCGCAGCCATGATGGCGATGTGGCATTTTGCCTCCTTTCGATGCTTCTAAGATATATCTTAGCTGCATCGTAGACAAGCCCACGCGTGCAAATTGCGCCGGCCATTCTATGTTCTTCTAATGGCCGATCTTTTCGCCGATCAGGAGGTTCCCGCCCGCCCCGCCGAGCAGCCGGCGGCGAATGCTCCGCTGGCGGACCGTATTCGACCGAGGTCTCTCGATGAGGTCGTCGGCCAGGAGCATTTGACCGGCCCGGAAGGAGCGATCGGGCGCATGGTCGCGGCCGGCAAGCTCGCCTCGATGATTCTGTGGGGACCGCCCGGAACCGGCAAGACCAGCATCGCCCGGTTGCTGGCGGATGCCGTCGGAATGCGCTTCGTCAACATCTCGGCGGTTTTTTCCGGCGTCGCCGACCTAAAGAAAGTCTTCGCCGAGGCGCGCACCGCCGCCCGCGCCGGGCAGCAGACCTTGTTGTTCGTGGACGAGATACACCGCTTCAACCGGGCGCAGCAGGATGGCTTCCTGCCCTACGTCGAAGACGGAACTGTCACGTTGGTCGGAGCCACTACCGAAAACCCGAGCTTCGAGCTCAACGCCGCCTTGCTCTCCCGATGCCAGGTGCTGATCCTCAGGCGCCTGGATCATGAAGCCCTCGGTGAGCTGATCCACCGCGCCGAAGCGCTCGAAGACCGCAAGCTTCCGGTCACGCCCGAAGCGCGCGAGGCGTTGATCGCCAGCGCCGACGGCGACGGCCGTTTCGTGCTCAACCAGGTGGAGACGTTGTTCTCAATCGAGATCGACCAGGTGCTTGGCCCTGCCGAACTCAGCGACCTGCTTCACCGCCGAGTGCCGGTCTACGACAAGGACCGCGAGGGTCATTACAACCTCATCTCCGCCCTTCATAAGTCGCTTCGCGGCTCGGATCCGCAGGCGTCGCTCTATTATCTCGCCCGCATGCTCGTCGCCGGTGAGGAGCCGCTCTACGTCCTTCGTCGCCTCACTCGCGCGGCGGTCGAAGACATCGGTCTCGCCGATCCGAATGCTCTGCTGCAATGCCTCGCGGCGAAGGAGATGTATGATTTCCTCGGCTCGCCCGAAGGCGAGATTGGCATCGTCCAGGCATGTCTCTACCTCGCGACCGCGCCCAAATCGAACGCCACCTACATGGCCCAGAAGAAGGCCTGGAGCTCGGCGAAGGAAACCGGCTCCTTGATGCCTCCGATGCACATCCTGAACGCCCCGACGAAGCTCATGAAGAATGTGGGCTACGGTAAAGGCTACGCTTACGACCACGACGCCGACGAAGCCTTTTCGGGGCAGGTCTATTGGCCGGAAGGGATGGACCAGCAGACTTTCTACGAGCCCACCGACCGCGGTTTCGAGGCGCGAGTGCGCGAACGGCTGGATTATTGGAACGAGAGGCGCAAAGAGCTGCAACGAAACGCCGACGACGAGGGTTGATCGGCTCAAGCGACAGGGAGGCACGAATGTATCAGGTCGATCAGGGCGCCTATTGGCAGAGCCAGCTGATGTTCTGGGGCCCGAAGGTCCTGATTGCCCTTCTGATCATTATCGCCACGTGGATCGTCGCACGCGCGGTCAAATGGATGTTGCAGCGCGCAATCGATCGCATTCCGGCGTTGAAAAAGCACATGACCGGCGGCCCGGAGGAAACCGTCGGGCACCAGTTGGGAACGATCGCCAAGCTGATCATCTGGCTGGTCGGAATCATGGCCGCGCTGCAGTTCCTCGGCATCGGTCAGATCCTCGCGCCCATCAATACGCTGACCCTCGAGATATTCGACTTCCTACCCCACCTGCTTGCCGCCGGCGTCATCTTCTTCGTCGGGCTGGTGGTTGCGCGCATCGTCCGCCGTCTCGTTGAAACCGTGCTCATCGCCGCGAACGTCGACGGTATTCTTGCCCGCATCGGGATTGGCTCAACGGAGGGAACGGTTCGCACTTCGCCTGACGCAGTGCCAGCTGGAGCTACCCCGGGTGCAACCCGCGCCAGCCTCGCTCGCGCCGCCGGTGTCCTGGTCTATGCCTTGATCATCATCCCCGTTGCCATCGCGGCGCTTCAAGCTCTCGGCATCGAGTCGATCTCCGGCCCCGCAACGGGGATGCTCAATGAAATCCTGTCGGCAATCCCAAGGGTAGTCGCTGCCGCCCTGTGGATCGGAATCGCCTTCATCGCCGCCAAATTCCTGAAGACGATCATCGAGTCGATCCTACCGCCGACCGGCTTCGATGACGCCATCCGCGCGACCGGCGTCCTCCCGCCCAACGCCCAGCCGTCGCGGATCGTCGCCAACATTGCGATGATCGCAATCATTCTCGCCGCATCGATCGAGGCTGCGAAGCAGCTCGGCGGGGACGAGATCGCGATCCTCCTCGCACAGGTCACCGCCCTGGGCGGCAAGGTGATCTTTGGAACCTTGATCATCGTGATCGGCATCTTCCTCGCTCGGATCCTCGCCACACTCGTGGGCAGCGGAACCGGTGAGGGAGGCTATGCCCAGACGGTCGTCCGTTATGCGATCATCGCCTTGTTCACGGCGATTGGCCTCACCTTCATGGGGCTTGCGGACGTCATCGTGTACATGGCTTTCGGACTGATTCTCGGTTCGGCGGCCATTGCCACCGCCCTGGCCTTCGGTCTCGGCGGCCGCGATGCCGCGGCGCGTTTCCTGGACCGCTATGCCGACGGCAGCAGACCATCTGCGCCGCCTCCACCTCGGAGGATTCGCAACTCACCGGGTGAACCGGACGACAGCCAGCCGCCGTTGGTCTAGAGCCATGACGTGGGAGGAAGCCGTCGCTTTCGCGCTCTCCCTTCCCGACACGGAGCTCTCGACCAGCTACGGCAAGCCCGCGGTCAAGGTCGCGTCGAACGGGCGCGCCTTCCTTTATCCAAGCCACGAGGCCGATACGTCGTTCGGCGTCGAGATCGATATCGACACGGTGGAATTGCTGAAAGAAACCGATCCCGACACGTTCTGGCAAACCCCCCACTATGTCGGCTGGACTGCGGTCCTCGTTCGTTACGACAGCAAGGACCCGGACCGGGTGCGCGACGTCATTGAGCGGAGCCGCGACTGGAATGCGACCCGGGCGCGGGTGCGACCGCGCAAGCGTAAGTGAGCCAGTTCGAAGCGTACGTCGCGATCGATTGGTCGGGCGCGAAGGGCCGGCGTCACAAGGGGATAGCGATTGCGGAGGCGCGCGGGGGTGCGGCGCCGCGCCTCATTCGTCCCGATCACGTCTGGTCGCGACAAGACGTATTGCGCTGGCTGCTCCAACGTTCGGCCAAAGAACCGACGCTGTTCGGCTTCGATTTCAGCTTTGCTCCTCCAATCGTCGAACGCGGGGAATATTTGCCGGGCGAACCCGATGTGCCGAGGACTGCGCGAGAATTCTGGGCCTATGTCGATAAGCTCAGCACCGACGAGGATCTGGGCGCAGCAAGCTTCCTCGAGGAGGTGCACCGCAGGCATTTCTATTTCGGGATCGCCGACGGGGTGAAGGCCGGGTTCATGCATTTCCGCCAGTGCGACGCGCGCCTTAATGCGCAAGGTGGGCGCAAGACGGCGAGCGCATATGACGCCATCGGCGCGGCCCAGGTCGCGAAGGCAAGCTTTTCCGGCATGCGATTCCTGCACCGGCTCGACGGCCAGGTCGCGATTTGGCCGATGGACGCGCTTCCGGCGCACGGCAGCGCGGTAGTCGAAATCTACACCCGCATTTATCTCCGCCGCGCCGGCATGAGCGGAGCCAAGCTGCGCAGCCGTTCGGAACTCAACCACGCTCTCAACGCTCTCGGCAGTCCGCCGTCCCACCTCCGCTTCGAGCCCAGCGATCATCAGACCGATGCGCTCGTGACTGCGGCGGGAATGCGCCAGCTGGCGAGGGATGAGCCGCGCGCATTTGACCCCGAAGGACTGACACCTCACATCGCCCGCACCGAAGGCTGGACCTTCGGCGTGCTATGAAGCAAACGCCGGCGCGAGGGCCGGATTAGCTCAGTTGGTAGAGCAGCGGTTTTGTAAACCGAAGGTCGCGGGTTCGAATCCTGCATCCGGCACCATCAAAGATCACAATTGCAGCTCGATCCACATCGGCGCGTGATCGCTCGTCTTTTCCCAGCCGCGGGGGGCGCGATCGACGCCGGCGGATTTCAGCTGCTTGGCAAGATCTGGGCTCAGCAACGCATGGTCGATGCGGATGCCGGCGTCGCGCTGGAACGAGTTCCTCCAATAATGCCAGAAGGTGTAGATGCGTTCGTCGGGATGGAGATGGCGAATGGCATCGGTCCAGCCTTGCGCCACGAGCTCGCGATATTTCTCACGCGCCTGCGGAGCGAAGAGCGCATCCTTCGCCCATCGTTCGGGTTTGTAAACGTCCTCTTCGGTCGGAATGACGTTGAAGTCGCCGATCAGCAGCGCAGGCAATCCGCTGTCGAGCAGGTCCCGCGCATGGGCCTTCAGCTGTTCGAGCCAGGTCAATTTGTAGTCGAATTTCGGCCCCGGCCATGGGTTGCCGTTGGGAGCGTAGAGATTGCCGATCAGGATCCCGCAGACGGCTGCCTCGATATAACGGCTTTGGTCGAGGTTCGGGTCGTTCGGAAGAGCACGCCGAGTCTCGACCGGGTCACCCACCCGGCTCAGGAGCGCGACGCCGTTCCAGCTCTTCTGTCCGTGCCAGATCGCCGAATATCCGAGCGCCTCGATCGCATCCGCGGGAAAGGCCTCATCGGTGCATTTCAGCTCCTGGAGGCCGACGATGTCGGGCGCGAACTCCTCGAGCCAGCGTTCCAGCACATGGAAGCGCGAGTTGATTCCGTTGATGTTGTAGCTCGCGATCCTGAGCTTGCGCTTTTTTGCCATGCCTGTTGGAACCCGCTTAATCGCAATCTGTTCTACCGTCGTGCTTCGGGGTCAATGATCCATGTCTCCCGAGCGGAACCAGGGCGAAAGCCTTCGGATCGGCTCCGTTGATGGCGCGGATCAATGAACGAAGCATGGGAGCCCTGTCAGGCGAAAGCTTGACGGGGCTCTTTCCGTTCGCGGCGGACAAATCGCGGGATTTTCCACCGATTGATCCACAAGATTTTGCACATCGATGGCGCGGGGCACGGAACAACCATGAGGATCAGCGGTTGTTGTTGCGTGCTTCAGAGATGGAGCATGGTGCCCCGGCAGGGTCAAACCTGCCGGGGCTACTTTTTATGCGATGAGCGCGGCGGGTTCCGCCTCCGAAAGGGTCAGCCGCCGCGATCTGTTCGCCAGCGGATATTTGTTTCCGGAGGCGCAGTTGAACAACAGCACCAGCTCGTCGCGCACCGTCAGCCCGCGCTCCTCGGCAAGCCGCCACGCAGCGAGCACCGCTCCGCCTTCGGGGCAGAGGAGGAAGCCGTCGTCGCGCGCGACATCCTCGACCGCCCGAACGATCGCCTCCTCCGGCACCGCGATCGCGGCCCCGCCGCTATTCCGAACGGCGCGGAGAATCAGGAAATCGCCGACCGCCCTGGGAACGCGAATGCCGGTCGCGACGGTTGCCGCATTCTCCCATCGCTCGGCGAACTCATCGCCGCGCTCGAACGCCCGAACGATCGGAGCGCAGCCCTCAGCCTGAACCGCGTACATGCGCGGCCGCTTCGATCCAATCAGCCCGACCGCTTCGAGCTCGTCGAACGCCTTCCACATGCCGATGAGGCCGGTCCCGCCGCCGGTCGGATAGAAGATCGCGTCCGGCAATTGCCAGCCGAGCTGCTCGGCAAGCTCGAACCCCATCACTTTCTTGCCTTCGAGGCGGTAAGGCTCCTTGAGGGTCGAACAGTCGAACCACAGCCCTTCGGCCGCCCCCTTCCCGACCAGGGCTCCGCATTCGTCGATCTGGCCGTCCGCGACATAGACGCGCGCGCCGTAAGCCGCGGTCTCGGTGACGTTGATCTCGGGCGTTTCCGATGGGCAAATCACGATCGTTTCGATCCCCGCGCGTGCGCCATAGGCGGCGAGCGCCGCTCCCGCGTTGCCGTTGGTCGGCATGGCAATCCGATCGATCCCGAACTGGCTCGCCATGGTGACCGCCATCGCGAGGCCGCGCGCCTTGAACGAGCCCGTCGGGAGGCGGCCTTCATCCTTGACCAGCAGGTTCGGTCCGCCGGTCCGCGTCAAGGGGATAATCGGAGTCTCGATTTCACCGAGGCTCACGGGCTCGCGATCGTTCGGCAGAAGCTCACGCCATTTCCACATGCCCGGCTCGCGTTGGGCGACGCTCTCGTGAGTCAGCGTCCGCCCGGCTTCGTCGAGATCGTAGCGAACGAGCAACGGCTTGCCGGCGCGCGACAGGTTGTGGACTTGTCCGGCCTCATGGCGCTCACCCGTGAGCGAACATTCGAGATGCGTGACGAGGCTCATGCGCAATGCGTGTCTTCGAGATGGTTGCGCTCGATCTGCAGGGTGCAATGCTCGATCCCGAACCGGTCGTGGAGCATCGCCCGGACTTCGTTCAAGAGCTCATCCGTCGACTCCACGCCGGGCGCGACGAGATGCGCCGTCAAGGCGGTCTCCGTCGTGCTCAGCGGCCAGACATGAAGGTCGTGAACCGTTTCGACACCCTCGATCGCGGCGAGCTCCAGCTCGACCTGGTCGACGTTGATTCCCGCCGGGACCCCGGCCAGCGACATCCACACCGACTCCTTCAACAAACCGATACTGCCCCACAGGATGACAACGGCGACCGCCAGGCTCATCGCCGGATCGACCCAGCGCTGGCCGGTCCAGAGAATGACGAGGCCGGCAGCGACGACCGCCACCGACACGAGCGCGTCAGCCATCATGTGGAGGAATGCGCCGCGGAC
>DATLOY010000107.1:0-18332 GCA_035536015.1 Sphingomicrobium sp.
TCCGATCACCAAGAAGGACACCGAGCTGGTGCCTTACAAGATCGTCAAGGGATCGAATGGCGATGCCTGGGTCGAAGCCGGCGGCAAGGATTACAGCCCTTCGCAAATTTCTGCTTTCATCCTTCAAAAGATGAAGGAAACCGCCGAAGCCTATCTCGGCGAGACTGTCACTCAGGCGGTCATCACGGTTCCCGCGTATTTCAATGACGCACAGCGCCAGGCAACCAAGGATGCCGGCCAGATCGCGGGCCTTGAAGTCCTGCGCATCATCAACGAGCCGACCGCGGCCGCGCTCGCCTACGGGCTTGAAAAGGAAGAGGGCAAGACCATCGCCGTCTATGACCTTGGCGGCGGAACGTTCGACATTTCGACCCTCGAGATCGGAGACGGCGTCTTCGAGGTGAAGTCCACCAACGGCGACACCGTCCTTGGCGGCGAGGATTTCGACGCGCGGATCGTCAACTGGCTGGCCGACAAGTTCAAGGCGAAGGAGAATATCGACCTTCGCACCGATCGGCTCGCGCTGCAGCGTCTCAAGGAGGCTGCGGAAAAGGCGAAGATCGAGCTGAGCTCGGCAGCGACTACCGAGATCAATCAGCCATTCATCACGGCGCGCATGGAAGGCGGCACGACCACACCGCTCCACCTCGTGGAAACGATCAGCCGCGCCGACCTCGAAAAGCTGGTTGAGGATCTGATCGACCGGACGATCGAACCTTGCCGCAAGGCGCTGAAGGACGCAGGCCTCGAGGCCAAGGACATCGCCGATGTCGTTCTTGTGGGCGGCATGACCCGCATGCCCCGAGTGCGGGAGAAGGTGAAAGAATTCTTCGGCCGAGAGCCACACACGGGCGTCAATCCGGACGAAGTCGTCGCCATGGGCGCCGCGATCCAGGCCGGCGTTCTGCAGGGCGACGTCAAGGACGTCCTGCTGCTCGACGTGACTCCGCTTTCGCTCGGCATTGAGACCCTGGGCGGCGTGTTCACCCGGATGATCGATCGCAACACGACCATTCCGACCAAGAAGAGCCAGGTTTTCTCGACCGCCGAGGACAACCAGAATGCGGTGACGATCCGCGTCTTCCAGGGCGAACGCGAGATGGCCGCGGACAACAAGGTGCTTGGACAGTTCGACCTGGTCGGAATTCCGCCGGCGCCGCGTGGCGTTCCGCAGATCGAGGTCACGTTCGACATCGACGCCAACGGCATCGTCAACGTCTCGGCCAAGGACAAGGGCACCGGCAAAGAACAGCAGATCCGGATCCAGGCGTCGGGAGGCCTCGCCGATTCCGACATCGAAAAGATGGTCAAGGAAGCCGAGCAGTTCGCCGATGAAGACAAGAAGCGGCGCAGTGCGGCCGAGGCGAAGAACAACGCCGAGAGCCTCATCCACACGACCGAGAAGCAGCTTGCCGAGCATGGCGACAAGGTTTCGGCCGAAGTGAAGACCGAGATCGAAACCGCGATCGCCGACGCAAAGGGCGCGGTCGAAAGCGGTGACCCCGATCAAATGACCGAGAAGACCAACGCCCTCACCCAGGCGGCGATGAAGCTCGGCCAGGCGATGTACGAGGCTCAACAGGCGCAGCAAGCGCAGGCCGAGCCGGGTGCAGAGGCAGCGGAGGCGGGCGAGAAGCCGGCCGACGAGGAAGAGGTTGTCGACGCGGAATTTTCCGAAGTCGACGAAGGCGAGAACAAGAGCTGATGAGCGGGTGCTGCCGGGCTTGGAGCATGGTCCGGCATCACCGAGTGTCGCGTAGTGGGGAGCCGTGATGGTCGAGCAGGACTATTACGAATTGTTGGGGGTCCAGCGCGGGGCGGATGACGCAACCATCAAGGCTGCCTATCGCCGGCTTGCCAAAGAGCACCATCCCGATCGCAAGAACGGCTGCAAGGAGTCCGAGGCTCGGTTCAAGGCCATCAATGAGGCCTATGACGTCCTAAAGGATCCGCAAAAGCGAGGCGCCTACGACCGCTTCGGTCATGCGGCATTCCGCAACGGCGGGGGCGGCCACGATCCTTTCGGAGGCGCCGGCGGCTTTGAAGGTTTCTCCGACATCTTCTCGACGATCTTCGGCGAGTTCATGGACCCGCGTGGCGCACGACAGAATGCGGCGCGCGGCGCCGACCTTCGCTACGACCTCGAGCTGACGTTCGAAGAAGCGTTCACCGGCGCCGAAAAGACGATCACGATCGATGCGCTTTCGCAGTGCGAGAAGTGCAACGGCCGCGGCTGTACCAGGACGGACGATTGCGCGCGTACCTGTCAGACCTGTGGCGGCGCGGGGAAAGTCCGCGCCCAGCAGGGTTTCTTCGTCGTCGAGCGCGGCTGCCCGTCGTGCCGCGGATCAGGCGAGGTGATCAGCGACCCCTGCACCAACTGCCACGGCGAGGGACGCGCGCTCAATCAACGCAAGTTGTCGGTGAAAATCCCGGCTGGCGTCGACGAAGGCACGCGAATCCGCGTCGCCGGCGAAGGCGAAGCGGGTGTTCGCGGTGCCGTCGGCGGTGACCTCTACCTGTTCGTCCACATGAAGCGGCACCCGATCTACGCCCGCGAAGGGACCACCCTGATCGCCGAATGTCCGATCAGCTTCACGACCGCGGCACTTGGCGGATCGATCAGCTTGCCCGGAATCGACGGCAACAAGGTCGACATCAAGATTCCGTCGGGCATCCAATCAGGCGAGCAATTGCGCCACCGCGGTTCGGGAATGAGCGTGCTGAATGGCCGCGGTCGCGGCGATCTCGTTGCGCGTATCCTCGTCGAAACGCCGACGAGGCTCAGCAAGGATCAGAAGAAGCTGCTCGAGGAATTCCGCGAGACGGAGACGGGTGACGAATGCCCGGCGGCAAAAGGCTTCTTCACCCGCGTCCGATCGATGTTCAGCGGTTAAGCCGCCTGACGCAGCATCGCCGGCGGCTCGGTCGCCAGGAAGCTCGGCCGCGATTTCAGCCGCTCGAGCCACGCGACAAGTCGCGTTCCAGCCATGAGCTGCGCGCCTTCCGGCGTTTCACTCAAAAGGTCGAGCTGCGCTCCGAGCATGATGTCGGCGATCGAGATGCGATCGCCCGCAAGATAATCCTGGTTGCCCAGCAATCGATCCAGCTCGGCGAAGCAGGTTTGCGCCATCGGGATCGCATTTGAAATCACTTTCTCATCGGTGGGAAGCCCCAACAGGACAGGCCCGATGATCCGCTGGAAGGCGATGGGCGCAGCCGCTTTCGGGAAAAAGTACCATTCGATAATGCCGATGATCTGGTTCATCCGGGCGCGCTGCCGCGCATCGTCCGGCGTGAGCGCTGGCTCAGGGAAGACCTGGTCCAGATAGCGAATGATCGCCTGCGTTTCGTAGAGACTGAATCCGTCGTGCTCGAACGACGGTATGCGTCCGAACGGGTGACGCTTCAGATGTTCGGGTGATTTTGATTCGCTCGGCGCGAGCGACTGGAGCCGGTAATCCGCGCCTTTCTCCTTCAGCGCGATTTCGACGCTCCTCAGGAACGGGCTTCCAGGAATGCCGTAGACGATGATGTCGCTCATGCTTGGTCTCCTTGTTTCGCTGTTTCATCCGCAAAGAGCGCCAGCAGGGCCGGCCAGCCGCCTGGTCCACTGACGGTTTCGCGCATGGCTTCGGCCTTGTCGCCCATCCGTTCGAGGTCGCGATGCTCGAGATCGACACGCGTGCCATCGCCGTCGAGCGTGAAAAGGATTTCGACCTCGGTGATCAGGTCGGGATCGTAAGCGAATTCGGGAGTCAGCTGCCAAATCAGAACCAGCCGCGATGGCGGCTCCCAAACCGCAACCTTGCCGATCTCGCATTCGGATCCGTCGACGTCGATCTGGTACCAGCGACCGCCGCCGCGGGGCTCGATGACCGGGCGATCGAGGTCCGCTTTTCCGATCTTATGAGTCTTGGGCCACCAGCGGCCGATGCCGCTCGTGAAGACGTCAAACGCGCGCGCTGGCGATGCTTTGACATGGACGCTCTTGCGAACGGGTGCGGGACGAATTGCTGAACTCATTTGGGCTCCTTCTTGGTGTCTTTCTCAATTTCCGTTGCGAGCGCCGTAAGCGCCCCATCCCAAAACTGGTCGAGCCAGGCGCGCATCGCACCAAGCCCTTTCGGATCGATGTGGTAGATGCGCCGGGTGCCCTCCGAGCGGTCATCCACGAGACCTGCCTCCTTCAGCACCTTCAGATGCTGCGAAACGGCCGGGCGCGTAACCGGGAGGCCCTGAGCGATTTCTCCCACCGGTCGCGGACCATCGCGCAGACGCTCAAAGACGGCGCGTCTTGTGGGGTCGTTGAGTGCCGTAAAGACTCGCTGAGCGTTAGTCATCACTTACGGTTAGTAGCTACTTACCGATGAGTCAAGTGTTCGGGCGCGAGCGACCAGCCGCGCTCAGTTCACTTGTGCTTGAGGCGATCGATTTCGAGCCGCATCGCGAAGAGCTGGGCGAACAGCTCGGCTGCGGCATGCAGTTCAAAACTTGGCCGGCGCCGCGTCGTATGCGCCATTCGGAACTCGCCGATCTTGTCGCCGTCCAAGACAAGTGGGACGCGCATCGTCGCGGCGAATCCGCGATCGTTCAGCTCGGCCGTTTGCTCGGCTGTGGGTGCCTTCAGGAGCGCACCTGCAATCGCCGTGTCCTCATCCTTTCGCGGGAAGACATGCGCGAACGGAGCCGCCGCGTCCGGCACGAGCACCGGCATGTCATCGCTGAGCGTCTCGTTCGCGCCGGAGCGGAACGGCACGCCCGTTCGGCTGCTGGTCGATTTGGAACCGTCGAGCAGCAGGGTGACCCTGTCGAAAGAGGTGAGCGCCCGCATGCGCCTGGCGCCCGCATCGATCAGCGCAGTGCCGGTTTCAGCCAATCCGGCAGCAAGGCCTCCGACGGCGCCCAGGGCTTCGCCGAGCCTTTCGCGCGGGCTCTCCACGATTTCCAGGAGCACGCGGTCGCCAATCTGCTGGAACGCAACGTCGAACAGGTCCGAATCCTCGGTCAAACGCACCCGATAGGCACGGCCGATTCCAGTCGAACCACTCAGCCTCGAAAAGAGATTGCGTAAGTCGTGGAGTGGCTGGCTGCGGACGAATTTGCCCAGCGGCTCTTCGATCAAGGTGACGTGCGATTCACTCAGCAGGTGATGCACGTTTTCGGACGCGCGAAGCACGATCCAGTCGGGCGACAGCTCAAGCAGATACGCGCCCGCCTGGACGCCCGTTGCCGAGTCCGGCTGCAATTGCACGGTTTCAACCGTGCTCATTTCCTGAACGCTTTCCATTGGGCCCCGAAACCACTCCCGGGCAGCATCATAGGCCTCAATTTCGTGTGCACACGCAAAAAATGGCGTTCACGGGACCACTAGCCGTGCGTGCCGAACACCCGGTCGAAAATCGTGTCGACATGTTTCAAATGATAATCGAGGTCGAACAGCTCATCGAGTTGCTCGGCCGAAAGACGCGATGCCACGTCGGAATCGGCCTTCAGCAGATCGAGCAGCGACACCTCGCCGTCGGACTCCCAGACTTTCATCGCGTTGCGCTGGACGAGCGCGTACGAATCCTCGCGGCTGAGGCCCGCCTGGGTCAGCGCCAGAAGCACCCGCTGCGAATGGACCAGACCGCCCATGCGGTCGAGATTCTTCTGCATGCGATCCGGGTAGACGACGAGCTTGTCGATGACGCTGGTGAGCCGGGCGAGCGCGAAATCGAGCGTGATCGTAGCGTCCGGTCCGATGAAGCGCTCGACGGACGAGTGCGAGATGTCTCGCTCATGCCAAAGCGCCACATTCTCGAGCGCCGGTGTGACAAAACCGCGGATCATGCGCGCCAGGCCCGTCAAATTCTCGGTCAGCACCGGATTGCGCTTGTGCGGCATTGCCGAGCTGCCCTTCTGGCCCGGCGAGAAATATTCCTCCGCCTCGAGTACCTCGGTGCGTTGCAGGTGCCGAACCTCGGTCGCGAGCCGCTCGATCGACGAGGCGATGACTCCGAGCGTGGCGAAGAACATCGCGTGCCGATCGCGGGGGATGACCTGCGTCGACACTGGTTCGACGCTGAGGCCCAATTCGGCGGCGACATGCTCCTCGACTTCCGGCGGAACGTTGGCGAACGTGCCGATCGCGCCGGAGATCGCGCAGGTCGCGATGCCGTCCCGGGCTTGAATGAGGCGGTCCCGGTTCCGATCGAATTCGGCGTAGGCTTGCGCCAGCTTCAAGCCGAACGTCGTCGGCTCGGCGTGGATTCCGTGGCTCCGGCCAATCGTCGGCGTCAGCTTATGCTCGACGGCGCGGCGCCTCAGCACGGCGAGAAGCTCGTCGATGTCCTTGATCAGCAGCTCCGCCGCCTGCTTCAATTGCACCGACAAAGTCGTGTCGAGCACGTCGCTGCTCGTCATGCCCTGGTGGATCCAGCGCCTTTCCGGGCCGAGCTTGTCACCCGCCCAGGTCAGGAAGGCGATCACATCATGCTTGGTCACGGCTTCGATCGCGTCGATCGCGGCCACGTCGATATCGCCGAGCGCGTTCGAGTCGTAAGCCTTGCGAATCGTCGCCGCGTCTTCGGCGGGGATCATCCCGATCTTGCCCATCGCTTCCGCCGCGAACACTTCGATCTGCCACCAGATGCGATAGCGGTTTTCGGCCGACCATATGGCCGTCATCTCGGGGCGCGAGTAGCGGGGAACCATGGAACGGGCGGCTAGCAGAGCCGTCCGGATGCTTCAAATCCGTCGTCGCGGTTAACCCCTCCTGACCTTAGCCGTTTGAAGACGTGCTTGCCCGGAGGGCCAACGCCGTCGCCGCAAAGCCATCCGCCATTTTAGAAAGGATGGCGGCGTCGCGTTTGTTATGGATCGCGTCCGCGAGCCGCTTGCAGCGCACGGCCTGCTCATTGAGGGCGCTCGCCTGTTCGTCGGTGACGTCGATCAGCAAGTTCACCGCGCCGGTGAGATTGCCGGCTTGGTCGAACAGAGGCGTGGGATAAGGAGTGAAGGCTCGGCGGGTGCCATCGGGCCGAAGCGCAATCGCCACCTCGCCGCGAATCTCGCATTGACCTTTAATGGCCGCGGCCATCGGACATTCTTCATGCAGCAAGCGATCGCCGGTCGCCGTGTAGAGTTCCCACGTAACGCACCATCGATCCTGGCCAAGTCGGGGCTGACGCCCTGCAAAGTGGACGCACGCCCTGTTCCAATAGGTGACTGCCCCGTCCGCGTCCGTGATGTAAGTTGGCACCGGCAGTTCGTCGAGCACCGCCTTCCAATCCGACGCGCTGCGCACGGCCTGAAGTGCTGTCTCAACGATTTGGTCGGTCCTGCTCGGCGTCAACATCGCGTCCGCCAATCCAATAACGGGCCCCGGATGACGACCCTACGCAGCCCAAGTAGCAAAGTCCATCTTTTCAATAAGTAAAGGTCGATGTGAGGATATCCAAAATGCGAAGATGCCATCTCAATGGCTGGACCGGACAGACCAGCGCACAATCCCTTAACGCTTCCACGGGCATAAGCCGGGAGATCGTCACAAGCGGCGCTCGATGAATGGAGGCCCGCCAAAACGCGGCGGCCTGCCTGGAGGCCCGGATGTTTCTGTATCGTCTCTTCTCTCACGATGGGTTCGGCAATTTCAGCGTGCTTGACGAATTCAAAGCGCCGAACGACGAAGCTGCGGCAAAGTTGGTCGACCGCTGGGGCCCGCGGCCTCTGGAACTCTGGCAATCTTCCCGCAGGGTGTTTCAGCGAGCTTGACGGCGTGGGCCTGCGATGCTTGCGGAAGAGTCTCTCGACGTCCGGTTTGGGTGATCCGCGACCGTGGAAGAGCGGCCCTCCACTGCGCGTACCAAGCTTGAACCTTCACTGACCTGCGCGTTCAGATATCGCTCAAGCATCGCGTCATACGCCCTTGCTCAGGTGAGTTGGCGTAAAGGATATTTTCGTGGCGTTAGGCAAGTCGTTGAAGGTTATGGTTTTTTCGGCCGTGATGATAGTGCCCGGCGCTGCCATGGCCCAACAGGCGCCGACAGCCACCATTGCGGAGATGGCGACCACTCCGCTGGTGCGGGTCAATATTGCGGAATCGCTCAGGACTCCTCCTGACGAGGCCACCATAACCGTCGCGACGCAGGCGAAGGCCCCAACCGCCACGGCGGCAGTCGCTGCGAACAAGGCGAAGACCGAAAAGCTTCTGGCCGCCATTCGCGCTGCAAACATTCGCGAGCGGGATATCCAGACCCAGGGAATCCAGCTTCAGCCTGACTATCGCTGGGATCCGCCGTCGCCTGGCGGACAGGGAAGGCAGACGCTGATTGGCTACATTGCCAGCAATTCAGTCCAAATCAAAACGCGCAACATCGATAAGCTCACATCATTGCTCGATGCTCTCACTGCAGCCGGCGCCGACTCCGTTTACGGGCCGAGCTTCGGCATCTCTGACACGGCACCGCTCAAGCGGGAAGCGCGCGTTCGTGCAATGAAGCGGGGCGAGACGGAAGCGACGGAATATGCGCGCAACAACGGCTACTCATCGGTGCGCCTGCTATCCGTTGAAGAGGGCACCTCGTATCGCGGCACAGACGTGCTGCTCAGCGCCTCGGGGGTGAGCAATTTGCCGCCGCCCCCACCGCCACCCCCGCCGGCTGCAGTGGGCGAGCGCGGCGGCGGCGACATCGTCGCTCCAGGACAGCTCGAAACCGCCGTTTCGCTAAATCTGCTTTACCGCATGGAGCGCTGATCAGAACTCGCCCCCTTCAGGTTGATCGAGCACATCGAGATTCCGGCCCCCAATACGCGCCCGGGATAACAGTGTCGCTTATTTGCTCGTAGGAATCTTCGAGTGACCTGATTTTGAGCCGTCGAGAACATAATTCAGTGAGGTGTGCCGGCCGGCTTCGGCCAGGCGTCAGGCGGCGTGCCTCTGACGCCTCTTCGCCAGCGCTTCGCGCGCAGCGTCGGCAAGAAAGCTCGACCGGTTGTCGGCCACTCGGTCGATTGCGGCGACCAGCCCTTCGTCCATCGTGATGTTGAGCCGCACTGCCTTTCCCGGGAGTTCCACTCGCACGAGAGCACGACAATATTCGTCAACTTCGGGATCGGGCGGGATGCTGTCGGACCGTTCCGGAAGGCTCTCACCGTCCAACAGCATTTCCGCCAGATGACCCCACAGAGCTTCTTCCGCGTTGGCCAGGGTTTCCTGTTCGGTACGCCCACCGGATACGCACCCGGGAACGTCAGGAAAGAAAATGCTGAACCCGGTCACCGAGCGCTCCAGGATTCCAGTGTAGTGAACGGAAGTCATTGTGTGTATCTATGTGTATAAGGCGAAAATGTCAACGCAGCTTAAGCCCACACTGCCGTTCGATCGACTTGAGCGTGCCGATCGCGAGGTCGGCCTTGGGATGCGGCACCGTGACAACGCCCGGCAGATTCGGATGGCGGAAGTGGTGATGACTGCCGGTCGTGCGGGTTAGGCGCCACCCGTCGGCCTCCAGCCTCCTGATGACGTCTCGGCTTCTCAAATCAGCCCCATCGCCCTCATGCTGCTGCGGCCCTGCGCGCCGACGATGACGTGATCGTGGACCGTGATCTTCATGTGCCGCCCGGCTTCGACCAGGTCACGGGTCAGGCGGATGTCCTGTTGGCTCGGCGCTGGATCTCCGCTTGGATGGTTATGGACGATGATCAAGGCCGTCGCACCAAGTGCGATGGCGCGGGCGATGACTTCGCGAACGTGGACTGAGGCCTCGTCCACCGAACCTTCCCACATGGCTTCATTGGCGATGAGCATGTTCTTGGCATTCAGGAACAGCACCCGCACCTGCTCGATTCGCGAATGTGCCATCGCAGCTTGAAGATAATCGCCCAGTGCGTCCCAGCTCGACAGGATCGGCCGTCCTTCGACGCGCGCTTCGAGCAGCCGCAGCGCCGTCGCCTCGGCTATCTTGAGCGCGCCGATTGTGGGATCCGTCAGGCCTTCGCGGCGCAACGTGTCGGCGCTCGCTCCAAGAAGCCCGCCAATTCCGTCGAAATCCTGAAGGAGCCGTTTGGCGAGCGGTTTGGTATCGACACGCGGGATCGTCAGCGCGAGCAGATATTCGATGAGTTCATAATCATGGAAACCCACGGGTCCGGCGTCGAGGAGGCGCCTCCGCAGGCGGGCGCGATGCCCACCCGAATCATTCTCGTCTTTTTGAATGGCGAGCCCGTCCATGCCGCTCCTCTTGCGACTTGACCGAGCATGGCCGACGTAGAGCACCGTTCATCAACCGCGCAAGCCTTGATCATGCCGCTACTGGAACGGTCGCTGGAAAATCGGGTTAGTAAGCCCCATGGCCGAGCGATCCGTTGAGGAGCAGATACTGACCGTCCGCCGCGGTCCGCGCTGGGGGCGCATCGCGAGCTTCCTTGCGCTGGGCGTTCTCGTCTTGCTGCTTTTCGCCATTGCCGCCGTCTGGATCGAACGCGAGCCGATCGCCACGCATTATCTGAAGCGCGAGTTTGAGCGGCGCGGCGTCCAGGCCAGCTACCATCTGGACCGCGTGGGTTTCCGGACCCAGCAGGTCAGCAATCTCGTGATCGGCGATCCGAAGAAGCCGGACGTCACGGCCCGCTTCGCCCAAATCCAGATGCGCGTGAAGTGGAACGGAAGCTTCGAAGTCTACCGGATCGTCGCGCGCGGCGTGCGGCTGCGCGGCAGGCTGGTGCATGGCAAGGTGAGCTGGGGCCAGATTGACAAATTGCTGCCGCCGCCGAGCAACAAGCCATTCAAACTTCCCGCCATCGTGCTGGACGTCGCCGACAGCAGCATCAGCCTTGCCACACCCTTCGGTCCGATTGGCGTCGCTCTGCAGGGAACCGGCAATCTCAGCGGCGGTTTCAGGGGGCGTGCGGCGATTGCCAGCCCGCGCCTGGTTCCAGGGCGCTGTGCGGCGCTCAATCTTCGCTCCAATGTCGCGGTTTCGGTGGTGGCGCGCCGGCCGCAGATCGATGGCCCCGTCACGCTCGATCGTTTCGGCTGTCCCGCGAGCAAATTCGACGTTGTCGCGCCGCGTTTCGACGCGCAGGCGAGCTTCAACGAGGCGTTCACGAGCGTGGACGGTCGCGGACGGATGGCAATCAACACACTGACGGCGGGAGCGAACGGCCTCGCCGCTTTCGTTGGTGACCTCACTTACAAGGGCAGTCTTCCGAACATCGGCGGCGAAGTGAAGCTCGCCGCCCAGAAATCGCGGATGGCGACCATCTACGCCGACCGGACTCGCCTGAACGGCGTCTATCACCTCGGCCTTCGCGACGGCACGTTCCGCCTTGGCGGCGATTATGCGGCAGAGAGCGCCAGGCTCGATCCGCGCATGCTCGCCGGAGTGACCGAGCCGCTGGCCGCGGCCTCGAAAACGCCGCTCGGGCCGATCGCGTTGGCGATTGGGAATGCGATCCGCAGGACAGCCAATAATTTCGACGCCTCCGGAGCGCTCCGGGTCGTGAATTTCCCGGGCGGGGGCGCCGCGCGGATCAACACGGCGGACGTTCGCGGACCGAACGGAGCGCGTGCTCGCGTGTTCGGTGGAAGCGGAGTGACTTATTACTGGCCTGCCGGCGCCCTTCGCATCGACGGAACGATCGAAACCGGCGGTGGAGGCCTTCCTGCAGGTCGCATTACCCTCAGCCAGCCGCGGGCGAACGCGCCGATGAGCGGCGTTGCCAATTTCGCGCCTTATAGTGTTGGAGCGACGCGGCTCGCGCTCGCTCCCATTCGGTTCGGACCCGGGCCGGCTGGATCGACTGCGCTCAGCACTTTGGCTCAGCTGGACGGACCATTCCCCGACGGCAGGGTGCAGGCGCTGCGAATTCCGATCAATGGAAGGATCGGTCGGGGCGGAAGCTTCGCTTTTGGCACGTCCTGCGCCGTGGTCAGCTTCAACTACCTGCGCACGGGCGTGCTCCAGCTCGGACCGACGCGGTTGCCCGTTTGTCCGATCGGGCCGGCCATCGTCGCCAAGGCCCCGGGCGGCCCGCTGCTTGCCAGCGCACGGTTCAGCGGCCCGACGCTTAACGGACGCCTCGGAAGCTCGGCATTCCATCTCGCGGCGGCGGGCGGACGGATTGTCGGAAAACAGTTCACATTCGATCGCCTCGGAATGCGCTTGGGCAAACCGGATTCGCCGATCGTGTTCGACGCAACAAGCCTGACCGGCACCTTTGCCGGACGCGGCATCAACGGGACATTCTCGGGTGGGCGGTCCACCATCGGGAACGTCCCGCTCCTGCTCACCGACGGTTCGGGCAAGTGGCTGTTCCACAATGGCGATTTGAGTGTCGACGCGGGATTGACGCTTTCCGACCGCAGTCCCGACCCCAAATTCTATCCGTTGAAGAGCGACAATGTGCACTTCACGATCGCCGGTGACTATGTCCGCGCAACCGGCGCGCTCCATCATCCGGCGAGCGGAACGCTCGTCACCAACGTCAATATCGAGCACAGGCTGTCGACCGGTGTCGGTCACGCAACGCTCGACGTTCCGGGACTGACCTTCGGTCCGAACCTCCAGCCGGACGAGCTGACCCGCCTCACCGAGGGCATCATTGCCCTGGTCAACGGGACGATCAGCGGCCAGGGTCGCATCGACTGGAATGGCAGCAAGGTCACTTCCACCGGCGACTTTACCACCACGAAGATGGATCTCGCCGCTCCGTTCGGGCCGGTCACCGGTCTTGCGGGGACGATCCACTTCAGCGATCTGCTGGGACTCGAGACGCCCCCCGGCCAGATCCTCACCGCCCAGTCGATCAACCCCGGCATCCTCGTCGAGAACGGAGTGATCCGTTACCAGCTGCTGCCGGACCAGTTGATCAAGATCGAGCGCGGCGAGTGGCCGTTCATGGGCGGCCGGCTCATCCTTCACGAAACGGTGCTCAACTTCGGTCACCCGAGCGCCAAGCGTCTCACCTTCGAAGTGGTTGGGCTTGATGCGCACACCTTCGTCTCCTCGCTCGGCTTCAAGGAGCTCGATGCGACGGGGACGTTCGACGGCGTCCTGCCGATGATCTTCGACGAGTCAGGGGGCCGCATCGTGGGCGGCAGACTGGACTCACGTGCGGCAGGGGGTTCGCTCGCTTACAACGGCGTCGTCAACAAGGCGGACCTCGGGACGATGGGCAACATCGCCTTCAACGCATTGCGGGACCTGCGCTTCAAATCGATGATCATCCGCCTCGACGGCGATCTCGCTGGCGAATTCACCAGCCGGCTGACGATCGAGGGCGTGGGTCTCGGCCAGACGAGCACGCAACGGATCATTCGCAGCCTGCTCGCCAAGGTGCCGCTCCGCATGAATGTCACCATCTCCGGTCCGTTCCGCGCCCTGATCGCGACGGCCAAGTCGTTCAATGACCCGCGCAACGTCATCAAGGACGTGCTTCCGCGGCCGCTCGACGACATCCCCGGAATCACGACGGAGGTTCGCCGTGTCGAGGAGAACCAGCAACAGAACCAGACGCCTGTGAAGAACGAGGTCACTGCCGCCCCGCCATCCACGACCAAGTGAGGTTATGATGAAAGTTCAGATTGCACGCCCAGGATTGCTCGCCGCAGCGCTGCTCAGCGCGCCGTTGGCGAGCTGCATTTCGCTCAAGGCCCCGGACAAGCCGATCGACATCAACCTGAACGTCACGATCAAGCAGGAAGTGCTGGTGCGGTTGCAGCGCGACGTCGAACAATTGATAAACCAGAACCCGCAGGCATTTCCGCAGCAGCCGCCTAAATGAAGCGCCTTGTCCTCCTGGCTTTGCTCATGCTGGCGCCCGCCGCGCGCGCCCAGACCGCGGCCGTCGATGCCGCGCGGGCCGCCGGGATCGTGGGTGAACGTTACGACGGCTACATGGGACTTTCCGGGCCCGCGTCGGCGCAGGTCCGAAGCCAGGTCGCGACGATCAACATTCGCCGTCGATCGCTATACAGCAATCTTGCGGCCAGCCGCGGAGCGAGCCCACAGGATGTCGGGATAACCGCCGGGTGCCAGCTGCTGGCGCGCGTCGGCGTGGGGCAGGCCTACATGCTTCCCGATGGTGCATGGCGCCGCAGGGCGGCAGGGCAGGGCGTGCCAGTCCCGGAATACTGCCGCTAGTCCCGAAGCGTGGCGCGGTTGACTATCTAAACTCCGGTTCATAAAGGGACCGCGCCTTGGCGGGCTCGTTCGCCGCCATGTCTTTCGTCCCGAGCTGGCCCTGACTTCTCACGAGGGGCGACGCACAGGGGAGATACATGGCTGAAGACGAGACTGACGAGGCCCCGAAGCTTCCACCCGATGCGCGGCTCGAATCGCTCGATAAGCGGCTCGATCAGTTGCAACGGGAGGAGGCGAAAAGGACCGCGAAACGGCAGCCTGATCCCAGCGTTCGGGAAGGCCAGCTGGTCCTCAGTCAGCTGGTCGGTGGGCCGCTCGGGGGCGGAATTGTCGGCTGGCTTCTGGATCGGTGGTTGGGCACGAAGCCCTGGGTGATGTTAGCGATGATCTTCCTCGGTTTCGGGGTCGGCATCTGGAACGTCATTCGAATTTCAAACAGCGCCTCGAGGCAGGCTCGGGACGAACGGGAATAAGGACGGAAAGTGGCGGCGACCGGCAAGATCGACCCGATGCACCAGTTCGTGATCGAGCCGATTGCAGGCTCGTTCCAGGGTGGCAATCCGTTCGTCTTCACGAACAGCGCCCTGTGGACGCTCATCGTCCTGGCGACCATCTGGCTGTTCATGTTCGGCGGTATGAAGCGGGAGCTTATCCCCGGCCGCTGGCAAGTCGCTGTCGAAGGCCTGATCGGCTTCGTCGACGACATGGTCAATGTAAGCATCGGCCCTGACGGCAAGAGATATCTGCCGTGGGTTTTCACCGCCTTCATATTCCTGCTGTTCGCGAACCTGATGGGCAACATGCCCTTCGGCGTCGTCGCGGCCGCGCACCCCTTCACTGTCACAAGCCAGTTCACGTTTACCGGCGTTATGTCGCTGATCACCTTCGCGATCGTGCTCGGCGTCGGCTTCTGGAAGCATGGCCTTCACTTCTTCTCGCTATTCGTGCCGAAGGACGCGCCGCTCATCTTCAAGTTCGCGATCGCGCCGATCGAGCTGCTGAGCTTCCTGGTCCGCCCGTTCAGCCTCGGCCTCCGGCCGTTCATCGCGATGTTCGCGGGTCACGTACTGCTGGACGTCTTCGGCAACTTCGTCGTCCAGGCACTCAACAGCCACAGCGCCGGCGGGATCGGCATTTCGATCCTCTGCTTCTTCTTCATCGTCTTTGTGAGCATGATCGAGCTGCTGGTCGCGGCCATCCAGGCTTACGTCTTCGCCATTCTCACCTCGCTGTACATCAGCGAGGCCGTCCACCTTCACTAAACCCAAAGCTTTTTCCAAAGGAGTTCAATCATGGATGTCGCTTCCGCAAAGCTCATTGGCGCCGGTCTCGCGGCGATTGGCGTCGGTGCTGCCGCTGCCGGCGTCGGCTTCGTTTTCGGCTCGTTCCTTCAGAGCGCGATCCGCAATCCCGCTGCCGCTGATGGCCAGCAGGGTCGCCTGTACATCGGCTTCGCCGCTGCCGAGCTTCTCGGCCTGATGGCGTTCGTCGTTGCCATGCTCATCCTGTTCGCTTTCTAATCAAGCGCTCGAACGCGTAAGCTCCACGGGAGCCGATCATGCCTCAACTTTCGCAGCTCGCTGAAGTCTATCTGTCACAGTTGCTGTGGCTGGCGGTGGCGCTCGGCTTCATCTTTTTCGTGATCGGGCGCGGAATGGTGCCGAAGATCCAGGCGACGGTCGAAGCGCGCGAGGGCAAGATCGCTGACGACCTGGAGCGCGCACAGGCCGCTAGGGCCGAAGCGGATAAAACGGAAGAGGCGTGGCGGGCGAGGATGGACGCGGCGAGAGCGGAGGCCGCGAAGCTGTCGAACGAGGCCAAGCAGGCCAGCGCAAGGGATACCGAAGGTAAAGTCCACGCCGCGACTGAAAAGCTGAACGGAAAGGTCGAGGCGGCCGAGGCGAAAATCCGCAAAGCCGTCGATTCTGCGCGAGCCAATATCGAGGCGGTCGCCGCTCAGGCCGCGCAGGAGATGGTTGTTCGTCTCACGGGACTGAAGGTCGACGAGAAGAGGGCCGCCGAAGCGGTGAAAGCGGAACTGAATGTCTGAACTTCAAACCACTGCCGGAACGCAGGTCCCGGAGCAGCACGAAGCGGAGCCGACTGCACTTCTGCTCAACCCCGGTGGCTGGGTCGCGCTGGCGATGCTGGCAGTGTTCGCGATCCTGATCTGGAAGAAAGTGCCAGGTGCCATTGGCCGCGCGCTCGACGACAAGATCGCGACAATCCGCAATCAGCTCGCCGAGGCGGAGGGCCTGCGCAAGGAAGCGGAAGCGCTCAAGGCAGAATATGAGAAGAAGGCGAAGTCGGTCGACAAAGACCGCAAGGCCCTGCTCGAGCGCGCCAAGCATGAGGCCGAAGAGATTGTCGCGAAGGCCAGGACCGACGCCGAGGCTTTGATCGAGCGCCGCAGCCGAATGGCCGAGGAAAAGATCGCGTCGGAAGAGCGCGCGGCGGTCGATCAGCTACGCGCCGCCGTGGCCGATGCCGCCACCCGCGCCGCCGCCCGGCTCATCGCCGAGCAGCACGATGCGAAGTCCGACGAGCCTCTGGTCAACCAGGCGATCAAGGAGATCGCGGGGCGCTAGCTAGCCCTATTGCTGGTGTTGGCCACCCGGTTGGCTGACGCCTTCGAGAGCCTGTCCCGCGGTCTGCTCATCCGTTTCGCGGCTGAGGTCGCCGAGGCTGATTATCCCGCAAAGCTTTTCCTGAGCGTCGACCACCGGTAGCCGGCGAACCTGCGCGCGGCTCATCTTGCTCGCGACTTCCTCGACATCGTCATTCTCTCGCGCGCAGATGATGTCGTTGGTCATGAGCTCGCGCACCGGCGTGTCCGGGCCATTGCCTTTGGCGACGCCGCGAACCGCGATGTCGCGGTCCGTGATCATTCCGATCAGGCGGTCGCCGTCGATGACGGGAATCGATCCGGAATCGGATGCGAGCATGAAATTGGCTGCATCTCGTGCAGTCTGGTCTGAGCGAACTGTCTGGACGTCGCGAGTCATCACTTCCCTGACTTTCATCGGGCATCTCCCTTCCTGGAATATCGCCCCTGAAACGAACGTGAGACGACCGCCGTTCCTACCCTTACGGAACGTTCTCGGTCAGGAGGTCGTAGGTCGCGACGAGCTCATCCTTCTGATTGAAGACCTCAACAGCCCAGCGAACCTGCCCGGTTTCCTCCGACTTGATCGACTTGGCGCGGACGGTCAGTTCCACGCGCAGCGAATCTCCGGGGTAGATTGGCGTCAGGAAGCGAAGATTTTCGAGGCCCGTGTTCGCCAGGACCGGTCCTGGATCCGGATAGACGAACAGGCCGGCCGCGAAGCTCAGGATCAGATAGCCGTGTGCCACGCGTCCTTCGAAGATCGGCGAAGCCTTCGCCGCCTCCTCGTCCATGTGCGCGTAAAATTTGTCGCCGGTGAATTCGGCGAAATGCTCAATGTCTTCGAGTGTCACCGTGCGGCTGCCCGTCTTCCACGTATCGCCGATGTGAAGCTCACTCATCTTCAGCCGGAAGGGGTGCATGTCGATAATCTGCTTCGGCGCGCCGGGGATATATTGCTCGGTGATCGCAGCGATCATCGCCGGTGACGACTGAAGCGCGGTGCGTTGCATGTAATGCTTCACGCCGCGGACTCCGCCCATCTCCTCGCTTCCGCCGGCCCGGCCGGGACCGCCATGGACGAGCACCGGAAGCGGTGAGCCATGGCCTGTCGATTCCGCGGCATTCGTGCGGTCGATCACCAGCATCCTACCGTGATAGGCCGCAGCCCCTTGAACGAAGTCACGCGCCGCGTCGGGCGAATGGGTGAACAGCGACAATGCGAGGCTGCCCTTTCCGCGGTTCGCCAAGGCGATCGCATCGCCCAGGTCCCTGTAGGGCATGATGGTTGAAACCGGCCCGAACGGCTCACAATCGTGCACTGCTGCAGTGCCCCACGGATCGTCGGTACGAAGCAGGACCGGTTGCAGAAAGGCGCCGCCCGGTACCGGAGGCTCGGCATTCGGATCGCCGGCGACGATGCGCGCGCCCGCTGCCTCAAGCTCGGCGATCTTCTGGCGCACGTCGTCGCGCTGGCTCGTGCTGACGAGCGCACCCATGCGCGTGTCCTCAGCGCGAGGATCGCCGACCTTGGTCTTCGCCAGCCGTTCGGAAAGCGCCTGCTGGACCGCGTCGAGATATTCGGCGGGCGCCATGGCGCG
>DATLOY010000108.1:0-24602 GCA_035536015.1 Sphingomicrobium sp.
CATGAACAGGGCGTTGGCTCGCGGATCTTCGCGGACCTCGCGTCCGATCAGACCGGAGTCGCGCGTTGCCGCGCGCATCGCCTCGGGGTGAATCTCAAGCCGCTCGCGAGCGGCAAGGGCGAACATTTCGAGCAGGCGGACGGGATCGCCCTGGAAGAAATCATCGGAGGGCACCGACAAGCGCCCGCGATTGAGCACGAACCCGCCAAGGCGTTTCGGTTTCCGGCGAAGCGTCGGCAGGACGAAGCGAAATCCCTTTTTCCCGAGTTGCTCGTCGAGCTGAGCGAGGAAGACGCCCGTGAGGTCGCCAACCGTCTTCGCATTCAGGAAATAGAATTGCATGAACCGCTCGACCGCGGATTTTCCCGGCCGGTCGGCGTAGCGCATGATTTCGGCGATGCGGCGCTGGTAATCGAACCCCAGTCGCTCTTCGGCGCGGCCGGCGAGCAAGTGCAGGTGGCATCGGACCGACCAGAAGAAGCGCTCGGCGCGATCGAATCGGCGGAATTCCGCGGACGTCAGAAGTCCCGCGCCGACCAGGTCGGCCGGGCGCTCGACCCCGTGAACATATTTGCCGATCCAGTAGAGCGTGTGAAGGTCACGAAGACCGCCCTTGCCGTCCTTGACGTTCGGTTCGACGACGTAGCGGCTGTCACCCATCTTCACGTGCCGCTCGTCGCGCTCGGCAAGCTTGGCCGCGACGAACTCCGCCGCGGTCCCCGCCACAATCTCCTTGCGGAAGCGGCGCATTGCCGCGTCGAAGACCTTGTCGTCACCCCACATCCAGCGCGCTTCGAGGAAGGCCGTTCGGATCGTCATGTCCTTCTTTGCCAGCGCGATGAGCTCGCTGGTGGAACGGATCGAATGGCCGACCTTGAGCTTGAGGTCCCAGAGCAGATGGAGGATCGACTCCGCCACCCGCTCGGCCTCCGCGCTCGGCGCCTTTGCGGTCAGGAACATGAGGTCGAGATCGCTGAACGGCGCCATTTCGCCGCGGCCGGTCCCTCCCAGGCCGACCAGCGCGAGATCGGAAACGGGTCCGCTAATCCGCTGCGTGACGAAATCATAAGCGATGCGAACGAGCTGGTCGTGAAGGAACGCCATGGCCTGGGCGGCGGTCCGGCCGTTGCCCGGCCCTTCGCCCAGCCGCCGAGCGATTTCCGCCCGGCCGTCGGCAAGGGCCTGGCGAAGGATTGCGGCGACCTCGGTGTTGAGCTTCTTGCCGGCGCGGACGGCGTCGATCCGTTCCATGAGCGCGCGCCGGTCGATGATGGCCCGCCGGTTCTCGACGTCGAGCAGGCTCATGACTCTCGCTCGGCCGCGAGCCTCTTCAGACGGTAAAGCTGTTCAAGCGCTTCGCGCGGCGAGAGGCTGTCGGGCTCGATTTCCGCAAGCGCACAGAGCAAGGGATCGGGCACCGTATCGGAGGTTTCCGCGGCCGCGAAGAGCGGCAGGTCGTCGAGTCCAGCGGCGATCCCGCCGGTTGCATCCCGGCCTGCCTCGAGCTTCGCAAGTACGGCGCGCGCCCGGGACACGACGGCTGGGGGAAGGCCCGCCAGTTTCGCGACCGCGATGCCGTAACTGCGGTCGGCTGCTCCGTCGGCGACTTCGTGCAGAAGGACGAGATCGCCTTTCCATTCGCGTGCGCGAACATGGTGCAGCGAAAGCGTCTCGAGACGCCCGGCGAGCCGCGTCAGCTCATGATAATGGGTCGCGAACAGCGTCCGGCATTTCACCTGGTCGTGCATCGCTTCGACGACCGCCCAGGCGATCGCGAGGCCATCATAGGTCGAAGTTCCTCGCCCGATCTCGTCGAGGATCACGAGGCTGCGGGGCGAAGCCTGCGCAAGGATCGCGGCCGTCTCCACCATCTCGACCATGAAGGTCGATCGACCGCGCGCCAGATTGTCGGATGCTCCGACTCGGCTGAACAGGCGATCGACAAGGCCGACCTTCGCGCGGGCCGCAGGAACGAAGCCGCCGCACTGGGCGAGAACGGCGATCAGCGCGGTTTGCCGTAGGAATGTCGATTTGCCGCCCATGTTCGGGCCGGTGATGAGCCACAGCCGGTCCGATTGGCCCATCGAAAGGTCGTTCGCGACGAAACGCTCGCCGCGATCGTTGAGCGCGCTTTCGACCACCGGGTGGCGGCCCGCTTCGATCTCGAGGCATGGCTCATCGGTAAGGTGAGGCAGCGACCAGCCGCCTTCCGCCGCGCGAGCAGCATGGCTCGCGGCGACATCGATCCGGGCGATGGCTTCGGCACTTGAGGTGATCCGATGCGCCGCTGCGATGGCCTGTCCGGTCAACTCCTCGGCATGCGCCGCTTCGGCCGAAATCGCATGGGCTCCGGCTTCAACGACTCTCGTCGCCTCCTCGTGAAGTTCCGGCGAGTTGAAGCGCACCACTCCGGCGAGCGTCTGCCGATGCGTGAAGCCGCTATCGGGCGTCATCAATCCGTCGGCATGCTTTGCGGAGACCTCGACATGATAGCCAAGGACCGCATTGTGCCGGATCTTCAGGGAGGAAATTCCCGTCGAATCCCGATAGCGTGCCTCGAGCGCGGCAATGGCACGGCGGCCGTTGGACGAAACTTCCCGAAGCGCATCGAGCGCCGCATCATAGCCTTCCGCGATGTAGCCGCCCTTGGATGCGTCGATCGGAGGAAATTCGACGAGCGCCGCTCGGAAGCGATCGACCAGAGCCGCATGACCACCCAGCCGCGGAAGCAGGGCCTCGAGAAGCTGGGGGCGATCGCCTTCGAGTTCGATTTCCGTTTTCAGCGCGGCGGCTGCCGCGAGCCCGTCGCGAAGCTGCGCAAGATCGCGCGGACTGCCGCGCCCGGCGATCAGTCGCGCAAGTGCGCGCGCGAAATCGGGCATGGCCTTCAGGGCCGACCGCACGCGATCGCGGAGCAGCGCATTTTCGTGAAGCCATTGAACGAGCCCCAGCCGAGCCTCGATCGCGGCCTTGCCGGTGAGCGGTGCGGAAAGATCCGCGGCAAGCAAGCGACGTCCGGCCGCCGTTTGGCAGCGGTCGATTTCGCCAAGCAAACTGCCGCTGACGCCGCCGCCGGCCGAACGCGTCAGTTCCAGGCTTTCGCGCGTCGCCGAGTCGATTGCCATGTGGCTCGAGCGCTCGATTCGGCGCGGAGCATCAAGCAGGACTCCGGAACCCTTTTGTGTCGCATCGAGATAGGAAAGCAGGCCTCCCGCGGCGGCAAGCTCGGCACGCGAGGGCGATCCCAGGCCGTCGAGCGTCGCCAGGCCGAAGCGGCTCTTGAGGCTGCGCTCACCCGTGAGGCTGTCGAAGCCGCCTTTGCCGGCGGACGTGCGGACACCGGCAACGGGTCCGTCGGCGATGGTTTCGGCCGGCGACAGGCGCGCCAGCTCGGCCGACAATTCGCCCGGACCGCAGGCCGTCAGTTCGAAGCGACCCGTCGAAATGTCTGCCGCCGCAATGGCCCATTCGTCGCCGGCTCGACCAATCGCCGCGAGCCAGTTCGCCGAGGCGGATTCGAGCAAAGCCTCTTCGGTCAGCGTTCCCGGAGTAACGAGCCGGACGATCGCGCGTTCAACGAGCGCTTTCGACCCGCGCGCCTTGCGCGCTTCGGCCGGACTCTCGGTCTGCTCGGCGATCGCAACCCGATTCCCGGCCTTGATCAGCCGCGCGAGGTACGATTCCGCTGCATGAACCGGCACGCCGCACATCGGGATCGGCTCGCCGGCATCCTCGCCGCGTTTGGTCAGCGCGATGTCGAGACAGGCCGATGCGATCTTCGCGTCGTCGAAGAACAGCTCGAAGAAATCGCCCATGCGATAGAAGAGCAGAGCGTCGGCGGCCTCCTCCTTGAGGCGCCGGTACTGGGCCATCATCGGTGTCGGAGCGTCCGCTCGAGCCATGTCTCTGACTAGCCCCGTTCGTCATGCCCGCGAAAGCGGGAATCCCGCTTTTCTTCCGCCCTGGCTGCGAAAGGCAGCGGGGCCCTCGCTGCCGTCGGGGGTGACGATTGCGGGGGTAAACGGCTAAGGCCTCGCGCCATGTCGGAAAGCAACGTCAAGTATACCGAAGCCGAAGCGCTAGAATTCCATTCGCGCGGACGGCCGGGCAAGCTCGAAGTCGTGGCGACAAAGCCGATGGCGACACAGCGCGACCTGAGCCTCGCTTATTCGCCAGGGGTCGCGGTTCCCGTCCGGGCGATCGCCGAGAATCCGACCTGCGCCTACGACTATACGAGCAAGGGCAATCTCGTGGCGGTCATTTCCAACGGGACCGCGATCCTGGGGCTGGGCAATCTCGGAGCGCTCGCCTCGAAGCCGGTGATGGAAGGCAAGGCCGTCCTGTTCAAACGCTTCGCCGACGTCGATGCGATCGACATCGAAGTCGCGACCGATGACGCTCAGAGGTTCATCGATGCAATCGAGCTCCTCGAGCCGAGCTTCGGCGGAATCAACCTCGAGGACATTGCTGCGCCCGATTGTTTCGTCATCGAGCAGACGCTTAAGGAGCGGATGAACATCCCCGTATTCCATGACGACCAGCATGGAACGGCGATCATCACCGCAGCGGGCCTCATCAATGCCTGCTACCTGACCAAGCGGAGGTTCGGCGACATCAAGGTCGTCGTGAACGGCGCCGGAGCGGCGGCGATCGCGTGCACCGAGCTCATCAAGGCGATGGGCGTGCGCGGCGACAATGTGACGATGTGCGACCGCAAAGGCGTTATCTACAAGGGCCGGACCGACCTCGACCAATGGAAGTCGGCGCATGCGGTCGCCACCGAAGATCGGACGCTGGCAGACGCGTGCAAGGGCGCGGACGTGTTCCTTGGCCTTTCCGCGGCCGGCGCTCTCAAACCCGAAATGGTGAAGTCGATGGCGAAGGAGCCGATCATCTTCGCCATGGCCAATCCGGATCCCGAAATCCGGCCGGAAGAGGCGCGCAAGGTGAAGCCGGACGCGATCATCGCGACGGGACGTTCGGACTATCCGAACCAGGTCAACAATGTCCTCGGCTTTCCCTTCATCTTCCGCGGAGCGCTCGACGTTCGCGCGACCGCGATCAACGATGAAATGAAGATCGCCGCAGCCGAGGCCCTGGCCGAGCTGGCGCGCGAACCCGTCCCCGAAGAAGTTGCCGCGGCCTATGGCGGGCAGATGCACAGCTTCGGCCGCGACTATATCATTCCGGCGCCGTTCGACCCGCGCCTGATGGAGGTCGTCGCCTCGGCCGTGGCGGAGGCCGCCGGCCGGACCGGAGTCGCGCAAAAACCCATCGAAGACATGGACTCGTACCGGCAGCAGCTCCGGGCGCGGCTCAATCCGACCGTCTCGGTCATGAGCCTCGCTTATGAAGGCGCCAAGACGAATCCGAAGCGCGTGCTGTTCGCCGAAGGCGAGGAGCCGAACGTTCTGCGCGCCGCAATCGCATTCGCGGAGGCTGGTTACGGCACTCCGGTGCTCGTCGGCCGTGAAGAGGTTTACGAGCAGCTGAAAGAACTCGGGGTCGAGAATCCCAAGGACTATGAGGTCCTCAACAGCCGCAACTCACCGCTCGTTGGGCGGGCCGTCGATTACATTTACGAAAAGCATCAGCGGCATGGATTGCTGCGCCGCGAGATCGAGCGGATGGTGAACCAGGATCGCAACTATTTCGCCGCGGCCATGCTCGCGCTGGGCGAAGCGGACGCGATGATCACCGGGACGACTCGTCCATTCAGCCAGTCGCTTCGCCAGGTTCGCGCCGTCATCGACGATGAGCCGGACTCAACTCCGTTTGGAATCAACGTCGTGGTTGGGCGCAACCACACCATTCTCATCGCCGACACGGCGGTGACGGAGCGGCCGACTGCCGAGCAATTCGCGGCAATCGCCATGCGCTCCTCGGCGTTTGCACGTCGCATGGGCCTTGATCCGCGCGTCGCCTTCATCAGCTACACGACCTTCGGAAATCCGCCGGGGATGCATATCGAAGAGCTTCGCGGTGCGGTGAGGCTCCTCGACGGCTTCCATACCGACTTCGAATATGAAGGTGAGATGGCGCCCGACGTCGCGCTGAATTTCGACATGCAGCGGCGCTTCTATCCGTTCAGCCGCTTGTCCGGGCCCGCGAACATCCTCGTGATGCCTGGACTTCAATCGGCGAGCCTGTCGACCAAACTCCTTCGCGCGCTTGGTGGCGAAAGCATCCTCGGCCCCTACGTGCTGGGGCTGGAGCTTCCGGTGCAGATCGCACCGATGACGGCGAGCGCGTCGGATCTCGTCATGCTGGCCGTTCTCGCGGGTGGCGATGCGCATGCGCGGCAACAGCGGCTTTCGGGAAAGGCCGCGGGGTCGGCTAGATCCGCTCGACGGAGCTGACCGGCTCGGCCTCTCTCAGAGCCGCGATGATCGCGTGAAGGTGGGCGAGGTCGTGCACTTCGACGTCCAGATGAAACGTCTGAAAACTGCCGTCTCGATGGACGAGCTGAAGGTTGACGATGTTGGCGTGCTTCGCGCCGAGAATGCCTGACATCGTCCCAAGCGCTCCGGGGATGTCGCGCAGGATCACGGCCAGCCGGGCCGCACCGCCGTCCGAACCCTCGCCCCAGGCCAAATCGAGCCAATCCGCGTCGATCCCGCTCGCGAGCGTGTCGCAGCCGATGACGTGGACTTCGATCTCCTCGTCCTCGCGCCGCAGGCCGACGATGCGGTCCCCCGGAATCGGATGGCAGCATTGCGCCAGGTGATAAGCGACGCCCGGGGTCAGGCCTTTGATCGAAATCGCCTTGCGCTGCCCCAGCGGGCGCGGCGCGACGTCACCGCCGGCTGATCCCGGCATCAAGGCCTCCATCAGCGCTTCGTCGCTGACGCGCTTCCTGGCGATCGCGATCATCAGCTCATCGTCATTCTCGATCTTCAATTTCTTGAGCGCGCGCTTCAGCGCATCCTTGTCGAGTTCGGCTGGCAGCCGGGCGACGATCTCGTCATAGATCTTGCGCCCGAGCTCGATCGTCTCTTCGCGCTCCTTGTGGCGAACGAAGCGCCGAACTCCGGCGCGCGCCTTTCCGGTTGCGACGAAGCGCAGCCAGCTCGGCTGCGGATGCTGCGCTTCCGAAGTCAGGATTTCGACCTGGTCGCCGTTCTCGAGCATCGTCCTCAACGGCACGACGCGCCCGTTGACCTTTGCGCCGACGGTGCGGTCACCGAGGCCCGTGTGCACCGCATAGGCAAAATCCACGGGCGTCGCTCCCTTGGGCAGCTGGATCAGCTCGCCCTTTGGAGTGAAGGCGAAGATCCGGTCCTGGTACATCGCCATCCGGGTATGCTCGAGGAGCTCTTCGGCGGTCTCGGCGTGGTCGAGGATCTCGACGAGATCGTCGACCCAGGGCACGTGGATGTCGGCGGTCGGCTTGCCTTCCTTGTAAGCCCAGTGGGCGGCAAGGCCGCGCTCCGCCTGCTCATGCATCTGCCGGTCGCGGATCTGGATTTCGATCCGCATCTTCGAATCGTGGATGACCGAGGTGTGCAGCGACCGGTAACCGTTGCGCTTCGGTGTCGAGATGTAGTCCTTGAAGCGGCCGGGAACCATCGGCCAGCGGCTGTGAATGAGACCGAGGGCCCGATAGCAATCCACCGTCTCATTCACGATGACCCGAAAGGCCATCACGTCCGATAATTGCTCGAAGCTGATGTGTCGCTCGGCCATCTTCTTCCAGATCGAATAAGGATGTTTCTGGCGTCCGGTGACTTCGGCCTCGAGTCCATTGTCCGCGAGATAGAGCTGAAGCCCGAGGCCGATCCGGCTGACGAGGTCGCCGCCCTGGTCCTCGAGCTGCTTCAGCCGCCGGGTGATGGAGGCGTACGCATCGGGCTCCAATTCCCGGAACGCGAGCGTCTGCATCTCGGTCATCATCTCGTACATGCCGATTCGCTCGGCGAGCGGCGCGTAGATATCCATCGTCTCACGCGCGATCCGGTGCCGCTTCTCCTCATTCGGGATATGGTAGAGCGTCCGCATGTTGTGCAGGCGGTCGGCAAGCTTCACCAGCAGCACGCGGATGTCGTCTGAAAGGGCGAGCAGGAACTTGCGGAGGTTCTCGGCCGCCCGCTCGTTCTCGGACTGGGCCTCGATCTTGCTGAGCTTAGTGACGCCGTCCACCAATCGCGCGACGTCCTTGCCGAACAGCCGCTCGATCTCATCCGTCGTCGCGAGCGTATCCTCGATCGTGTCGTGGAGGATCGCTGTCGCAATCGTCTGGTCGTCGAGCTTCAGGTCGGTCAGGATTCCCGCGACCTCGATCGGATGGCTGAAATAAGGATCGCCGGACGCGCGCACCTGGCTGCCGTGCGCCTTCATCGAGAAGACGTAGGCACGGTTGATCAGCCCCTCGTCCGCGTCCGGATCATAGGAGCGGACCTTCTCGATCAGCTCATACTGTCTCAGCACAGCGCTAAGATGGGGGGAGGCGGCGCTTTTGTGCAAGCGCGAAAAGGTAGGCCGCCCCGCGGGGAGTGGGGGCGGCGAGGCGGCCAGGGGTAGGTTTACTGCGCTGCGAGGGCCTTGGCCGGTAGCGATTTCGCGGCGGAGTTGCACTTGTCGAGCTCGGCGCTGGTGAAGGCTCGGCCATCGACCAGGAAGCTGTCGACACGACCGGCTTTCTTCACGAGACCTTCGCACAGGACTGCCGGGCGACTCTCTTCGGTCGAACCCTGGCATGCCGCGGGACCGCAGGCCCAGACGATGTCGCGGGCGATAATCCGCTGGGAAACCGGGGCCACGGGCCTGGCCGAGTAGGTCGAAGCCAGGGCCGGACTGGCCACGAATGCGAGCACGCAGAAAGCGGAAAGGGATCGGAACATCGCAGGATTTCCTCTTATGGTTGCGATTTGCAACTGAATAATATAATCAGTTTCGTCTTGCAACTATTTTTTGCGGAACCTTTGTGCTTTCATCGGAGTCGAGGAGAGGGAGGACGGCCGAGTTGCCCGCGGATCGAGTCACGTCGGGAATTGACGCATTCAGGGAGGCCGCGCTCTCGTGCCCGATTCCTGCCGCCGTAGAGGTGATCGGTGAGAAATGGGCTTTCCTGATTCTCCGCGGAGCCCTGAACGGCCTTCAACATTTCGAAGAATTCCAGGCGGGTCTGGGAATTGCGCGCAACATTCTTTCCGACCGCTTGTCGCGGCTGGTTTCAGGCGGGATTTTGGTCCGGACGCCGGATCCGTCCGACAAACGCAGAGTCACCTATTCCCTGACGCCGAAGGGGGAAGGTCTCCTCCCCGTCGTCCTGGCGCTCCGCCAATGGGGCGAGGAATGGGGCTACGGCAAGATGCGGGTCGTGCTTGCCGACCGTCGCGACGGAAAGCCCGTGCGCAAGATCGGAGTCCTCGCCCAGGATGGGCGCGAGTTGAATCTGAGTGAGCTGATGTGGATCGACCGTGACGGCGACCCCGTTCCCGCGCCGGCCGCGATCAAGACCGCGGCCGAATAAGCTTACTCGTAATCCCCGCCTGAAGGCGTCGGGCGAGGCGGAGCGGCGGCGGTAAGACGAAGCGCCTCGGCTGCATCGCTCAGCGACGCCAGCTCTTCGGTCTCGTCTTCCTCGTCGATCCGAACCTTCTGCAGGTTGGTCACGACGGCTTCCTCAAGCTCCTTCGGCTTGACCGTCTCCTCGGCGATCTCGCGCAGGGCCACGACCGGATTTTTGTCGCGATCACGATCGATGGTGAGGTCGGCGCCGCCCGAAATTTGCCGCGCGCGCTGAGCCGCGAACAGGACGAGGTCGAACCTGTTCGAAACCTTGTCCACGCAATCTTCAACTGTAACGCGCGCCATCTTTCACTCCGGAAAAGGGGTCCCTGCAAAGGAATATGGGATTTCAGGGAGGCGGCGCCAATAGCTTGCGGGCTCTCGAAAAGTCAAGGAAAGCGGATGCCATGGCCGACGATGCTCCGCCTGTGATGACTACAACCCCGGCGCCGCCAAGCGCCGTCGTCGGCGGCAATTGCCTCGCCATCATCGAAAATGGCGAAGAACGGCTTCGGGCGATCCTCGACTTGATCGCCGGCGCACAGACGAGCCTGCGGCTCCTTTTCTACATGTTCAATCCGGATTGGGCCGGAGCTTTGGTGCGCGACGCATTGATCGCGGCCGCCAGGCGTGGTGTCCAGGTGAGGCTGCTGATCGACGGTTTCGGGTCGGCAGCCCAGCCGAAATTCTTTTCCGAGCTCGACGAGAGCGGCGGAGAATATTGCGTCTTCAACGCGAGTTACGGGCGGAGCTACCTGCTTCGCAATCATCAGAAGCTGGCGATCGCCGACGAGCAGCGGGCGATCATGGGCGGCGCCAACATCGACGACACCTATTTGAGCGATGAAGGGCCCCGGCATTGGCGCGACCTGTGGATTTCGATCGACGGCCCCTGTGTCGGCTGCGCGGTTGAATATTTCGACTCCTTGTTTCGCTGGACCAGCAGGAAGAAAGCGAAGTTGCGCTCGCTTCGGCGGATGGTCGCTCACTACAGTCAATGGCGCGGACCGGTGCAGTGGAAGTTCAGCGGCCCGCTGAGCATGAAGAACAGCTGGTGGCGAAGCATCGGCCGCGACATCAAACGCGGGAAGAGCCTCGACATGATCTTCGCTTATTTTGCTCCGCCGGGGGCGATGCTCCGTCGCATTGGAGGCCTCGGCCGACGCGGCTGCGCTCGGATCATCACCGCGTCGAAGTCGGACAATAATGCGACAATCGCAGCGGCGCGGCATAGTTACAGCCGGCTGCTCAGGCGCCACGTGCGGATGTACGAATATCAGCCGGCGAAGCTGCACACCAAGCTCGCGATCGTGGACGATATCGTCCACATCGGCTCATCGAATTTCGATTATCGCAGTCTCTACATCAACCTGGAGGTGATGCTGAGGATCAAGGATCCAGGGTTTGCCGCGCTGATGCGGGACTATTTCGAAGGCGAACTCGCCAATAGCCGTTGGATCACTCCGGCGCTTCACAGGAGGCGTGCGAGCTTGTGGCGGCGAATCAAGTGGGCGCTGTCCCACTATCTCGTGAACATCATGGATTATACGGTGACGCGCAGGCTCAATTTCCGCGCGGAGGGTTAAGCCGGTTGCGGCTCACGCCACGCCCAGAAGAGCGTCGCCGGCGGAACGTTCACCCATTCAAAGCCGCGATCAATCCGCTCGAAATGCGGCTCGATGAAGTCGCGAACCTTTGGGCTGAACTGATAGACAAGGAAGGCGCCGCCCGGGCGGATCACCTTGGCCGTCGCCTCGGCGATTGCGTCGCCGACACCGGGCGGCAAGGTCGAAAAAGGAAGTCCCGAAAGGACATAATCCGCTTTGCCGAGTCCCCGGTCTTCGAGGATCTTCTGCACGTCAGCCGCCGATCCAGTCACCGCGACAAGGCGCGGATCGTCGATCGAGCGCCGAAGATATTTGGTGAAGTCCGGGTTCGTGTCGATCGTCACCAGCGTCGCATCCGGCCCAAGCAACTCCAGGATCGGACGGGTGAACGTGCCGACGCCCGGGCCATATTCGACGAACAGCTTCGTGTTCTCCCAATCGACCGGACGCAGCATCTTCTCGATGAGAACCCGGCTCGATGGGATGACGGAACCGACCATCACGGGATTCTTCAAGAAGCCGCGCAAGAAATGCCATTGCGGGCTTGGACTCCGGCGGTCGCGGCGCCGCATGAATCGCTTTGGGCTTTTCAGCGTACGCGCGGATGATGTCGGCATGAATGCTCCGTTTGGGACAAGGCGGCGACCGTTGGCAAATGCACTGCCGCTTGGCAAGTTTACGAACGTTGTTGAGTGGATGAGGATTGAAGGCACCTCCGCGAAACGCTCCATTTCCGCGACAAGATGTTGAGCACCCTTTAGCTCGAGTCCTTCCCGCCGCCGCGCGGCCTGAGCATTCCGGGAAGCACGAAGCCGATCCCGCTCATCGGACGGACTGCGTCGCTCTTCAGCGTATCCTGGATCGCGTCATATTCCTCGAGCATCTCGGACGTGACGGATGCGCGCGTTTCGCCGAGCGCGGTTTCGAAATCGGCCATCGTCACCTTGCCCGTATCGAGGCCGCGCCGAAGCGCGGTCAGGCCGGCGCGCCGGACGAGGTCTTCGAGGTCCGCGCCGGTGAATCGCTCGGTTCGGCGGGCGAGCGATTCCAGGTCGACGTCACGCTCGAGCGGCATGTGGCGCGTGTGGATGGCCAGAATGCGCCTCCGTCCAGCCGTGTCGGGAGTGCCGACGAAGATGAGCTCGTCGAAACGTCCTGGCCGAAGAAGCGCGGGATCGACGAGCGTCGGTCGGTTGGTCGCGCCGATCACGACGACATTCTGGAGCTCTTCGAGGCCATCCATTTCCGAGAGGATGGTGTTGACCACTCGCTCGGTGACCTGCGGTTCGCCGAGGCCTCCTCCGCGTGCGGGCACGAGGCTGTCGATCTCGTCGATGAAGATGATCGTCGGCGCGACCTGCCGCGCGCGGTTGAACAGGCGCGCGATCTGCTGCTCGCTCTCGCCGTACCATTTGGAAAGGAGGTCGGAAGACTTGGTTGCGATGAAATTGGCTTCGCTTTCGCGCGCCGCCGCCTTGGCCAGGAGCGTCTTGCCCGTTCCGGGCGGGCCGTAGAGCAGGAAGCCCTTGGCCGGGCGAATGCCCAGCCGGCGGAACGCTTCCGGATGTTTCAGGGGAAGCTCGACGCCCTCCTTCAACCGATCGCGCGCCTGGTCGAGGCCGCCGATATCGTCCCAGGTGATCGTCGGTGCCTCGACCATCACCTCGCGCATCGCGGACGGCTGGACGCGCTTCAGTGCATTGTCGAAATCGCGCAGCTCGACCGACAGCTCGTCGAGCAGTTCGTTCGGGATCACTTCCTCCGAAAGGTTGATCTTCGGCATGATCCGCCGAACGGCTTCGAGGGCCGCTTCCCGGGTGAGCGCGGCGAGGTCCGCACCGACGAAGCCGTAGGTGCGGCGCGCGAGATCATCAAGATTGACGTCCGGCGCGAGCGGCATGCCGCGGGTGTGAATGCCCAGGATTTCGCGTCGGCCGGGCTGATCGGGAACGCCGACGACGATCTCGCGATCGAGGCGGCCCGGGCGGCGGAGAGCTTCATCGAGCGCTTCCGGACGATTCGTCGCGGCGATGACCACGAGATTCTGCCGGGGTTCGATGCCGTCGAGCAAAGTCAGCAACTGGGCGACGATGCGTTTCTCGGCTTCCCCGGAAACCTGCCCGCGCTTTGGAGCAATCGAGTCGATTTCATCGATGAAGATGATCGATGGCGCGGACTGCGCGGCCTGTTCAAAGATCTCGCGCAGCCGCCGCTCGCTCTCGCCATATGCCGATCCCATGATTTCCGGACCGGCGATCGCGAAGAAGCGCGCCGCGCTTTCGTTTGCGACTGCCCTTGCGAGCATCGTCTTGCCGGTCCCCGGAGGGCCATGAAGGAGGACGCCCTTCGGCGGATCCACGCCGAGTCGCTGGAAAAGCTCGGGGTGGCGCAGAGGAAGTTCGACCATCTCGCGCAATGCGTCGATGGTGTCGCGCATTCCGCCCAGATCGTCATAGGTGACGTCGGCGCGGCGTTGCCCGTCGCGCTGGGTATATTCAGGAAGAAGCTCGACGACCGTCTTAGCGTCGATGTGGACGATGCCCTTGGGCGCGGCAGTGACGACGGTGAGGCGGATTTCCTGAAGCGCAAAGGCCGGCGCGTTGATCAGCTGCCGGATGTTGTCGGGAAGGTCCGCGTTCACTCGCTGATGGCCGGTGGCCGCTACGATATCGCCCTCGACGAACGGCCGCCCGGCGAAGGTCCGCTTCAGGGCATCGGCCGATCCCTGCAGCCGCACATTGCCTTGTGCGGGCGCAAAAACCACACGAGTCGCCGGCTTGGACTTCGCTTTCCGAACTTCGACGAAATCGCCGGAGCCGACCTGGGCGTTCGTGCGCTGCAAGCCGTCGAGGCGGATGATCTCCAACGCCTCATCTTCATCATAGGGCCGAAGCACCCGCGCGGTCGTCGTCCGCTTGCCGACGATTTCGATGATATCGCCTTCCTGCAGGCTGAGCGTCTGCATCACGCTCATCGAAACGCGGGCGAAGCCGCTTCCGAGGTCGCCCGGCGCCAGGTTCGCGACCTGGAGGCGTCGCGTGGACGTCCGCTCCATTGTGTCGGCTTCAGGCATTCAGGGCTCCTCTCGCTCTCACGCTGCCTATCAAACTGGTGCGGCGCGCTTCCGGTTCAATATTTGATCGCTCCCGCGATTTTGCGAACCACCGGCCGCGGAGCGAAACGCGTGCTCGCCGCGGCGATCTTGTTGATGATCCCGGTGACGATCACCGCGCGGTTCCTGTCGAGCGCCGAAAGACCCGCTTTCACCACGTCAGACGCGTTCATCGCGACACGTTCGAAGACGGCATTTCCGCCAAAGCCGGCAACCTCGCCGAACTCCGTTCGTGTCGGGCCCGGGCAAAGGCAGGTCACTCGAATGCCATGGGGCTTCAGCTCTTCATGCAGCGCTTCGGACAGCGACAGTACATAGGCCTTGGTCGCGAAATAGACCGCCATCTTCGGGCCTGGCTGGAAGGCCGCGGTCGATGCGACGTTGAGGATCGCTCCCGATTTGCTTTCGATCATTTGCGGGGCAACCAGGCGGCATAAATCGGTCAGCGTGCCGACATTGAGGTCGATCATCTGGCGCAATCGCCTGGCATCCAGCCGAGCAAAGCTGCCGATGAGACCGAAACCTGCATTGTTGACCAGCAGATCGACCGTTTCGCCGTTCGCCCGAAGATCGGCCATCAATTTGGCGGCGGCATCCCCTTCGGACAGGTCGATCGCCACTGCCCGGGCATTGCCGAGCTCCGTGGCGAGATCATCCAGGCGCTCCTTCCGCCGCGCGACCAGCACCAGCCGATGGCCCCGCGCCGACAATTGGCGTGCGAACTCGACCCCAAGGCCGGCCGACGCACCAGTGATCAGCGCGACCTTCGTCACTAGGCGGCTTTCGACACTGTCGCCTTGACGATCTTGCCTGGATTGCTCGGCGGTTCACCGACCGGAAGCGCGTCGACATGTTCCATGCCGCTCTCGACCTGGCCCCACACGGTGTACTGCCCGTCGAGAAAGTGTGAATCATCGGTCACGATGAAGAACTGGCTGTTGGCACTGTCCGGATTTTGCGAACGGGCCATTGAAACGGCACCGCGGTCGTGCGGCGCATCCGAGAATTCCGCCTTGAGGTTGGGCAGGTCCGATCCGTGATAACCGGTGCCGGTAGGGTCGCCGCCCTGCGCCATGAACCCGGGGATCACGCGGTGAAAGACGACTCCGTCATAAAAACCGCTGTTGGCGAGCTCGGTGATGCGCTGGACATGGCCGGGGGCGAGATCGGGGCGGAGTTTGATCACGACGTCGCCTCCCGAAGAAAGCGTGAGGGTCAGGCGGTCGGCATCGGCCATGATGAACTCCATACAAAAAGCTTTGAAGGAAGCGCGATTTAGGGGCCGCAGGCGGGTTGCGCCAGAGCGGCGGCGTCCATAGGAGGGCCGCACCGGGTTCAAGCGAGAGGGAAGCGCGAATGAGCGAGAGCGAGCAAATCGCCGCCGCGCCCCCAGGCGATTCGGACGTTCGCTCGCCCGTGGACGAGGAAGATCGTCTCCGCCCGGAATTCGTCGATAAGGTACTGGACGCGGTCGAGGCCGGCGATGACGAGACCGCGCGCAAGCTCGTCGAGCCGCTCCATCCCGCCGACGTCGCCGACCTGATCGAACTCGCCGCCCGTGACGAGCGCGAAGGGCTCGTGAAGGCCCTCGCGGGGATCGTCGGCGCCGACGTGCTGGCCGAAATGAACGATTATGTTCGCGAAGGCCTGCTCGACGAAATGGAGCCGCAGCAGGTCGCGGACATCGCCGGCCAGCTCGATACCGACGACGCGGTTGCGCTGATCGAGGATCTCGATCGCGATGAGCGGCTGGCCGTCCTTGAGCGCATGGAGCCGGACGACCGCGCCGCGGTCGAAGAGGCTTTAAGCTATCCCGAGGAGACTGCCGGCCGCCTGATGCAGCGCGACGTCTGCGCTGTGCCGGAGCATTGGAACATCGGGCAGGTCATCGATTACCTTCGCTCGACCCGCGAGCTTCCCGACGATTTCTGGGAAGTCTTCGTCGTCAACCCGGCGCACCATCCGGTCGGGACCTGCAAGCTCTCGATCATCTTGAGAACGAAGCGAAGCACGCTCGTCCGGGATGTCATGGTCCGCGAACAGACGTTGATCCCGGTCGACCTGGATCAGGAGGACGTCGCCCTCCGCTTCCAGAAATATGCGCTGGTTTCCGCAGCCGTCGTCGATGACGAGGGCCGTCTCGTCGGAATGATCACCGTCGACGACGTCGTCCACATCATCCAGGAAGAAGCGGGCGAGGACGTGCTGCTGCTGGCCGGCGTCGGTGACGAGGGCGACATCAATGAGCCCGTGCAGCTGACCGTCCGCCGCCGCTTGTTCTGGCTGGTGATCAACCTTGGTACCGCGATCGTGGCCGCGAGCGTGGTCAGCCTTTTCCAGAGCGAGATCGGCAAATATGCGGTGCTTGCGGTCTTGATGCCGATCGTTGCGGGAATGGGCGGCAATGCCGGAACGCAGACTCTCGCCGTTGCCGTGCGAGCCCTGGCGACGAACCAGCTGACCGAATCGAACACGCTTCGGGCCTTTGCACGCGAGTTGAAGATCGCGCTCGCGAACGGGATTTCCCTTGGCATTCTCATTGGGCTCGGAGTGACGCTCATCTTCCACAATCCATTGCTCGGCGGGGTGATGGGGGCGGCGATGGTGATCAACAATCTTGCGGCGGGCCTCGGCGGAATTCTCGTTCCCGTGACTCTCGACCGTTTCCGGATCGATCCGGCGGTATCTTCGGCGGTGTTCGTGACCACGATCACCGACGTCACCGGATTCTTCAGCTTCCTCGGGCTTGCAGCTGCGGTCGGGCTGGGCCGTTAGCCCTCCCTAATCGACCGCCGAGTTCTTATTATCGATGCGTGCCGAAGCTTCATCTCACGAAGGTCGCATTCGCTTGCCGCGACCTCGAAATGCTGCAGGAACGGGTCGCGCGCAGAGCCATCGCCGGCGAAATCCGAATCGCGACGCGCATGCGGCCGAAGCGGGCTTCGGAGCTCATCGGCGGCAATCTCTACTGGATCGTCAAACATCGGTTGATCGCCGCGCTGGAAATCCTACGGTTTGAAGATCGCGAGGACGGCCGGATCGACATCGTCTGTTCGGCCGAGTTGAGGAGGGTCGCTCCCACTCCCCGTCGAGCGCATCAGGGATGGCGCTACCTCGAAGATTCGGACGCGCCATCGGGCGACGACGACGGAAGCGGTCTCGGCGCGCTTCCTCCGCAACTCTATGGCCGACTCGCCGCTTTGGCGCTCCTCTAGCCGCTTGCCGACCGTCGGCCGCCCGACTATCGCGGCCGAAAATAGCAGGAGGCGCGCGATGACGAATTTGACGGTTTCAACAGCAATCGATTCGAAGGTCGCCGATCGCGCGATGCTCAAGCATCCTTTCTATCAGGCATGGACCGAGGGCCGCCTGCCGCTCGACACGCTCCGCGCCTACGCCCGGCAATATTTCCATCATGTCGAGGCTTTTCCGCGCGCGGTCAGCGCCGTCCACAGCGCCTGCCCGGATCGCGACGGGCGCCGCATGCTTGCCGAGAATCTCGCCGAAGAAGAGGGCATCGAAGCGGGCAAGCAGGATCATGCCACGCTATGGCTGATGTTCGCCTGCGGGTTGGGCGAAAGCGAGGACGGTGTCCGCGCGCAGGCGCTCAATCCCGAAACTCAGGGCCTGATCGACACGTTCCGCAAGCTGTCGCGTCAATCCTACGCTGCCGGCCTTGGCGCGCTCTACGCCTATGAAAGCCAATTCCCCGGTGTCGCGAGCGCCAAGATCGAGGGCCTGATCGACCGCTACGGAATTGGCGACGAGCCGACGCTTCGCTTCTTTCGAGTCCACGAGAGCGCCGACGTCGAGCACAGCGCGGTGTGCCGCGAGCTGCTCGATCGCCTGCCCGAAGATCAAAAGGCTGAGGCCATCGCGGCGGGCGAAGAGCTGGCCGGGGCCTTGTGGAACTTCTTGTCGGGCGTGGAGGCCCGCACCAGCCTCAATTAGGCCTATTTGCAGCCGGTCACGCTCGCCGAGCCGCCGAGCTTGGATGTGCACGACGGATTCCCTGCGAGCGCGATGGTAGCCGGTCCTGATCCGTCGATCTTCGCCGTGTTCGAGATATTGGCTTTGACCGTTGCCGCACCGTCGATTGCGAGTGCCGCGTCCTTTGTGGTGAGCGCGGACGCGTCGAGCGAGGAAATGCCGCGAAGGACCGCGTTCAGCTTGCCGACGCGGCCGGCGAGCGATGCGCTGGCGGACCCGGCCAGGCCGAGAGTCAGCTGATCGACGTCCGTCTGGGCGATCGAGGCGGCGCCCGAGCCTTGGATTACCAGCTCGAACGTCAGCGACTTGACCTTGTTGATCTGCAGGCTTGCCGAGCCGTTCAGCCGCGCGGAAGTAAGGTCATGCGTGCCAAGCTTGATTTCGACGGGCCCGACACTTCCTCCCGGATAGCCGCCCCATGACGATTGATTCGCGTGCACCACGAGGGTGTTCCCCTGGACGTCGACAGCGACGCTATCGAGCGCGCTCTGGCTTCCCGTCGCGCTGGCGAACGGTGCGACCCCAGTCGTCAGGGTCACCTTGTAGGGACCCTCGACCCTGATCTTGTCGAAGCTGGTGATGCCGAAGTTTCGCGTGGCTGCTGCGGCCGGAGCCGACAGGGCCAGGGTAAAAAGAAAGGCGGGAAGGACGGTGCGCATGGCCCGACCTTCCCGGAATATGGTTAACGTCACTTTAAGAGCAGCGAACGTCGCCGGCACCCGCCTTGCTGACGGAGCATTTCGCGCCGCCCGTGACCTCGACGTCCCCCGATCCCATGATGCTAACATCCGCGGCCTTGGTGGCGTGGGCATGGACGTCGCCGGCCCCGGCGATCGAGACCTTCAGGGTTTCCGTCGCAATGTTCTTGGCATCCACGCCTCCGGATCCGGCGATGCTGAAGTCCGCGCTCTGCGCCCGGCCCTGGCCGCTGACATTGCCTGATCCCGCGATTCCCATCTTCAGCAAGCCGACGTCGATCGATCCGATGCTCAAGTCGCCCGATCCCGCGACCTGGCCGTCGAAGCTGTCGCCCTGGACCTTGTCGATGTTGATTCCGCCAGACCCGGCGAGGGTCGCGCCTTTGAGCGAAGGCACGGTCACCGTCACCTCGGCCTTGCCGCTGATATTGTTCCAGCCGAACCAGCCATGCCTTTCGGGATGGATCAGCAGCTTTCCATCTTTGACCTCGACCACAAGGCGATCGATCAGCTTCTGGCTTCCGCGTGCCTGAACGCCCGGATTCGTGCCCGTGTGGATCGTCACGTCGAACGGACCGGCAACATCGACCTGGTCGAAACCGCTCACCGCATAATTGCGGGAGATGGTCGGTCCTCCGTCCTGCGTCGAACCGCACGCTGAGGTTGCGGCCAAGGCGGCGATCAACGCCGCGGCGAAGGGTTTGCGCATGGTTCCTCCATCACTAGTGTGTTAGCTGCCTATGACAGAGCTACATTTGCAGCGCAAGAAAAAAGGGCGCCCCGAAGGACGCCCTTTGATCGACCGATGAGTCCGGTTTTTAAGCGGGCTCTTTGGTCTTGTGATGAATGACCGCAGCCTTGTTCAGGATATCGAGGATCTTGACCAGGGCCTGCTTCTCGTCGGTCTGCTCCATGGCGCCGAGCTCGCGCGCAAGGCGCGACGAAGCCGCCTCGAAGATCTGCCGCTCGGAATAACTCTGCTCGGGAGCATCGTCGGGACGAAACAGGTCGCGAACAACTTCGGCGATCGACGTCAGGTCGCCCGAGTTGATCTTCGCTTCATATTCCTGGGCGCGGCGCGACCACATGGTGCGCTTGACCTTGGGCTTGCCCTTCAGGGTCTCGAGCGCGTCCTTCATCGTCTTGTCGGACGACAGCTTGCGCATTCCGACCGAGTCCGCCTTGTTGACCGGCACTCGAAGGGTCATCTTTTCCTTCTCGAACCGGAGAACATAGAGGTCGAGACGAGTTCCCGCGATTTCGGTGCTTTGCAGCTCAACGACGCGGCCTACGCCATGCTTGGGGTACACAACATAATCGCCGACATCGAAGCTAAGCGCCTTTGTAGCCATTGCTAACCTTTCCATCTGCGGCGGTAGAGCCGACGCATTCGCGTCGTCCCCCAAAACGACCCATGGTCGTGGCTCCCAGCCGATTTTTAGGCTTCCCTATGAATTTAAGGCCGCAGCTGAATCGCCCGCGGCCCCGTGTGACTATCATATATCACAAGGCGGGTCAGATTTCCAGCCCGAGCTGGAGAGGCCTTTGGTCCTCCTGTTCCGTCAGGTTGTGGAGCCCAAGGCCGAGCAGCCTTATGCCCTTCGGAAGCGGGTGCAGGGCGGCGAGCAGCGCCTGCCCGGCGGATGTGAATGCCGACAGATCGGGCACCACCGAGGCGAAACTTTTCGAGCGCGTAATGATCGTGAAGTCGCCGAACTTCACCTTCAGGGTCACGGTCCGGCCGGCCACTTGCGCGCGCTCGACCCGCTGCCAGGCATAGCCGGCGATGCGCTCCAGCTCGGCGGCGAGGCGCCCGGGATCGCGCAGGTCCTCGTCGAACGTCCGCTCGGCGCTGACCGACTTGTAGGGCCGGTCCGACTTGACCTCGCGCTCGTCGATCCCGCGACAGATGCGCCAATACCATTCGGCGGAGCTGCCGAAATTCGCCTGGAGCGCGGGAAGGGTCCATTCGCGCAGGTCGGCGCCCGTCAGGATTCCCAGCCGCTCCATCTTGCGGGCGGTCACCGGCCCGACGCCGTGGAAGCGCGCGACCGGAAGCGACGCGACGAATTCCGCCCCGCGTTCGGGCGTAATGACGGTGAGGCCGTCGGGCTTTCGATGGTCGGAGGCTAGCTTGGCGATGAACTTGCAGTAAGACACGCCGGCCGAGGCGGTGAGCTTCAGTTCTTCGCGGATGCGGCGGCGAATTTCCTCGGCCACCGCGCGGGCACTGCCGAGTCCGCGTCGATCCTCAGTCACATCGAGATAGGCCTCGTCGAGGCTCAGCGGCTCAACCAGTTCGGTGTAATCGAAGAAGATCGCCCGGATTTGCTGGCTGACCGATCGATAGACGTCGAAATGCGGCTTCACGAAGATCAGCTCTGGGCAGAGACGCTTCGCAGTGACCGACGGCATTGCCGAGCGCACGCCAAACCTGCGCGCTTCATAGCTTGCGGCGGTAACGACTCCGCGGTGGCCTCCGCCGACCGCGACCGGCCTGCCCCGGAGCGAGGGGTCGTCGCGCTGTTCGACCGACGCATAAAAGGCATCCATGTCGACATGAATGATCTTGCGGGTCGGGCGGTCGTCGCTTGGCATTTTGCGGCTTATCTGATTAAGGGCCCCCGCACGCTACCAGCAAGAGCCGCGCCATGCCCTCCGGGTGGGACGCAAAAGCGCCCTGGAGCGCTCGCTCGTTCGCTAAATAGCCCTGCTATTCTGCTTCGCTCGATCACTCCCACACCGCTTTTTCGTCACCATCACGGCCTTGCTGGCAGCGGGCGGGGGCCCTAAGGCCCGCGCCCATGAACATCCACGAATATCAAGCCAAGGAATTGCTCGCCAGGTTCGGCGTGCCGGTGCCGGCGGGCTATCCCGCAATGAGCGTCGAGGAAGCCGTCCAGGCAGCCGAAAAGCTCCCCGGACCGCTCTGGGTCGTAAAGGCCCAGATTCATGCGGGCGGCCGGGGCAAGGGCAAGTTCAAGGAGCTTGGACCTGACGCCAAGGGCGGCGTCCGTTTGGCGCGCTCGATCGACGAGGTTCGCGAAAATGCGGCCGAGATGTTCGGCAAGACGCTGGTCACTGTCCAGACCGGTCCGCACGGCAAGCAGGTCCAGCGCCTCTACATCACCGACGGCGTCGATATCGAGAAGGAATATTATCTCGCTCTGCTGGTTGATCGCGAAACTGGACGCATCGCGATCGTCGCTTCGACCGAAGGCGGGATGGATATCGAAGCGGTCGCGCACGACACGCCCGAGAAGATCGAAACCCTGACGATCGACCCGGCGACGGGGCTGATGCCGCACCACGGAAGGGCGGTTGCGGCGGCGCTCGGTCTCAGGGGCGACCTCGCCAAGCAGGCGAACAAGGTCCTCGCGAAGCTGTACGACGCGTTCGTCGGCACCGACGCGTCGCAGATCGAGATCAACCCTCTGGCGGTGACCGACAAGGGTGAGCTTCTCGTGCTCGATGCCAAGGTCGGCTTCGACAATAATGCCGAGTTCCGCCACCCGGAGCTGGAGCAGCTCCGGGATCTCACCGAGGAAGAGCCGATGGAAATCGAGGCGTCGAAATACGACCTCGCCTACATCAAGCTCGACGGCAATATCGGCTGCATGGTCAATGGCGCCGGCCTCGCGATGGCGACGATGGACATCATCAAGCTTGAGGGCGGAGAACCCGCGAACTTCCTCGACGTCGGCGGGGGAGCCTCGAAGGAAAAGGTCACAGCGGCCTTCAAAATCATCCTCAGCGACCCTTCGGTGAAGGGAATCCTCGTCAATATCTTCGGCGGAATCATGCGCTGCGACATCATCGCGGAAGGGATCGTCGAGGCGGCGCGCGAAGTACATCTCGAAGATCCCCTGGTCGTCCGGCTCGAAGGCACGAATGTGCAGCAGGGCAAGGACATCCTCGCGAGCAGCGGACTGCCGATCATTGCCGCCAATGATCTTGGCGACGCCGCCAGGAAGATCGTCGCCGAAGTGAAGAAGCCCGTCGCGGCTTAGCTACTGGAGAATCCAATGAAAGTGCTGGTCGCCGTCAAACGGGTGATCGATTTCAACGTGAAGCCGCGGGTCAAAATGGACGGCTCCGGAGTCGATCTCGCCAACGTCAAGATGAGCATGAACCCGTTCGACGAAATCGCCGTCGAGGAAGCCATTCGGCTGAAGGAAAAGGGCGTCGCGACCGAGATCGTCGCAGTCTCGATCGGGCCGGCGAAGGCGCAGGAGACGCTCCGCACCGCCCTGGCGATGGGTGCCGATCGTGCGATCCTCGTCCAGACCGACGAAGAGGTCGAGCCTTTGGCCGTGGCGAAGATTCTCGCCAGGATTGCCAATGAGGAACAGCCGCAGCTGTTCATCCTCGGCAAGCAGGCGATCGACGACGACAATAATGCGACCGGACAGATGCTCGCCGCGCTCCTCGGCTGGCCACAGGGCACGTTCGCGTCGAAGGTCGAGGTCGGCGACGGCAAGACGACGGTGACCCGCGAAGTGGACGGGGGCCTGGAGACGGAAGCGCTTGATCTGCCGGCCGTGGTCACGACCGACCTGCGCTTGAACGAGCCGCGCTACGCCTCGCTGCCCAATATCATGAAGGCCAAGTCGAAGCCGCTGGCGACGAGGACACCCGAGGAGCTCGGTGTCGACACCGCTCGCCGGCTGGAAACATTGAAGGTCGCCGAACCGCCCAAGCGGCAAGCGGGTGAGAAGGTGGGCTCGGTCGACGAGCTGGTGAGCAAGCTCAAAGCTTTGGGGGTGGCATAATGGCGGTCCTGCTTCTCGTTGAACATGACGGCGCGGCAGTTCGCGACGCGACGCTTCCCGCGGTCACCGCTGCGGCAAAGCTGGGCGAAGTGCACGCTTTGGTGGCCGGCTCCAATGTAGGCTCCGTCGGCAGCGAAGCGGCGAAAATCGCGGGCGTGGCGAAGGTGCTCGTCGCCGACGCTGCGCATCTCGATCACGACCTCGCGGAGAATGTCGCTCCGGTCGCTGCCAGGCTGATGGAGGGTTACGACGCGTTCGTCGCGCCCGCGACCACTTTCGGCAAGAATATCGCGCCGCGCGTCGCCGCTTTGATCGATGTCATGCAGGTTGGGGACATCATCAGCGTCGAGGACGCGAACACCTTCACCCGGCCGATCTACGCCGGCAACGCGATCGCGACCGTGCGTTCGACCGATGCGAAGAAGGTAATCACCGTGCGCGGAACGGCTTTCGAGAAGGCCCCGCGCGAAGGCGGTAGCGCGATTGTCGAAAGCATCGATGCCGGCGCGGACGCGGGCAATGCCAGGTTCGTCGGGATCGAAGCATCGAAAAGCGATCGGCCTGAACTCACGAGCGCCAAGGTCATCGTCTCGGGCGGCCGGGCATTCGGCAGCTCGGACCAGTTCCATTCCCTGCTCGATCCGCTTGCCGACAAGCTCGGGGCAGCGGTCGGTGCCAGCCGCGCCGCGGTCGACGCCGGCTATGCACCCAACGACTATCAGGTCGGCCAGACCGGCAAGATCGTCGCTCCGGAAGTGTATGTCGCCATCGGGATTTCGGGAGCGATCCAGCATCTCGCCGGCATGAAGGATTCAAAGACGATCGTTGCGATCAACAAGGACGAGGAAGCTCCGATCTTCCAGGTCGCCGACATCGGCCTCGTCGGCGACCTGTTCAAGATCGTGCCGGAACT
>DATLOY010000109.1:0-7869 GCA_035536015.1 Sphingomicrobium sp.
GCGCCAGATCTCGGCCGCCTCGTGCCCAATGATGCTCCGCACCAGGGCGTTGTCATCGAAGTGGAGGCGCTCGAGGACGTGTGGCTCGACGGCATCCTCCAACAGTCGCCAGAACGGTCAGTCCTGCTTGTCCTCGACCAGGTGACCGATCCGCACAATGTCGGCGCAATCCTCCGCTCTGCAGCTGCATTCGGAGCGGTCGGGATTGTCACTCAAGACCGGCATTCGCCGCCTGAGAGCGGCGTCGTTGCCAAGGCCGCGTCGGGGGCTCTCGAGCGTGTTCCGTGGGTCCGGGCGGTAAATCTGGCGCGAGCGCTCGAAGACATTGCCGAGGCGGGCTTCTGGCGCATCGGCCTTGCCGCGGACGCGGACCTGGAACTGAAGGACGCGCTCGGGCCGGCACGCGTGGCGCTGGTTCTCGGGGCGGAGGGCGCGGGCCTTCGGCACAATACGCGCGACCATTGCGATGCGCTTGCGCGGCTGCCAATCAGCGATGCTGTGGAAAGTCTCAACGTATCAAATGCGGCGGCCGTGGCCCTCTATGCGGCGAGCATAAGCTGATGGTTCGAACGACGAAGAGCATTCGCGCCGCAGTCGACGCGCTCGCCGAACGCGAACCGGCGTTCGCACGGGTCCTCGAAACGCACGGGCATCCCGAGCCGCGGAGCAGCGATCCGGGCGCGACCACACTCCTTCGCACGATCGTCGGGCAGCAGGTGAGCGTCGCCGCTGCGCGCTCGATGTGGGCCAAGCTGGAAGCTGCCTTCGGCTCTCCGCCCGATCTGACCAGGCTTCTCGCCGCCAGCGACGAAGATCTTCGGGCCGCCGGAATGTCGCGCCAGAAATCAGGCTACATCCGCAGCCTTGCCGAGCTCGTTCTCTCGGGCGAGCTCGACCTCGACAATCTGCCGAAGGACAATGAGGAAGCGATCGCGCTCCTGACCAAGATCAAAGGCATCGGCCGCTGGTCGGCGGAGATCTATCTGCTGTTCGCCGAAGGCCGGCCCGACGTGTTCCCGGCGGGCGACCTGGCCGTGCAGGTCGAGCTGGGACGGCTGCTTGGCTTGCCGGACAAACCGGCCGAGAAGCATTTGCGTGAGCTTGCGGAAGCCTGGCGGCCGCATCGTGGTGCCGCGGCCGTACTCGCCTGGCACAGTTACAACAGCAGCGTGCTCTAGCTTAGTTCCGCGCTCCAAGGGGGAGGAGGCGCGTGTCGAGCGACGAATATGCCCGTGCCGCCAGCCCGGCGGGGAACGGCGCAAGCTTCTCACCCTTTGTCGAACGACCGAGGAGGTAGCTGGTCGAGGTCCTGCCTTCATTGCGGCCTGCCCGATAAATGGCGTTGAACGCCATTAAGGGGACAAGCATCTTTTGCCCCTCGACTTCGACGACATGCAGGCTGTCACGCTTCGCGACCAGGCTCGAGCGGAGATTGATCCGCTGGAGTGGTGCGATCACTTCGATCGGACTCTCTTTCGGCACGGGCTTCGCGAAGAAAGCCGCCAACTCCTGTTCCTGCGTCGCACTGGCACCGAGCATGCACGCCTCGACCACGACGTCGCGCGCCGGGGTCGCACCCGAGTTCAGCAGCTCGACCTCGAAGTCGAGGGCGATGCGGTCCTGATCGACGACGCAGCGTAGCGGCTTGAAGGTCACTTCGAGCCAGGGCCGGAGCTTGGTCGACGTGACCCCGACAGGCTTGCTCGGTGCTGCTTTTGGCGGGGCTGGCGGGGGAGCCCCGAATTTCTTCGACACGACCGGTTTGAACGGAGCCTTCGCGGGCGGCACAAGTGTCGGCGTCGGAACAGGTTCAGGCGCGACGAACGCCTCGACCCGATGGTCGGCAGCGAATGCCTCACGTGAACGCCGGCGCCACAGCAAAAGCCCAGCGCCGCCGCCGATTACTCCCGCGAGCAGCAGCCACGGCCAGAAAGCGAAACCGCCTTCGGGCGCGAGGTTCGCAGGAGCAGCTGGATCGGGCGCGAAGCCGGGATGCGGCACCGACTGACTAAGGGGCGCCGTCACCGGAAGGCCTGGCGAGAGCGATGCCGCGGCAGTGGCAGCGGACGGCTTCGAAGCGCTTGCCGACTGACGCTCGACAGGCCTGGCAGGCTGCATCTCAACGCTGGATTTGACGATCCGCTTTTGCGCCGAGGCAGCAGGAGCGCGGAGAGGCTCATCGGGGCCCGCCGCAGTCTGGCGCGCAACGGATGGCTGGCGTGCCGCAGGCGCGGCCGTAATCGGCTGCAAGGTCTGCGCCGGACGCGTCCGCTTTCCGTCGAGACTGAAGTTCTGAAGCTCGCGCGGACCGATGGCGTCGGATGCCGGCGTATTCGACTGGGCTGCATCCTGGGCGTGCGCGGGGGAGCCGAGCCACAACCCAGCTGCAAACACCGCAATCCCGAAGCGAAGCCCCGCCTTCATAGCCTCCCGCTCATTTGCTTGAATCGCGCCGTTCGCGCGAAGTCAGCGCGCCATGCCTCATGAAAGCCCGTCACTTCAAGCACATCGTGGATGAACAGGGGCCGACTCGAGCCCGAAACTAGCGTGCGTCGACCAGTACCAGCTCGGAATCGTCCTCGGCCTCGATCGTCACGCGATTTTCGCCCGTGATCGCAACGCCGTCACGCGGGCCCGCCTCCACGCCGTTCACCCGCACACGGCCGCTCGGTACGAGGTACAGATGCCGCTCGGGCTCGGCGTCGACCGCAATGCTCTCGCCTGCGTTGATGGTCGCCCCGAGAACCTTGGCATCCGCGTTGATCGTCAGTGCCCCATCGGCGGAATCGCCGCTGGCAAGCAGCTGAAATGAGCCGTGCCGGCTTTCCTTCGGGAAGGGCATCGCCCCCCATGCCGGCTCCGCCGCGACCTTGTCGGTCTCGATCCAGATCTGGAACAAGGTCGTCTTCTCGTCCTCCAGATTATACTCTGCGTGGACGACGCCGCGGCCGGCGCTCATCACCTGGACATCACCGGCACCGGTCCGGCCCTTGTTGCCCATCGAATCCTGGTGCGTGATTGCACCCGTGCGAACGTAGGTCACGATCTCCATGTCGCGGTGGGGGTGGGGCGGAAATCCGGTCTTCGGAGCAATCTGGTCGTCGTTCCACACGCGGATCGCGCCCCAGCTCATCCGCTGAGGGTCGTAATAGTCGGCGAAGGAGAAATGGTGGCGGGCGTCGAGCCAGCCGTGATCGGCATGGCCGAGGCTGTCGAATTTGCGGATTTCAATCATACGATGAAGATGGCCCGGTCGCTGTCCGGTTCAAGTGTAAGCCATGTGACCGCGAATTCCATTTACGATTGCTTCATTCTCCGTGCGCAGTGGCTCGTCCCCAGCATGACCGCCAGGAAGTTCGACATAACGAAGCCCGCCTTGGGCGCATTCGTGCTGCTCTACTGCGGCCTCACGCTCTACATTAATGTTCTCGGCGCTCAGCTGCTGATTGCACGGATGTATTTGCGGTCCGGGGGGGTCGAACGATCGGCCGTTGTCGTGGCCAAAGGAGTGGAGCGCCGGCGTACCATCGTTAGCAACGAGGAGCACTTTGTCTGGCCGTTTCCGAAAGCCTTTTACGACACAGCTTATCCCTGCGGAAAACCACGGCAATGTTCGTGGTGGATACGATATCGTTTCGAGTTTGACGGTCGATCATACGAGAAACGTCAGACTGTCGATTGCGTTGACCTGAAAAAATTTCCTCTCGGAGCGCGAGAGCCGCTCCTGATCGACCGCTCACGGCCCGAGCAATCGGAATTGAGAGATTGGTTCGAAGGCTTCGGGACCGTCATGGCGGCACTATTGTTCGATGGGATTCCCCTCTCGCTCGTTGTCATTGCAATGGTTCAAGACCGACTTGCGAAGACGAGGCGCCGAAAACGCCAAAGAGAGCGATCTGCGGCGCGTCGCGCTGCGGCCGGAACGCTCAAAGCATCTTGAGCCTGGCCGCAAAATGCGCCGCCTTTTCGGCGTAAAGCGCGGCCGACGCGCGAAGTCCCGCCCTCTCGCCATCGGTGAGCTGCCGAACTATCCGCGCCGGGCTTCCGACGATCAGGCTTCCGCTCTCGAAGCGCTTTCCTTCGGTAATCAGTGCCCCCGCCCCGACCAGGCATTCGGTTTCGAGCATTGCGCCGTTCAAGATCCGCGCGCCCATTCCGATCAGGCAATCGTCGGCGATCGTGCAGCCATGGAGGATCGCCTGATGGCCTACCGTGACCCGGGCGCCGATCGTCAGCGACACTCCCGGGTCGGAATGGCCGATCGCGCCGTCCTGGAAATTCGTGTCGTCGCCAAGGATCAAAGGCGTATTGTCCCCGCGGAGGACCGCGCCGAACCAGACGCTCGCCCGCGCGCCCAACCGCACGTCGCCGATGAGATCGGCTGATGGCGCGGCCCAGGCCCCCTCACCCAACTGTGGAGACAGATCGCCGAGCGCGTAGAGCGTCACTCGTCTTCCTCATATGCGCCGACGAACTCTTCCTCTCCGGCAATACCTTCGAGCTCAACGTCGAGCGCGCGATACTCCTCGCCGAAATCATGGCCAAAGGCTTCGAAATCCGCCGCCGACTCCCACCGGTCGATCGTCAGCCACCATCCGTCCGGGCCGAACGGCTTGAACAAAGCTGTTCCACGATAACCTTTGGCCCGCTTGAACAGCTCGGACCACCGGCCGCCGCCCGCATAGGCTTCATGGAACTGCTGCTCGCAGCCCTTCGGCGGTCTGAATTTCCAGACACGGAGATGGGTCATGCGCAGCGACCTCGCTTAGGTCGATCGCCGCAGCGGTGGTGCCCAGGAGAGGACTCGAACCTCCACGCCCTTGCGAGCGCCAGCACCTGAAGCTGGTGCGTCTACCAATTCCGCCACCTGGGCCAAGGAGTGAAAGATAATATAAAGGTAGGCCGGCGCGCTTAAAGGTGATGAGCGCGCCTTGTCAACGCCGCTGCACGGGCGCTACTGCCCGGCCCATGTTCGATCGCTCAAATGAGCTCGTGACGGTGTTCGGAGGCAGCGGTTTCATCGGCCGCTACGTCTGCGAATATCTGCTGAAGAATGGCGTTCGCGTTCGCGTCGCGACGCGCGATCCGCGCAACGCCTACTTCATCCAGCCCCTCGGTCAGGTAGGCCAGTTCGGGTTCGTCAAAGCCGACATCACGGATGCCGCGGCGGTTCGCGACGCAGTCCGCGGATCAAGCGCCGTCGTCAATCTCTGCGGCGTCTTCGGGCGTCGGATGTACGGCGTTCACGTCGAGGGGGCGCGCAACGTCGCCGAGGCTGCGAAGAAGCTGGGCGCGCAAGCCCTGGTCCAGGTTTCCGCGATCGGTGCCGATCCGGACTCTCCGTCCGATTACGGCCGCACCAAGGGCGAAGGTGAGCGCGCCGTCAAAAAGGCCTTTTCGAAGGCAACGATCATTCGTCCGTCATTGGTCTTCGGTCCCGAGGACAAGCTCACCAACCGTTTCGCCAGCATGGGCCGGCTGCCCGTCCTTCCGATGATTGCGGCGCGGCGGAAGTTCCAGCCGGTCTACGTCCGCGATCTCGCGAGGGCGATCGGTCTCGCCGCGCTTGATCCGGCAAAGCACGCCGGCAAGACCTACGAGATCGGCGGACCGCAAGTCATGAGCATGAAGGAGCTTCACCAGGCGATCTTCAGCCTTACTGGCCAGACTCCCGAGCTCGTCCCGATTCCGGACCTGTTCGGCGCCGCTTTGTCCTACCTCGGCTTCTTGCCGGGCGCGCCACTCACGCGGGACCAGTGGATGATGCTTCAGCGCGACAATGTCGCGGCAAAAGGCTCGTCCGGGCTCGAAGTTTTCGGGATCGAGCCGACCCCGCTCGCGGCAGTTGGTTACGAATGGCTCGAACGCTACAATCCGAACAGCAGGTTCGCCGAGCGGCGCGTCGACTTGACGGTGACCAGCTAAGTGCCGGTCCTTCTGCTCGCCATCATCCTCGGCATTGTCGAGGGCGTCACGGAATTCATCCCGGTTTCGTCGACGGGTCACCTCATCCTCGCTACAGAGCTGCTCGGCTTCGACGCCGAGAAATGGTCGGCGTTCAACGTCATCATCCAGCTTGGCGCGATCCTCGCGATTGTCGTCCTCTACTGGCGTACCTTCTGGGCGGTGCTCGAGGGCCTGTTCAAAGGCCAGCCGACGTCGTGGCGATTCGTCCGCAACATCCTGATCGCCTTCCTCCCCTCGGCGATCCTCGGCTTCCTGCTCATCAAATATATCGAACAGTTGCTCGGCGATCCGAAGGTCGTGGCGGTGATGTTCATCCTCGGCGGAATTGCGATCCTCGCCATCGAACGCCTGGTGAAGAAATCGGACGTCGTCGGAGTGGCGGAGCTGCCGGCTAGCCGAGCCCTCGGCATCGGCCTCGTCCAGTGTCTCGCGATGATCCCGGGGGTCAGCCGCTCGGGTGCGACCATCATGGGAGCGCTTTCGCTCGGCGTCGAGCGCCGCACCGCGGCCGAGTTCAGCTTCTTCCTCGCGGTCCCCACCATGCTCGGCGCGACGACACTGGAGCTATTGAAGCATCGCCACGAAATGCTCGCCGGCGCCCATGGCGTCGGCTTCGGTGCGGTTGCCGTCGGATTCGTCGTCAGCTTCGTGGTCGCGCTCGTCGTGGTCCGCGGCTTCGTCCACTATATTTCGCGCCATGGCTTCGCTCCCTTCGCATGGTACCGCATCGTCGCCGGCGCCGTTGCACTCGCCTGGCTGTTCGCCCGATAAGATTTCATCTGCCGTTCAGCTTGAGCTAAGCTGTTGCGATTATTGGAACGGCCGGAGGTCGAGACCATGCGCAAAGCTATCGCCATGCTCCCATTGCTGATCGCCGCCGCCCCGGTTGCGGCGCAGCCGGCTCCGATCGCTCCTCCGCCTCTGCCACCTGAGCAACAGATGGAGCGCGCGCTGAATGATCCGGCGATGGTCGATCGCCTGACTCACACGATGAATGCGATCTCCAGGGCTTTCCTCAATCTGCCAGTCGGCGAAGTTCAGGCGGCAGTCGAAGGCCGCGAGGCGACCCCCGCCGAAAGGCATATGACGCTCCGTGATCTCGAGCGGCGCAATGACCCGAATTTTGAGCACAATTTCCATCAGCAGATCGCCGGCGTGAAGCCGATGGTGCAGCAAAGCATGAAGGCGATGGCCGAGGCGCTTCCGCAAATGATGCAGGGACTTCGGCAGGCGCAAGAGGCGATTGACCGCGCCGCGGCCAATATGCCCGATCCGAATTACCCGCGCCGCTAGACGCGCGCGCTCACCCCGTTAAAGCTGCCTCGCCATGTGGCAGCTCTTCCAGTTCCCGCTCTGCCCTTTTTCGCGCAAGGTTCGGCTCGTCCTCGCCGAGAAGGGCGTCGGGCATGAGCTTGTGCGCGAAAACCCGTGGGAGAAGCGGGACGAATTCGTCGACTTGAACCCGGCCGGCGAGACTCCCGTGATGGTCGAAGCCGACCAGGGCGTTACCTTGATCGGATCGCAGCCGATCGTCGAATATTTCGATGAGACAGTCGACCGGATGCCAATGATCCATGGCAATGCGGTGCTCCGCGCGGAGATCCGCCGGATGACCGAATGGTTCGACATCAAGCTCTATCGCGAAGCGGTCGAGCCCTTGCTCAACGAGCGGATGCGGAAGCGCCTGATCAGCCGTGAATCGCCCGACACGCGAGTCCTGCGGGAAGCCATGCGGATCGCGTCCGAGCATCTCGATTACATCGATTATCTGCTCGATCATCGCCGCTGGCTCGCGGGACCGGGGCTAAGCCTCGCCGACTTCACGGCAGCGGCGCATTTGTCCGTGATCGATTATCTCGGAGCGCTCGACTGGCGCGGGCACAAGCAGACCAAGGACTGGTA
>DATLOY010000110.1:0-20008 GCA_035536015.1 Sphingomicrobium sp.
GGCAAGGTCTCGTTCGCGTCCCTCCTTTCCCCGGAGCGGCAGGGAATCATGGAAAGCGTCCGGACCAACCTCAACAAGATCGCTCGCCAGTATGGCGTCGAGATTATCGATGTCCGCATCAAGAAGACCGACCTGCCCGACGGAACCCCGCTTCAGTCGGCTTATGAAAGCATGCGCACGGCGCGGCAGCAGGAGGCGCGATCGATCCGCGCCCAGGGTATGAAGGAAGCGCAGATCATCCAGGCCGAAGCCGAGGCGTCGGCGGCAAAGACCTATGCCGCAAGCTTCGGCAAAGACCCGCAATTCTACGAATTCTATCGCGCGATGCAGAGCTACCGGACGACGTTCCTCGGCAAGCCCGGATCCAAGCCTCCGGCGTCGACGACCATCGTTTTGTCGCCCCAGAACGACTATTTGAAGGAATTTACTGGACGTTCGCGCTGATTTCGCCCGTTCAAAACCCGTTCATGCGTTGAAGCGATTTAACGCCTTGCGTCTCACAAGGATTGATGGAGTATCGATGAGTTCGAAGGAGTCCGGAACGGTGCGCTACGCCTACGGGGTCGCAATGGCATTGCTCTTGGGGGGAACCGCTTTCTCTCTCGCGACCGGGCAGGCGGGGGCGCAGGTGGCGCAAAACGCGCCGTCTGCGATGGCCCCGCGAGGCGCGCCAATGTCGTTCGCCGACTTGTCGGCAAAGCTCCAGCCGGCGGTGGTCAACATCTCCACCAAGCAAAGGGTGCCGGTCCGCAACCAGACGGACCCGTTCGAGGAATTCTTTCGCCGGTTCGGCGGTCCCACCACCCCGGATAGCGGCGGAGGGAGCAGCGGCGGCAGCGGAGGAGCGCAACCTCGCACTCGCGAAGCTGGATCGCTCGGCTCCGGCTTCATCATTTCGCCAGACGGCTACATCGTCACCAATAACCACCTGATCCAGGGTCTGACCGGAACAGGCGTCGTCGACAGCGTGACGGTCACTACGACCGATCGCCATGAATATCCGGCGCGGATCGTCGGCCGCGATGAGACCTCTGACCTTGCCCTGCTGAAGATCGACGGTCGCAACCTGCCCTACGTCCAGTGGGGCGACAGCACCAAGGCGCGCGTCGGCGACTGGGTGCTGGCGATCGGCAATCCCTATGGGCTGGGTGGAACGGTCACGGCGGGGATCATTTCGGCGCTTCACCGCGGAATCACCGGTGTCGGGGCTTATGACCGCTACATCCAGACGGATGCAGCCATCAACATGGGCAATTCCGGCGGGCCGATGTTCGACCTCAACGGCAACGTCATCGGAATCAATTCGGCGCTGATTTCCCCGACCGGAGCATCGGTCGGTATCGGCCTGGCAATTCCGGCGGAAGCCGCGAAGCCGGTGATCGATTCGCTGATGAAGGGCCAGCGCCCGTCACGCGGCTATCTCGGTGTCGGGCTCCAGCCGCTCGACGAGAACCTTGCTCCGTCGCTCGGGCTTCCGAAAGACAATGGAGAGATCGTCCGCTCGCTTGTTCCGAACGGCCCGGCGGCGCGCTCAGGGCTCCAGCAGGGCGACGTGATCCTGCGAGTCGGCAATCAGCAGGTCACGCCGGACCAGACGGTGTCCTATCTCATTGCCAATACGCCGGTCGGTTCGCGGGTCCCGCTCGAGATCATCCGTGCCGGCAAGCGCCAGTCGCTTACGGTCACGGTCGGCGAACGGCCGACCGAAGAGCAGCTCGCGCAGCTGAGCGGCGGCGGGAACGTGGTTCCGGACAATGACACGACGCCAGCCGTGGCGCCGCAAAAGGCGCTTGGGCTGTCCCTTGCGACCCTGACCCCGGAACTGGCGCGTGCGGCCAATCTGCCGACGGGCGCGCATGGCGTGATCATCACGGCCGTCGATCCGAATAGCGACGCGGCGGATGACGGCCTTCAGCGCGGCGACCTCATCATTTCGGTCAACAACGGGATCGTCACGAGCCCGGCCCAGGTGATCAACGCGGTCGACGCCGCCCGCCGTGCCGGACGTTCGAGCGTGCTCCTGCTGGTGAAACGCGGCAACGCCCCCGAGGCATTCGTCGGGGTCGATATCAGCGGTCGCTAGTTCCGTGTTGGCGGCGGCAGCAGCGCTGCTTCTGGCTACTGCACCGCCGTCATCGGCCGTCGTCGGAACCTATGAGATCCATCAGATGGAGATGGGCGGCGGCCTCGAACTGAGAGCCGACGGGCATTTTCGTTATGCGCTGACTTATGGCGCGATGGATGAGGAGGCCGAGGGCGACTGGACCTTCGACGGAAAGACCGTCCGGCTCAACAGCAATCCCATGCCGAAGGCGCCGGAATTCACGTTGGTTCGCGACGATCCGGCGCCCAAGGGTGAGGTGTGGCTTTCAGTCCAGAAAGCCGGCTTCGGCTGGGACGGAGGGATTGAAGCGATTGCGAGCGCGGCGGGGTTGAGCGAAAAGGGATTGGTCCGTGCAGACTCCGACGGTCGCGTCGATTCCGGCGGCAGGGTCCTCACTTCGATCGATCCCCTGGTGCCTGTCTACGGCACTCCGGCAGGTCATTTCCTTTTGAGTCCGGAACGCGGGCACAGGCTCCTTCTTCAGTTCCACGCGAACGATCTCGGCAAAGCCGCGTTTCATGATGAGCCACTCGAATTGAAAGAGGGCGCGCTGATCATGGCCCGTTATGATTCCGAGATTCGCTTTCTTCGCGCGCGGCCTTAAGAGAGGCCGCGGAGAGGGACTGAGTGAGCACGAAGAATTGCCAGGTCATTGAGGCGCTGGAGCGCGAATGGCGCGACGCGCTGTGCAGCAAGGACATGGAAAAGCTGCGCGCCCTGATTCATCCCGATTTCGTGCTGATCGGGACGCGCTCGACCGGCCCTTTCATGATGGGCCGCGATGAATGGCTCGACGCGATCCAGCGAAGGGACGTCGCCGGAATAGAACTCGAGATCCGCGACGCGACCGCGCTCGACCAGGTGATGGTCGGAACGGTCCAGGCAAGATGGCGAATCAAATATCTCGGACGCGTCATTGAGGATTGCGTCCTTCTGACCGATGTCTGGGTGATGGACGAAGGCAGATGGCGCGCGATCCGCCGCCATTCGACGCCGGCACCAGCGGGCGAATTCAACTAGAGTATGAGGGGACAAGACTGATGGCACGAGAGCAGGCCCTGCGTGCAGGCGACGGCATCAAGGAACTGACGCTTCGCGGGACGATTCTCGGCGCGCTGATCACCGTCATCTTCACGGCGGCCAACGTCTATCTTGGACTCAAGATCGGAATCACCTTCGCGACGTCGATCCCGGCCGCGGTCATCTCGATGGCGGTGCTCAAGGCCTTCCGGGATTCGACGATCCAGGAAAACAATATCGTCCAGACGATTGCGTCGGCGGCGGGTACGCTGTCGGCGATCATCTTCGTTCTTCCCGGCCTGATCATGGTCGGCTGGTGGACGGGCTTTCCCTATTGGCTGTCGGTCGCGGTCATCGGGATCGGCGGCATCCTGGGCGTCATGTACTCCGTGCCATTGAGGCGCGCGCTCGTGACCGGCACGGACCTGCCTTATCCCGAGGGAGTCGCCGCGGCCGAAGTGCTCAAGGTCGGCGCCGGGGTCGGTGGAGCGGAAGAGAATCGTCGCGGGCTCGTGCTGATCGCCGGCTCGACGATCGTTTCTGCGGCCTATTTCATCCTCGCGAAGACGCGGCTGGTGACCGATACCGCTACCCGGGTTTTCCGGGTGGGCGCGGGGGCGTCCGGCATCTCGGCCAGTCTTTCGATGGCGCTCATCGGCGTCGGCCACCTGGTCGGCGTAGCCGTCGGCCTTGCGATGGTCGTCGGAATGGTGATCACCTGGGTGTTCATCGTGCCGCACTGGACGCAGGACGCGGGGCTGATCGCGGCGGCGGGCGGCGATCTCACGGCGCTCGTCGGATCGGCGTTCAGGTTGAAGGCGCGAATGGTCGGAGCGGGCACGATCGGCGTCGCCGCCATCTGGACCCTGCTCCGGATCATCGGCCCGATCGTCTCCGGAGTCGGCGCGGCCCTCGCCGCGAGCCGCGAACGCAAGGCCGGCCGTGGCGGCGACCTGCCACTGACCGAGCGAGATATCCCAATCGGCATCGTCACCGGCTCGATCCTCATTTCGATGATCCCGATCGGCCTTTTGCTCTTCGCGTTTGGCAATACGGCCCCGATCTCGGCCAATCCCGGGACGACGATCGTCCTCAGCATCATCTATACGCTGATTGCCGGCGTCGTGATCGCGGCTGTGTGCGGCTACATGGCCGGCCTGATCGGGGCTTCCAACAGCCCGATCTCGGGCGTCGGCATCCTGTCGGTCCTGGGGATTTCGCTGATCCTCGTCGCGCTGTTCCCGGGCGCAAGCGGTGACGAAACGAAGTCGCTCGTTGCCTTCGCGCTGTTCGTGACCGCAATCATCTTCGGCGTCGCGACCATTTCGAACAACAACCTGCAGGATCTGAAGACCGGGCAGCTGGTCGAAGCGACGCCATGGCGGCAGCAGGTCGCGCTGGTCCTGGGCGTGATCTTCGGATCTTTGGTCATCCCGCCGATCCTCAACCTCCTGAACCAGGCGTTCGGCTTCCAGGGCATGCCCGGGGCAGGTCCGGATGCGCTCAACGCGCCGCAGGCGGCGATCATCTCGACGATCGCCCAGGGCGTCCTCGGCGGAAGCCTCGATTGGGGCCTGATCGGCGAGGGCGCGATCATCGGCGTCGTTGCTGTGATCATCGACGAAGCCCTGAAACGCTCTTCCGGCAAGCGGCTGCACCTTCCGCCGCTCGCCATCGGAATGGGCATCTACCTGCCGCTGGAAGCCGACCTTCTGATCCCGGTCGGCGCGGTCCTCGGCTGGTTCTACAATCGCTGGGCGATGCAGTCGAAGAACCCAGCATTCGCCGAGCGGATGGGCGTGCTGATGGCGACCGGCCTCATCGTCGGCGAGAGCCTGATGGGCGTGGTCTACGCCTTCCTGGTGGGCGCGGCGCAGAAGGCGGGATCGACGGATCCGGCCAGCGTGATCGCAATCGTCGAGCCCTATTCCGCGGTGATGATCGTCAGCGTTGTGGTGTTCGCGATCGCGATCGCCGCGCTTTATTACTGGACCAAGGGACGCGCATCGGACGCTCCGGCTCCGGGCGACGACGCGGCGACACCGGAACCGACGTACCGCTAGACCTGGCGGCCGAGAACCTCGCGCCGGAGCGCTGCGGCAGCCCAGGGCTCTGCGCCTGCTTCGGCGCGACGGATGAGCTCGACGATCTTGCGGTTGACGGGCGCCGGCTCGCCGAGGCGGTCGGCAAGCGCGACCAGCTCGCCGTTGATATAGTCGATCTCGGTGGTTCGGCCGGCGGCGAGGTCGTCAGCCATCGACGACCGTGCTTTCGCGTCGATCTTCCATTTCTTGAGGAAGACGTTGTTGAAGAGCCAGTCGGGCGAGCCGATGATCATCGGAAGGCGCGCCGGGCCGACCGCGCCGATCTTCGCGGGTTCGATCTTCGACCTTTGGAGAAGGCGCAGCCCTTCGCGCTGAGACGCGGCGACCACGCGCCGGTAATCGCGCTGGCGAAGCTGATCGAGCAACGTGCGGCCCGACAAGGCATTCACCGCATTGTTGAGGTTGATGAGCAATTTGCCCCAGGCGATTCCGAGCATGTCGCTCGACAGCTTCAGCGCGGCGGGTCCGTCGCCGATCCGTTCGGCCAGTGCGCGCGTTTCCGGGCCGTCCCCGGCATAGAGGTCGCCGGCGACGCCTTTGTGGAAGCGGCCTTCCCCGAGATAGGCGACATTGTACGGGATCATCCCGCGAACGATCTTGACGCGGCCGCCAAGCACTTCGCTCAGGACGTCGAGGTTGCTCACCCCGTTCTGGAAGCTGACGACCAAAGCGCCATCGCGCGCATGCTGCGCGATCTCTGCCGCGGCATCGGCGGTCGCGCCGCTTTTCACGGTCAGGATGATGATGCCGGCGTCGGCAAGCGCGGAAGGATCGGTACGATAATCGACAGTCGCGAGCCGTTCCTGCCACCCGTTGTAATCGCTGACGGTCAGGCCGTTCGCGGCAATGTCTTCAGCGATCCTTGGGCGGCCGATGAAGGTGACGGGAAGCCCGGCGGCCTGCCAGCAACCTCCGATGAAGCAGCCGACCGAACCGGCGCCGAGGACGGCAACCCTATCCGCGGCCACGGTACGGGGCGACGCCTTGATCCGGGAGCCACAGGCCCGAGGGCGGTTCGCCGCTCTGCCAGAAAACGTCGATCGGCATTCCCCCACGTGGGTACCAATAGCCGCCGATGCGGAGCCAGCGTGGCTTCAACTCGGTTGTGAGCCGCTGACCGATGCCGACGGTAACATCCTCGTGGAAGCCGCAATGATTGCGGAAAGCGCTCAGGAACAGCTTCAGGCTCTTGCTCTCGACGATCGTCTCGCCCGGCGCATAGTCGATCACGATATGGGCGAAGTCCGGCTGGCCGGTCACCGGGCAGAGCGAGGTGAACTCGGGCGCCGCGAAGCGCACCAGATAAAGCTCGCCGGGCCTCGGGTTCGGCACATAATCGAGCACCGCCTCTTCGGGAGAAGCGGGGAGCGCGCTGGGCTTGCCGAGATGCGTCGTCTCAACCATCGCGCGCCTTTAGGGCTCCGGCAGCGCCCAGTCGATGGTCGGAGCTCCGCGGCTTTCCAGGAAGGCGTTCGCTTTCGAGAAATGCCTGCAGCCGAAGAACCCGTTGTGCGCTGAAAGCGGAGACGGATGCGGGGCCTTCAGAACAAGGTGCTTGGAAGTGTCGACGAATGCGGCCTTCTTTTGCGCGTAACTACCCCACAGCATGAAGACGACAGGCTCGTCCTTTGCATTGACCTCACGGATGACGGCATCGGTGAACCGTTCCCAGCCGCGATCGCGGTGTGATGCCGCGCGGCCCATTTCGACGGTCAGAACGCTGTTCAGGAGGAGCACGCCCTGTTTCGCCCAATTTTCGAGGAAGCCGTGCCGGGCGGGCGTGATCCCGAGGTCGCTCGCCAACTCCTTGTATATATTGACGAGGCTCGGCGGCGGACGGACGTCGGGCGGTACCGAAAAGCACAGGCCATGCGCCTGGCCAGGGCCGTGGTACGGGTCCTGCCCGAGGATGACGACGCGCACCTGGTCGAGCGGAGTGAGATCGAGCGCTCGAAACCAGTTGGCGCCTTTCGGGAAGATGCTCTTTCCGCGCTGCTTCTCGTCGAGAAGAAAGCGCTTCAATTCTCCCATGTAGGGCTCGTCGAACTGCGGCTGCAGCCGCTCCAGCCAGGCCGGATGCAGCTTGATTGCTTCTGTTGTTGTTTCCGTCGGCGTCATTGAGAGCGAAGCGAAGCAATCCGGTGTCAAAGCCTGTATGCTCGATTGCCACGCGCCCTCGGCGCTCGCAATGACGGAGAGGAATTTGGACGATCTCGTCTCGACGCAATGGCTCGCGGATCACCTGGCAGAGGCCGACCTCGCGATTGTGGACTGCAGCGCCTTCATGCCGGGTTCCGGCCGCGATGGCGCTGCGGAGTTTCTCGAAGCGCATATCCCCGGGGCGCGCTTCCTCGACATCGAAGACGTCCGCGACAAGGAACATCCGGCCCCGCACATGCTGCCGACTGCCGAGCGCTTCGGCGCGGCCATGCGCGAACTCGGCATCGGCCGCGACGACCGAATCGTCGTCTATGACAATTCGCCGATCCGCACGGCCGCCAGAGGCTGGTTCATGTTTCGCTACTTCGGCGCAGAACATGTCGCCATCCTCGATGGGGGCTTTCAGAAGTGGCTGAGTGAAGGTCGTCCGGTAGAAAGCGGCGAGCCCAAGCCGCGTTCGGCCCGCTTCGATGTCATCGAGCGCCAGGGCGACGTCGTAGCGAAGCAGCAGTTGCTGGCGGGCGTCGACACGCCCTTGCTCGATGCGCGGGGCAAGGCGCGGTTCGAGGGCACCGAGCCCGACCCGCGGCCCGGCGTCGGCGCCGGACATATTCCCGGCGCGCACAACCTGCCTTTCGCAGCGCTCTACAAGGAGGACGGGCGCTTCAAGAGTCCTGAGGAAATACGCCAGCTGTTCGAGGAGGCCCGGATCGATCCGGAACAGCCATTCGTCGCAAGCTGTGGATCAGGCGTCACCGCGAACAGCCTGATCTTCGCTGCGCACCTGCTCGGCAACAATAAAGCTAAGCTCTACGATGGAAGTTGGAGCGAGTGGGGCGCCGACCCCGCGACGCCAAAACAGCTGGGTCCCGCTTAAGCCAGGACAATTCGCGAAACGGCGGCGAGCTCGCGGCGGATCTGCTCGACCAATTCCTTCGCCGCTTCCTGATGCGGCTCATTTCCGGTCTGGCGTTCGTCGAGCATGGCTTCGACGCCGGCTGCGGTTGCTCCGACCAGCCGTCCCGAGCGCTTGTCGAACCAGCGGCGCTTGGCTTCACCAGCTTCGCCCCATGACCTTCCGACCAGTTCGTCCATCTCGGGATCATTCGCCGGCCCGCCGCCGAACGGATCGACCAGCCGAAGCGCATGGCGGATGCTCGCGAGGCGCGCGACGGCTTCCGCATAGGGTTCGGGTGCGGACTCGGGACTTTGGACTGGCTGCAGATGAAGCATGAGCGGGAATTAGCCGCACCAGCGTCAATAAATTGTGAATCCGCTCGCAATGACGATTGGGAGCTAAGCCCCCTGGTTGGCGTCGATGTCGCGCAGAATCCAGCCGCGCTGCGGGATCGTCTCGATGAATTCGGCGCCGCCCGAAGCGTTGCGCAATTTCTTGCGAAGCTTGGAGATGAAGACGTCGATGATCTTGGGCTGCGGCTGGTCGTCGGCGCGACGGTAAAGGTGCTTCAGCAGCATCGCGCGAGTGACGACATTGTTGCGCGCGAAAGCGAGCAGCTCGAGCACGCGATATTCCATCTCGGTGATGCCGATCGGATGGCCGTCGATTCGGATCAGCCTTTGAACCTGGTCGACGCTGAGGCGGCCGCCGCACAGGGTCTCCGGCATCTCACTGCCGCTGGCCTTGAGAGAGGCAAGCAGCCGCGACGCCGCTTCTTCGCTGTCCTCGGGCGATACGCTGCGCGGACTGCCGATCAGCGCCTGCTGGATCTCGCCCAGCATATGGTGTGCTTCCTCGACCAGCTTCGAGCCTTCCTCGAAGCGGCGGCGGGATCGGTCGAGCATCGATTCGATCTCGACCAGCCGTGCGGAGAGGGTGTCTTCAGCCATCAATTCAGGTTCGTTCCCCGCTCTTCTGAAGCGTTATTGGCCGGTCTGCGCCGAAGCGATATTGCTGTCGGCAGCAGGCGCGGACAGGATTGAAAGCGTCGTTGGCCCCTTGTCCACCACGCGCGTGTCCGGATCCCAAACCGTCGATCGGATCCCGAGCTGCGCCTGGTCGCGGCCCGCGGCGTCGAGCAACATGCTTTCCGAAGCGCTGCGCGGAGCAGGCCCGCCGAACAATGCGTCGACCGCCTGCTGCTGCGCCTCGCCGGCGGTTAGGCCCGCGGTACCCGCAACCGGCGGCGCAAGGCTGAAGTCCGGCGGGATGATCAACGGCGCATTGCGTGCGACCGCGAACTCGTCGGGCGCCGAGCCGCGCTTTTTGAACACCGCGCAGCCGCTCGTCGAAACCGCGGCGATGAGAATGACGGCAATAAGGGCCTTACGCATGTTCGATTGTCTCCTTGGCGTCCTCCTTACGAGTGAGGAACGCGCGCAGCAATAACATCACGACGCCGATGCTAATCGCGGCATCGCCGACATTGAATACCAAAAAGGGCCGGAAGTCGCCGAAATGAAGATCGGCGAAATCGACGACGTAGCCGTGGCGGGCGCGATCGAGGATGTTGCCGAGCGCGCCGCCCAGCACCATCCCGAGCGCGGCCTGGTCGAGGCGGTTCTTCTCTCTGCCGATCCACACGGCGACTCCGATCGCGATGGCCGAGGTCAGCGCGACCAGCATCCAGCGGCCGACCGGCGTCGTCGCGTTCAGAAGGCCGAGCGAGATCCCGTTGTTTTCGGTGTAGGTCAGGTTGAAGATCGGCAGCAGGACGAGCTGGTCGCCGAGGTGCGCGACAGCCAGCGGGCCGGTTACGATCCACTTCGCAAGTTGATCGAGCGCAAAGACGATCAGCGCGACGATGAAGCCGAGGGAACGAGTTTTCATGCACTCACCCGCGGAAGTTGCCAAAGTTGGCACCGACACGTGCGCGCACGCGCACGCGCGCGAGGCCGCACGCAGGACAACGGGAAACCTAAGGATGCCATCCCGTCAGCTTGCATAAGCATCGGGGTGTAGGACAGCATTATCGTTACCCATCAAGCACCTCGTCGCAGCGGGCGCATAGGTCGCCATCGCTCTTCACCTCTGGGAGATAGCGCCAGCAGCGCCCGCACTTGTGGTTGCCGGTCTTGGTCACTTTCAGCTCTTGCCCCGAATGAACTGCAGATACGATGAACAGCTCGGCAAGTTCGTCCGCCGAGACGAGCAATTCGGGAATGGTCACTTCGGCCTCGAGGCTCGATCCGATGACCTTGTCGCGGCGCAGGGGCTCGATCGCTTCCGTGACCTGCGCGCGAAGCTCACGCAGCTTCCGCCACTTCCCATCGTCGGCACCGACGCTCGGTACTTCCGGCCATTGGAGCAAATGGACCGAGCCTCCGTCCGGATAGCGAGTCCCCCAAACTTCCTCGGTGGTGAAAACCAGTACCGGGGCAAGCCAGCGCACGAGCGCGTGATAGAGGATGTCGAGGACCGTCCGGTTGGCGAGCCTCTTCGCGGTCTGGAAGCCGGTTTCCGCGTTGGTCTCGCAATAGAGGACGTCCTTGCGGATATCGAAATAGAAAGCGGACAAATCCTCGTTGCAGAAGTCGGTCAGCGCGCGGACGTAGGTGTTGAAGTCGAAGTCGGCGACCGCCTTGCGAAGCACCTTGTCGAGCTCGGCCGCGAGGTGGAGCACGTAGCGTTCGAGCTCAGGCATCTGCTCCACGGGGACAGTCGCCGAGTGGGGACTGTGTCCATCAAATCCGTCGAGGGCGCCGAGCAGGTACCGGAACGTATTGCGGAGCTTGCGATATTGGTCCGCGACACCGGCGAGGATCTCCTTCCCGATCCGATGGTCCTCGGTGAAGTCCACCGACAGGGCCCAGAGCCGAAGGATGTCCGCGCCATAATCGCGCATCAGGTCGATCGGGCTGACCGTATTGCCGAGGCTCTTGGACATTTTCATGCCCTTCGAGTCCATCGTGAAGCCGTGGGTCAGCACCGCATCGTAAGGCGCGCGTCCGCGCGTTCCGCAGCTTTCCAGCAGCGACGACTGGAACCATCCGCGATGCTGGTCGGACCCTTCGACATAGACGTCGGCGGGCCAGCGCTCCTCGGGCCAGTGGCCGCTCTCCAGCGTGAAGACGTGGGTGCAGCCGCTGTCGAACCAGACGTCGAGGATGTCGCTGACCATCTCATAATCGTCGGGGTTGCGGTTCCCGAGGAAATGCGCGGCATTCGCCGGGTCCCAGGCGTCGACGCCCTCCTTCCCGACGGCTTCGACGATGCGCGCGTTAACCTCGGCATCGACCAGCAGCTCGCCACTCTTGCGCTCGACGAACAAAGCGATCGGAACGCCCCAGGCGCGCTGGCGGCTGATCACCCAGTCGGGTCGGCCCTCGACCATCGAGCCCAATCGGTTGCGGCCCTTCTCGGGCACGAAGCGGGTATCCGCGATGGCTTTTGTCGCCAGCTGGCGGAGAGTCGGCGTTTCTTGGGTGGCGCCGCCCTCATTCTCCCAGCGTTGCTCGGCAAAGCTCTGGCAGTGCCAAGCGGGCAGCGGGCGGTCCATCGCGATGAACCATTGCGGCGTGCAGCGGTAGATGACCTTGGCCTTGGACCGCCAGCTATGCGGATAGCTGTGCTGGAAGTCGGCGCTGGCGGCGAGCAGCGCGCCGGCCTCGCGCAGGTCGGAGCAGATCGGCCCGTCGGGCGCATTGAACTTGGCGTTGATGACGCTGCCCTGGCCGCCGAGCCACAGCCAGTCGGCGCGGTAGAAGCCGCCCGCGTCGACCGCGAAGACCGGGTCGATGCCGTTGGCCTTGCACAGCTCGAAATCGTCCTCGCCGTGGTCCGGAGCCATGTGGACGAGGCCGGTGCCCTGGTCGGTCGTGACGAAGGCGCCGGGAAGGAAGGGGCGAGGTTTGGCGAAGAAGCCGCCGAGCTTGTGCATCGGGTGCTGGGCGATCGTACCGGCGAGGTCGGAGCCTTTGAACTTCTGAAGGGGCTTTAGCGTGCCCGAAACGCCAGCGTCGGAGAGCCGCGCTCTTTGCCCGTCAATGATCCGTGACCACAGATCGCCAACCAAAGGTTCAGCGACCAACAGCTTTTGAATCCATGTGGTTGCGGGCCCGCCGGAGATAACCGAACCACCGAAAGGCGTAATCTCCTTTTCGACTATGTGAAGCGTAGCTTCGACGAGGCAGTATTCAATCTCAGTACCGTAAGCGATTCCCTGGTTGACCGGGATCGTCCAGGGTGTCGTTGTCCACACCACCGCATAGGCGCCGACAAGCTCCGGGATCGGGCTTTCGACGATCTCGAACGCGACATCGATCTGGGTCGAGACGATGTCCTCATATTCGATCTCGGCCTCGGCCAGCGCGGTCTTTTCGACCGGCGACCACATCACCGGTTTGGCGCCGCGGTAGAGCTGGCCGCTCTCCGCGAACTTGAACAATTCGGAGACGATCGTCGCCTCCGCGAAATAGTCCATCGTGAGATAGGGCTTGTCCCAGTTCGCGCTGATGCCGAGGCGCTTCAGCTGCTCCCGCTGAACGTCGACCCAATGCTGGGCATAGGCACGGCACTCGGCGCGGAATTCCTTTGCCGGGACCTCGTCCTTGTTGAGCTTCTTCTTCCTGTATTGCTCCTCGACCTTCCACTCGATCGGGAGGCCGTGGCAGTCCCAGCCCGGAACGTAGGGCGCGTCCTTTCCGAGCAGGCTCTGGGTGCGGACGACCATGTCCTTGAGCGTGTGATTGAGCGCGTGGCCGATGTGGATGTCGCCGTTGGCGTAGGGCGGGCCGTCGTGGAAGATGAACTTCTCCCGTCCGTCGCGGGCGCGCCGGATCTGCTGGTAGAGCCCTTCGGACTCCCAGCGTGCGGCGATCACCGGCTCCTTCTGCGGAAGGCCGGCCTTCATCGGAAAGTCGGTCTTCGGAAGGAAAACGGTGGTTCGATAGTCGGGCTTGGTGGTCACGTCGGCCATTCGCGCGGGCTCTAGCGGTCACTCGTCAGATTGCAAATTGGACGATCAATCGATGGCGAGCAGGTGCCGCGCCCGAGCCTCGTCGTCGCGCATCTGGGCGACGAGCGCGTCGAGATCGTCGAACTTCCGTTCCTCGCGGATGTAAGCGTGGAGCGCGACCTCGACGGTCCTGCCGTACAGGTCGCCGTCGAACCCGAACAAATAAGCCTCGAGCAGCTCCTGCGGAGGCTCGAAGGTCGGACGGATGCCGAGGCTGGCGACGCCGGGATGCTCGCTCGCGTCGTCAAGCGTGACGCGCACGGCGTAGATTCCATATTTCGGCCGCTGGTAGTCGCCCAATTCCAGGTTCGCGGTCGGATAGCCAAGCTCCCGGCCACGGGCATCCCCGCGCTGGACCACGCCCTCGATCGCATAATCGCGGCTCAGCATGTGCGTCGCTGTGCCGGTATTGCCGGCGATCAGCTCTTCGCGGATTCGGCCGGAGGAGATGCGTTCACCGTCGAGCGAGACCTGCGCGACCGCTTCGGCGGCAATGCCATGCTTCTCGCCGAGCGACCTCAGCAAGGCCACGTCTCCCAGGCGGCCCTTGCCGAAGCTGAAATCGTCGCCGGTGACGACTCCTGCCGCGCCGATCCGCTTCGCCAGCACGTCCGCGACGAACTCCTCCGCGTCCATCGAGGCGAGCGCGGCATTGAATTCGAACACCAGCATCGCATCCGCGCCTGCGTGCGCGAAGAGATTCTCGCGCTGGCCCAGCGAGGTCAGGCGGAACGGCGGAACGTCGGGCTTGAAGAAGCGAACCGGGTGCGGATCGAAGGTCGCCACGATGACCGGCCGCCGCTCGTGAAAGGCACGCTGGATCGCTCGCCCGACAACCGCCTGGTGGCCAAGGTGGAATCCGTCGAAATTGCCGAGCGCGACGATGCTTCCCTTCAAGGTCTCGGGGATGCCGCCGGCGAGTGTCAGGCGCTGCATTGCCCGACGCTTAGTGGGTCGGGAGGTGCTTCCGCAACAGCCGGTACTCATGAACCGCGAGGATGATGACGAACAGGTCGAAGATGCTCAGCAAGATCAAGGCGATGTCGTGGGTAAAGCTATGTCGATAGAGCTGATAGGCGATGAACAGCCCGAAGACCGCAATGCTCGCGGGATAAGCCCAGATCTTCTCGCGCAGCAGTCCGATGACCAGAGCCGACTTAATCAGCCCGTGGCTGAGGAGGTAAAAGGCGTAGAAATTATGCTCGGCGACCGAGAAATGCTGACCGAATTTCAGCACCTGCCGTGCGATCCAGTCGTTCGGGTCTTCGGTCAGTTCGCCCTGGCTGAAGCGATTGATCCAGTTGATGATCGTCGCGGTGCTGGTGAGGTATAGCGCGAGGCCTCCGACGATCTCGATGAGTGCGTGCACGCCCTTGAAAAGCACGCTGACGACGAAGATTTGGTGGATGCGCTTTTCGTTCATGGCGGGCACAACGCGGGTGCGCTTGACTCCGCTCCGGTGCAATCTTATCTGCACCATATCCCGTTTCACCGGTTTCCGGCGGCGCATTCGTGCGCGCGTCGGTTTTTCGTCTGGGAGGGGCTTTCTAGCGACGAGATGGGGCATCGTGCCCTGTGGAGCTGAAGAAGGGTAGAGAATGGCTCGTATTGCCGGGGTGAACATCCCCACGAACAAGCGCGTGGAAGTCGCGCTGACCTACATCCACGGAATCGGCCCGACCACGGCCAAGAAGATCACGCAGAAGCTCGGCATTGCGCCGGAGAAGCGGGTCCAGGACCTCACCGACCAGGAAGTCCTTCACATCCGCGAGGAAATCGACCGCGATTATCAGGTCGAAGGCGATCTCCGCCGCGAAACCGCGATGAACATCAAGCGGCTGATGGACCTGGCCTGCTACCGCGGGCTTCGCCATCGCAAGGGCCTTCCGGTCCGCGGCCAGCGCACGCACACCAATGCGCGCACCCGCAAGGGCAAGGCCCGGCCGATCGCGGGCAAGAAAAAGTAAGCCGGTCCTTCGAGACGCGGCGTCGCCGCTGCTCGGGACGAACGGTACCACGAGATTTCAGGGATTAGGGACAAATGGCTCAAGCACCCCAGCGCCTTCGCAGAAGGGAGCGCAAGAACATCACCGCCGGCGTCGCTCACGTGAACGCCAGCTTCAACAATACGATGATCACGATCACCGACGCGCAGGGCAACGCCATAGCGTGGAGCTCGGCGGGCCTCATGGGCTTCAAGGGCAGCCGCAAGTCGACCCCATATGCGGCGCAGGTCGCGGCGGAAGACGCGGGCCGCAAGGCTGCGGAACATGGCGTCCGCACGCTCGAAGTGGAAGTCAAGGGTCCGGGTTCGGGCCGCGAGAGCGCCCTTCGCGCGCTTCAGGCGGTCGGCTTCCAGATCACCTCGATCCGTGACGTGACCCCGATCCCGCACAACGGGGTGCGTCCGTCGAAGCGGCGCCGGGTCTGACCGAGACCTGAAGCCGCTGCCGCGAGGAAAATCGCGGTGTTTGAAGAGTTTGTACCGGCGAGGGACGCCTCGCCACAAGGCAGGACGAAAACATGGCCGTCAACGCAAAGAACTGGCAGGAACTGAAGAAGCCGAACGCGCTCGAGAAGAAGGCGAGCGGGGGCGACAACCGCCGCCGCGCAGTCTTCGTCGCCGAGCCGCTGGAGCGCGGCTTCGGAATGACTCTCGGCAACTCGCTTCGCCGGGTGCTTTTGAGCTCGCTTCAGGGTGCCGCCGTCACGTCGATCAAGATCGACGGCGTGCTGCATGAGTTTTCGAGCCTCGCGGGTGTCCGCGAGGACGTGACCGACATCGTCCTCAACGTGAAGCAGATCGCGCTGAAGATGGAAGGCGAGGGGCCGAAGCGCCTTCACCTCGCCGCCACCGGCCCTGCCGAAGTTACCGCGGGGATGATCCAGGCGACGGGCGACATCGAGGTCACCAACCCCGACCTCGTCATCTGCCACCTCGACGATGGCGCGACGCTCAACATGGAGCTCACCGTCGACGTCGGCAAAGGCTATCAGCCGAGCCAGGCCAACCGGCCGGCCGACGCGCCGATCGGGCTCATTCCGGTCGACGCGCTCTACAGCCCCGTCCGCCAGGTCGCCTACAAGGTCGAAAACACCCGCGTCGGCCAGGAGCTCGATTACGACAAGCTCACGCTGACGCTCGAGACCGACGGCACGGTGACCCCGGAAGACGCACTCGCTTACGCGGCGCGCATCCTCCAGGACCAGCTGCAGCTATTCGTCCACTTCGACGAGAGCCAGGTGCGCATGGCGCCCTCGCCGATGATCGGCCAGCCCATGCCGATGGCGGCGGAGGTGCAGACCGACACCAACCAGCTCAACCGCTACCTGCTCAAGAAGGTGGATGAGCTCGAACTGTCGGTGCGCAGCGCCAATTGCCTCAAGAACGACAACATCATCTACATCGGCGACCTCGTGCAGAAGACCGAGGCCGAGATGCTCAGAACGCCGAACTTCGGCCGCAAGAGCTTGAACGAAATCAAGGAAGTGCTCGCCAGCATGGGCCTTCGACTCGGCATGGACATTCCCGGATGGCCGCCCGAGAACATCGAGGAGATGGCGAAGAAGCTCGAGCAGGAGATGCTGGGCTAAACCCCACGCATCGTCGACTTACGGAACAAGGAAGGGCCGCTCCGCTGGGGCGGCCCTTTTTCGCTGGGGACGATCATGCCGCGAGGGCGTCCACGGACCCTTCCCTTCCGGCTGCCAGGCGCGCCGCCAGCGCGGCACTGATGGGAAGTCCGCAGGCGTGCTCGACGAAGAGGAACTGCCCTGCAGGATTGACCTCGAAGAAGACATATTCGCCATCCGGAGTGAGGCGCAGATCGATCGCTCCATATTCGAGGCCCAACCGCCGCATCAGCTCGAGGAGTTTTGCCCCGACATCCGCCGGTAACTGGTGCCGTTCGTAGGCCTGCTGGTTGAGGCGTACGTCGAGCTTGTATTCCATCTTGTCGATGTCGACCGCGGCCGGGAAGATTTCATCGCCGATGATCGTCACCCTGAGGTCCGCAGCGCCCGGCACCAGAGATTGGAAGATCACGGGTGCGAGGCGAACCGAATCCAGCAGCGCGAGCTCTTCCCGTTTCAGCTGCCGGGTTTCCCGCCACGAATGGAAAGTCTGAAGGAAAGGTTTGTAGATCACCTCCCCGCGCCGGGATTCCCAAAAGGCTCTGACCTTTTCCGGATCCGTCGTCATCAAAGTATCGGGAATGGCGAGTCCAACGTCGCGTGCCGTTTCGAGCTGCCACGGTTTGTGCGCCGCTGCGGAATCGCGCACCGGATCATTGATCCAAAGCCCGGTCGTGCACTGCCACAGGCCCTGAAAGGCCGTCGAAAGCTCCGTCAGTGCGAAGTGCTGCGAGTTGGCATCCATCCCGCCGGGAAGAACGAAGGTCTGAGGTCGTCGCCACCAGAAAGATTGGACCGCGTCGAGCCGAACCGGCGGGCCATTGCCTATGGCGAGTTCGAAACCGCTCCCATGTGCATTGCTGAAGGCCATGGTGACAGAGGCTCGCTGCGGAACGTCGCGAAGGTCGACCAGCCGGACATCGGACTCGCCGGCCTTCGCGAGTTCGCGAATTACCGACTGCGCGTGCACGTCCGTAGGCTCGCTGAAAACCACGATTGTCATGAGGGAACTCCTGGGCTGGGAAGGAGGCCGGCGCCTGATAGCGCCGGCCTTCCGAGCATCGGACGATCAAATGAAACCGAAACCCTGAATGCCGCCTCCGGCCCAGGGCTCCGGCAGAGGCCCCTGAGAGATCTGCCCAGGATCCCAAGTGCCCTCCCAAATGCGTTTGGGGTCTCCGATCAACTCCTTGCGGGTGTCGTGAATAGGCTCCTTGATCATCTCCTTGCGGGTGTCGGCCCAGGGTATTTTCTCTCCCCACGGATGCTTTTCCCAAGGCAGCGGTTTGTAATTCTGGCCGCCGCCGTAACCCGCCGTGGGCGCGCCCATCTGCATCGCGAGAGCCTCGGCGGACGCATGGTGCGGTGTCGCAATCGCAAAGGGCATTGGGCCCCCAGCCATTGCGGCCGCGGGGTTGACCACCTGGTCTATCGGGTTGGTCTGGACCACATCCGCGGGACCGGTGCCCTGGGGGTCGAAGACCGGCTTGATTGGGTCGCTCAGCGGATCCTTACGGATGTCTTTGAGCGGAGCCTTATCGATGATTGGATCGGTGATGAAAGGCTTGTGACCACCCGTGGGGTCCGACAGCGGATCCTTGTGCACATCCTTGAACGCGATGGTCTCGGTGTGCGGAAACTTGTCGGCTGCCGGATCGGTATGAATGTCCTTGATCGCAAGGGTATCGATAGGCGGCTGTTTGTCCTGTGGCGGGAACTTGTCGATCGGGGGCAGCTTTCCGCCGTCACCAATGACCTCCTTGATCGGGTCCTTGATCATGTCCTTGAAGACCGGCTTGATTTGCCGGAGAACGGCTGCCTTCAGCGCTTCATTCGTGATCTGGATCGTCGCGATCTTGGAAAATCCGTGCCCTTCCACCGCTCGGAACTGCTGAACAGCCGCAGCGTCCATTTCGTAGGTCTGTCCATGGGCCGTCGTGATCGCAAACTTACCGTCTTCGGTGCGCGAAACGACGCCGGTAAGCTCCGTCGTCTCTTGCGACGTCGCTTCGTCCAGCGTCGGCGCGCCTTTCAGGAATTCGAGAAATTCGGAATTGCCCGTTGTCTTGCCCGTAGCCATCGTAGGCCTCCTGACCTGGGCATCGCAGTTCCGCCGAGCTCGAAGCCGACGATGTCCGTTCCGTGAGCACCCACGAGCGTTCAATCGATCTTGCAGCCGCTAATACAAACGCGAGTCGGCAACGGTCCCGCCTCACTTGAGACGACAATCTCAAATTGCCTGCGAAGCCGGTCGATCGATTCCGCTCATGTGCACTTCACCTGCTCCGCAGACGCATGCCTGCGGGCGGTCAGATTTCGGTCGGCACACTGATGGACATTATTATCTGCCCTGTTTGTCGAAAGAGCAATACGCAAGGCAGGACCACCGATCGCGACGTCATTGGCAGCCCCGTTCGAGCGGCCGTTTCCTGACCCGCCCTTTTCAGTGCTGCCTGGACGACAGCTTGTAACCCTCCCAAACGGCGATCGCCAGGAACAGCAGATCAATCGCTTCGGAGGTCTTGGTCGCAAGGCTAATGCCGGTTCCAAGTCCGACACGAGCCACGACGTCGAGGAAGGGCTGGCCCGCTTCCTCCGCGAGCAAGGCGAGGGTGGACAGAACCATTCCAAACCCCCAGCCGAGAGCCGCGCAGGCTCCGCCGAGAAGACGGAACTTCATATCCGAGCCGCGCCCTGCCCTCTGAATGGCGATACCGACAAGGGCGCCCAGCGCGATCGCGATGAGCCCCAGTTCCATATGCGTCAGATAGACGAATACCGCCCAGAGAATTGCACCCAAAGCGGCGGTGGCGAGCCCGGCTACGGTCGCTAAAGCGAAATTGCCGTCGTCAACACCAGTATAAGCGTCCGGTCGAGCCGAGTCCGTCATTCAATCCCTCCTGTTATCGTGATCAGTTGCCGGTGACCGTGCCGATCATGGCGTGCGTGCCTTCGGTCATCAGGGCGAGATAGCCGGCGAGCGCGAGGTAGAAGGCGCCATATTCGACCTTCATCGCCAGCGGCGCGGAGTAATAAGCGCGGTTCTCCTCGGAATTCTTGTCGAAGTGCCA